>CAYMGG010000025.1:0-29266 GCA_964389915.1 uncultured Planctomycetaceae bacterium
GGCCGACCGGACCTGGCGGGCCAGATAGGCGGCCTTCAATCCCGGAAAGAAGGCAATGGCGGCAAAGGCCAGGCCCAGCAGCAGGCAGATCGTCATCCAGGCCCAAAGCGGCACCAGCAGCGGCCCCATTCCGCTGTGCGGCGGCCGATGGCCGCTGGCCGCCGCGGCGGGCGTTGGCTCGGCGGGGGCTTCCGCCTCCGGGGCGGCCGAAGCGCTCGGTCTTTGCGCACAATTCTTGCAGAGCACCCCTTGGGCGCTCTCCTCGGCCACGCAATCGGCGCAGACCAGTTGCCGACACTGGCGGCAACGGCCGCAGCCCAAGGCTTCGATCTCCTGGCCGCACAATTTGCAGCTAAGCGCCATTCCCGCCTCCTTGGCTGGTTCGGATGAGATAAAATAATGCGTAAAAAATTATAAATTGCCGTAAAAATCATTATAATCTTTCTGGCAGAATTTTTCGGGCATTCTGCCGCCCCGCAGCCTAGGGGTCGCCGTCGACGGCTTGGTTACAAGCCCACCGGAAGCAGTTTTTCCAAATTCTAGGGATGGGCTTGTATGTCGGCAATCAGCTCGGAGACGCGTAGCGAAGTGCTCTACGCCGAGGATTTGCTGGCCCTGCTCTGCGCCAAAACCGCCGCCGAATACAAGCTGACCATGAACCGGTCCTACCCCAAGCCGCCGCTGGGTTCGGTCATCATTACCGGCGCGCTGACTCTGCTGTGCCTGGCCTTCAACCAGCCGGGAGCCAGCTACTTTTTCGGGGTGATCACCCTGATTCAGGGCGGCTGGTGCGGGGTGGCCCTGGCCATCCGCATCAACAGCGACGCCGAAGACAAGGTGCAAGCCATCGAAAAAGGCAGCTTCCCCCCGGAAAGCGCGGCGCTTATCGTCAACCGCCTGCGGTGGTGGAACCACCTGATCGTCCCCCAGAACTGGGCGCGCTTTTCCCGCATTCACGACCGCAAGTATCAGCTGGAAAATCGCGTTAAAGAGCTGCAAAAACGCATCAACCACCTGTTGGCCGAACAGCAGGATCGGGAGACGATCGTGGCCGAATTGCCCCAGATCGACCATGTGGGGTTGGCCATGAAGATTACCTGCATGGCCGAACGAATCAAACAGGAACAGCGCATCAACGCCATCGGTACGGAGCATGTGCGCCTGGTTGAGGAGCAGTCGCTGTACCAAGCGCTACTGCACAAAATCAAAGAAATCACCAGCCAACTAGAGCGCATCGATCAACTCGCTTTGCCTAACCGATTTGAAAGTAGCAACTTGGGAGAATTGGTGGGCAGCGTGGTCGCCAAGCTTGAAGAACGCCGACGCCTGGTTCTGGCGGTTGATTCGGTCAACCCCGACGAGTTCCTGCTGCTGGTCAGCATCTAGCCCTGCGTCGCCGCCACCGGCTTGACAGGCCGCCGGCGAATGCGTAATATTTTGCCTTAACGATTGTCATCCAAGCGGATTTCCGAACGGAAGCAGTTGATGAGCCGATTTCGTATTACTGGCGGCGAACGCCTGGGCGGCCGGATCAAAGCCTCGGGCAACAAGAACGCCGCACTGCCGATCCTGGCCTGTGCCCTGCTGGCCGACGGCCCGGTAACGATCCGCAACCTCCCCCGCATCGGTGATGTCAACACCATGCTTCGGCTGATCGAAAGCATGGGCGCTGAACTGACCTTTAGCGGCGAGCACGAGGTCGAGATCCGCAGCAATTCGCTGCGCAACAGCCCGCTGGACGCCGAGCTCTGCCGCAAGGTCCGGGGCAGCATCCTGCTGGCCGCCCCGCTCCTGCACCGTTTTGGCGAACTGATCCTGCCCTTCCCCGGCGGCGACCGGATCGGCCGGCGGCGCATCGACACGCACCTGCTGGCTTTGCAGGCCCTGGGCGCCGAGGTCACCGTCAATGCCACGGTGCAGGTCCGCGCTCCGCAGGGGCTGAAAGGCGCCGACATCCTGCTCGACGAGGCTTCGGTCACGGCCACGGAGAACACGCTGATGGCCGCCGCCTTCGCCGAAGGTCAGACCATCATCCGCAACGCCGCCGGCGAACCGCACGTCCAGGAGGTGGCCAACCTGCTCAACGCCCTGGGGGCCAGGGTCACGGGTATCGGCTCCAACGAGCTGCGCGTCGAGGGCGTCAAGCACCTGGGGACGGCCCAGACCAGCCTGGGGGCCGATTATATCGAAGTCGCCAGCCTGATGGTCCTGGCGGCGGTCACGGGCGGCGAGCTGACCATCGAGATGGCTTCGCCCGAATTCATGCGCATGATCCTGTACCAGTTCGCCCGACTGGGCATCGTGGCCGAGCCGCGCGGTCCGGACCTTTTCGTGCCGGCGCAGCAGCCGCTCAAGATCCAGGGCGATTACCGGGGGGCGATCCCCAAGATCGACGACGCCCCCTGGCCGGGGTTCCCGGCCGACCTGACCAGCGTGGCCACGGTGGCGGCCACGCAGGCCAAGGGCAGCGTGATTATTTTTGAGAAAATGTTCGAGAGCCGCATGTTCTTCGTGGACCAGCTGATCGACATGGGGGCCCAGATCGTGTTGTGCGACCCGCACCGGGCGGTGGTCATCGGACCCAACCGCCTGCACGCGGCCAACATGACCAGCCCCGACATCCGCGCCGGTATGGCCCTGCTGATTGCCAGCCTCTGCGCCCAAGGCGAGAGTGTGATCGGCAACATCGAGCAGATCGACCGCGGGTACGAAAAGATCGATCAACGCCTGCGTGCGCTGGGCGCGCGCATCGTTCGCGAAGACGACTAGGGACCAGGATTCTCCGGGCGGACGCCCCCGGCGTTCGCGGCCTGCGGGCCGTTTCGTTTCGCCCTGACGCCCTCTCCCGCCGCGCTCTCCCCGCAAGAAAGAAACCGTCATGAACCGTACCCAACCTGTTGTCTGGAACAGGTCGCAGCACTGCATTTCCCGCCGCGACATCGACCCCGACGCGCTGAAAGTCCTCTACCGCCTGGCCCGGCGCGGCCAGATCGCCTACCTGGTCGGCGGCGGCGTGCGCGACCTGCTCCTCGGCCGGCGGCCCAAGGATTTCGACGTCGGCACCAACGCCAACCCCCGCGCCATCCGGGCCATGTTTCGCAATTGCTTCCTGATCGGCCGGCGCTTCCGCCTGGCCCACATCAAATACGGCGACAAGATCATCGAAACCAGCACCTTCCGCCGCCAGCCCGAGGCGGCCGAAAACAACGAACCGGCGGAGAACGGCGAACCCAACCTGCTCCAGACCAGCGACAACACCTTCGGCACGCCCGAAGAGGACGCCCGCCGCCGCGATTTCACCATCAACGGCCTCTTCTACGACATCGACACCTACAACGTCATCGACTACGTCGGCGGCCTGGCCGATTTGCAGAACCGGCTGGTGCGGGCCATCGGCGACCCGGACATCCGCTTCCGCGAAGACCCGATCCGCATGATGCGGGCGGTGCGCTTCGCCGCGCGCCTCGGATTCTCCATCGAGCCCGACACCTACGCCGCCCTCGAACGGCACCACGCGGAGATCGACAAGGCCGCCGCCCCGCGGTTGCTCGAAGAGGTCTTCCGCCTCTTCGGCTTCAACTCGGGCGAGCCGGCCTTTCGATTGCTGCGCAAAACCGGCCTGCTGGCCCGGATCTTCCCCAATCTGGACGAGTTCATCACCGGGTCCGGCGGGGACGAATCGCCGTTCTGGAATTATCTGCGGGCGCTGGACCGGGGCGACACCACCCTGCCCGAACCGACCCAAGCGCTCATCCTGGCCACGATCTTCATGCCTCTGCTGGACGCCCAGGCCGCCGAAGGCGGCGAAGGGCACGGCCTGCTTTCGGCGTTGCAGGCGGCGCTCAAGCCCGCGCACGAACGCATGAGCATTCCCCGGCGGATTCTCGACAGCCTCTCGCGGATTGTCATCGCCCAGAAACGCTTTGTCGGCGGCGCGCGGCGGCGCTTCTCCAAGCAGCGCTTCACGACGCAGGATTACTTCCTCGAAGCCCTGGCGCTGTACGAGATCCGGCTGGTCGCCTCCGGCCAGGAGCTGACCGAAGCCACCCGCTGGCGGGAGGCCTATCAGGAGCAGCTCGACCGGCGCGACGGGCTGCCCGATCCGCGCGAGGCCCGGCAGGGGAACGAGCCTTCGGACCGGCGTGATTCCTCCCGGCGGGAGGCGCACCGCGACCCGTTCGAGATGCCGGAGATTCCCGACGACGAACCGGACGAGGGCGGCGAAGCCGATCCCGAACCGCGACCGGCCCCGGAGGTCCAGACCGCAACGGGCGGCCCTGCGGACGCCGAATCTGACGACCAAGGCGAGAACCTGCCCGCCTCCGGCCCGCACAATGATGAAGGCAGTCCCAGCGAGCGCAAGAAGCGCCGGCGGCGCAGCCGCGGCCGGCGGAAACGCTCGGGAGGCGGCCAGGGCGCGACCCCGGCCGACAACAATAACTCCGGCCGGCCCGCCGAGCCGGCCGCCGCCCAAAAGGCGGCCCCCGCTCCGGTCAAGCCGGCTCCTGCGCCCCAGCGGCCGGAGAAGCCGGAACGCCCGGCTCAGGCGAACGCGAACGCCTCGAACGGCGGTCCGTTGACGGGATTGGATTTCTATCTGCAAAACGGGCACAACCCGCGGCCGGCGCCGGCCAGCCCGCCCGCGCCGACCAAACCGGCCCAACCGGCCGCGCCCCCGTCGCGTCCGGCCGCGCCGAAAAAGCCGGAAGATTTCAGCACGCCGCATTGGCTGGACGAGATCTGACTCCCGGCCGTTTGACGGGAAGGCTAAGCATGGGCCGTCGCCAGTGTGGGGGCCGCAGGGCCTGGATCTTCGGGACAGTTCTGCTGGCCGGACTGCGAGCTTTAACCGCGCCGACGGCCGAAACGGCAGTCGCCCCCGCCGAGTCGCAGGCGTTCCTGCTGACGGAAAACGTGGTCAGCGCCTGGCTGGTGGCCGGGCCTTTCGTCCAGCCGCAGCCGGAATTGGAAAAGGCCGCCCTGGGGCGGACCCCGCCCCCGGCCGCCCTGCCTTGGCGGCTGGTCAACCTTACCCCCGGGGCCGCCCTGGCCTCCGAATCGCGGCGGACGCCGCCGCCGGACACCCCTGCGGCGGGCATTCATTACGCTTTTACGCTGCTGCGGGCCAGTCCGTCCGCCGAATGCCGGCTGGAGTGCGGCCCCGGCGTAACCGGCGTCTGGACCCCAGCCGGGAGCCTTTCTCCCGCCGCAGCGCCAAAACTCTCCCTCGGCTCCACGGCATCGTTGCCGCTCCTGGTCCGGCTGGCCGACAATTGCCTCCCCGAACCCGAGCGCCAGCCGCATCTGACCGAGGCCGCCGCACAACCGACGGCTGTGCTTAGCTCGCTACTGCCGCCGGATTTTTTGCCGGCCGCGGATTTTGCCCAATTGGCGAGCCGGTCTTTTCGACTGCGCTTTCATCCCCCATTCGTCGATCGCGCCAGCAGCCTGCGCCTGGAGTTGCTGCCCTTGCGCGGGGCCGCCTTCTGTCCGGGCAATTTTGCCGGCCGGCTGAGCGTCGCCCCGCAAACTGCCCCCACCCAGATCGATTTTGGGCCAATTGTTGATTTCTTCCGGACCGGCTGGACCGGAACCTGTGCGCCGCCGGCCGAGAAGGACGGCCGGCTGACGGTGGAAATGGAGTTGCTGGCCGAGGGACGGCCGTTTGCCCGGGTGCAGGCCTCCGCCTACCGTGAAGCCGGCCTGGTTTCACGCATCGAAACCCTGGCCGCCGGATTCGCAGCCGCTTCGGAAGACAAATTCGGCAATGTCGCCCTGGCTCGTCTCACCCTCGATCAACTGGAATTGCTGCGGGCCGGGCGACAGCGCCGGACGGAGTATTACGGGCTGGCGCTTCAGAGCGTGCTGGAACGACTGACTGCCTGCCGGCGAGCAGAGAGCGAGAGCCGCGACCTGCTGGCCGGGCGCACCGGCATTCAGGAGTCCGCCTATCTCTGCGCCAGCGACGGGTCGGCCCAGCCTTACCGCTATTTCTTGCCGGAACAAGTCGCCGCTCCGTCCGCAGGCTGGCCGCTGATCGTCATGCTGCACGGTTACGTGCCGACGTACAACAAACTCGACTGGTTCGAAATCGATTCCCGACTGGCGGCGGCGATGGAAAACCTGGGCTGCGCGCTGCTGGCCCCCTTCGGCCGCAGCAACACGGATTTTCTCACCATCGGCGAGGTCGACGTCCTGCGCAGCATCGAGGAGTTGGCCAAGCGGGTGAAACTCGACCGCCGGCGGATCTATCTGGCCGGTTATTCGATGGGCGGCAGCGGCGTCTGGACAATGCTTACTCACTATCCCGACCGCTTCGCCGGCGCCCAGATCTGGTCTGGGCGGAGGGACTTGTATTACTGGCATGCGGCCGTACTTGCCGCCGCCGGAGTCAGCCGCGAGACGCTGCCTTTTTACAAACGGGCGCTGATCGATGCGGACAACCCGTACACCCTCTGGCAGACCCTGCGCGACACGCCCATCCGGGCCGTCCATCCGGTCGACGACAATCTGGTCAAGCCCGGCCACAGCACCCGCATATTCGAACGCCTGCGGCCCCCGGCCGGCCGGATGCGCCTGGTAACCCCCGGCCCCGGCCTGGATCACTGGTACTTCAGCGCCGAGGTCAGCGATCCCAATGCTTATCGCTGGCTGCTCGCTGAGCGGTTGGAGCGCCCTGCGATCATCCGCCACGCCACGGTCACGCTCAAATATGCCGGCAAATTCGGACTGGCGGCAAATCTGATTCCACGCTGGGGAGAAATTGCTTCGTTTGCCGTCACGCCGTTGCCCGCGCGCAAAGCTTTCGCCCTTCAGCTCGCCGACAATGTGATGTCGTTTCAATTGCTGCCCGAGGGCTCCGAATTCTACGGCCAATCCAACCTGAATTCGTGGGCGTGGGAGTGGGCCCAGAATGCCTTGCCGGCCGATCATCAACCTTTGCCTTTGCCCGTAGGGGCGATTCGTTCCGGCGCGGACAACGGTTACGCTCGGTTTAAAACCGCCGAAATCTGCGGGCCGGTGAAAGAGGCCTTCAACGGGCCGTTTTTGCTGGTCCAGGGCACGGGGGGAGGAAGCGACGCGCAACAGCAGCTTAAGCAGACCGCCGACCGTTTCGCCGCCGATTGGCTGGACTTCGCCAAGGGGCGTGCGCGGCGCAAAATCGACCGCGAGATCACGGCCGAAGACGAATCGGCCTTTAACCTGGTGCTCTTCGGTTCCCCGCGCACCAATTCGGTGCTGGCCAAAATCGGCGCGCGACTGCCGCTCAAGTTCCTGCCGGCCGGTTACGCCATCGGCGAACACGAGGTTCAGGGCGAGAATCTGGGCCTGGCCGTCGTCTATCCCCATCCCGACCACCCGCAACGTTACGTGGTGGTGCTGGACGGGCTGTATTACGGCCTTAACCTGCCTATCAATCACAAATGGGATCTGGTGCCGGACTTCATCATTTTCAGCGACCGCAGCTGCCCGTACGACGGGACCAACGAAGCCGAACTGGCCGGTTTTTTCGACATGCGCTGGCAGGTCGACGAACACACGCTTTATCGCCGGACAACCAAATAGGCACTCGGCGTAAAAGCGCCAGTGCTTCACGCCAGCCGAAGGCCGTCGGCTGAGCGGACCCAGGGTGCAAAATTTCTACAACGGACAGCATTATTTCAGGAGTCTGCCATCACTCAACATTGCCCCAACCTGGCGCTTTCGAATCCCGCCCCGGAACGTCCCCGCTTCGGCCTGGTCCTGGGCGGCGGCGGCAGCCGGGCCATGAGTCATCTGGGAGTGCTGACCGTCCTGGCCGAGGCGGGCGTGACCATCGATTGCCTCGCCGGTTCCAGCCTGGGCGTGCTCCTGGGCGGGATGTACGCCTTCACGCCCGATGCGGCGCAGGTCCGGCAGCGGGCGCTGGATTTTTTCCGCGCTTCGCCGCTTTTCGGCCGCCACCCGAAGCCGACCCGCGGCGACGGACTACAAATGCGGCTCGGTTACTGGGGCAGGTGGAAGAAATATTTCCGCGCCTTGGCGCTGGCCAACTGGCTGGCCGCGCGAGTCTCGGTCCTGCCGCGCAATCCCGCCCGGCGGGCGGCCGAAGCGCTCCTGCCGGACGCGGATCTCGGCCAGACGGCCCTGCCCTTTGCCGGGGTGGCCCTGGATTTGCGCCAGGGGGAGCTTAAGACTTTCAATCGCGGGCCGGCGCGGGCCATCGCCCAGGCGGCCACGGCCGTGGGCGTGGTTTTTCCCCCGCACCGGCTGGACGGCGTGCCCTATGTCGACGCCGCCCCGCTCTGTTCGGTGCCGGTGCGAGCTTGCCGGGCGCTGGGGGCGCAGGTGGTGCTGGCCGTCGACCTGCGCACGCCGCTGGCTGAAGTCGACGAGTACCAAAACGGCTTCGACGTGATCAGCCGGATCGAATCGGTGGAGAGCAATTACATCAACACCGCGGAGGTGGCCGAGGCCGACCTGGTCATCCGGCCGGAGGTGGGTCACCTTTTCTGGGGCGATTTTACGCGGGTCGACGAGGCCGCGGCCGCCGGTGAAACGGCCGCCCGGGCCGCCCTGCCCCGTTTGTTGGAGCTTTTGCAGCGAAAGGGACGGACATGAAAATCGTCACGCTTCTGGGCAGCCCCCGCTCGGGCGGGAACAGCTCCTCGCTGGCGCGCCATCTGCTCAAGACCGCCGCCGGCTTGGGCGCCGACACTCGCGACTGCTTCGAGCTTAACCGGTTGAAATACCGGGGCTGTCAGGCCTGCCGGGCCTGCAAACTGGGAAGCGATGCCTGTGTTCTGAAGGACGAAGCAACGCCGGTGTTGGAGGCCGTCCGCGCGGCCGACGCGGTGGTCCTGGCCTCGCCGGTGTATTTCGGTGATCTCACTGGGCAGCTCAAAACCTGTCTGGACCGGTTCTATGCCTATCTGGTGCCAGATTTTCACACCAATCCCGTGCCCGGTCGGCTCAAGGTCAAGGAACTGATCTTCATCCTGACCCAAGGCAACGCCGACGAGCAGCGCTTCGCGGACGTCTATCCGCGCTATACCGCATTCCTCAAATGGATGGGATTTCAAAACTGCCGATTGCTGCGCGTTTGCGGCATTGGTCCGGGGGCGGGCGATGCTCTCCCTGAAGCTGCGCTGCGCCAAGCCGAAGAACTGGGCTGTTCGTTGATTGGCGCTTAACCCGGCCGGCAAGTGTCTTTGTTGATCGCGGATTTGCAGGGACATTTTTTGCCGAGAAGTTCGCGCAAATTCATTAAAAACGCCGACTCGATTCGCCGGCTCTAACACTACACAAAAGAAGTCGATGAGAGTTTTTTGGCGGGGTCCGGGGAACCTTTTTTGCAAAAAAGGTTCCCCGGGGGATTGCGGCTAAAACTTTTCAGCTAGAGCGAACGGCGCACCTTCACCCCGCGGCCGGCCATGTATTCCTTCAGGCCCGAGCAGGTGTAGTCGCCGAAATGGACCATGCTGGCGATCAGGGCCGCGTCGGCCTGGCCGGTGGTCAGAACATCGACCAGGTGCTCGGGCAGGCCCGCCCCGCCGGAGGCGATGACCGGAATGGAGACCGCCCCGGAGATCAGGGCCGTCACGGTCAATTCGTAGCCGGCCTTGGTGCCGTCGGCGTCGATGGAATTAAGGCAGATCTCGCCCGCGCCCAAATCCTCGGCCTTTTTCGCCCATTCGAGCGCATCCAGACCGGTAGGCGTGCGCCCGCCCCGGACCACGATCTCGTAGCCGGAAGGGATCGACGCGCTGGGTTCGACGCGCTTGGCGTCCATGCCCAGGACCACGCACTGGTTGCCGAAAGCCCGCGCGCCCTCCCGGATGATCTGCGGATTCTTTACCGCCAGGGAGTTGACGGAGACCTTTTCCGCCCCGGCCAGCAGGGCCCGGCGCATGTCCTCGACGTTGCGGATGCCGCCGCCCACCGAGAAGGGGATGGAGATGGTCTTGGCCACCTCGGCGACCATGTCGATGTCGATCGGCCGGCCTTCGGCCGAGGCGGTGATGTCGTAGAAGACCAGCTCGTCGACGCCGTCGCGGTAGTATTCCGCGGCCATGGCCACCGGGTCGCCAATATCGATATTGCCCTGGAACTTGACCCCTTTGGTGACCTTCCGGTCGCGCACGTCCAGGCAGACAATCAGGCGTTTGCTCAGCATCGGCCGTCCCATTTCAAGAAGTTGCGCAAGATGCCCAGCCCGACCTCGCCGCTCTTCTCGGGGTGGAACTGGGTGGCGAAAAGATTGGCCCGGCCGGCGGCGCAGACGAAATCGTCGCCGGCATATTCGGTCCGGGCGTGGACGACCTCGGGGGCGACCTTCACCGGGCGATAGGAGTGGACGAAATAGCACTCGCCGCCGGCGGGAAAGTCGGCCAGCAGCGGGTGCGGCCGGCTCACCTTGACCTCGTTCCAGCCCATGTGCGGCACCTTGACGCGGGCCGCGGGGGGAAAGGCGAACCGTTCGACCGCCCCGGGCAGCAGGCCCAGGCACTCGACGCCGCCGTCTTCGGCCGACCGCTCGAACAGCAGCTGCAAGCCGATGCAGATGGCCAGGACCGGCTTGCCCGCGGCCAGCGCCTCCCGCAAGGCTTTGTCCAAGCCGAACCGCTTCAGGCTGGCCAGGCAGCTGGCCGCCGAGCCGACGCCGGGAAAGATGACCCGTTCGGCGCGCGCGACCACGGCCGGCTCCTGCGTGACCACCGGCCGGCCTCCGACCCGCTGCACGGCCAGGTTCACGCTGGTCAAGTTGCCGGCTTCATAATCCAGGATCGCAATCACGGAAAAACCCTTTTGACAAAAGCGTCAGCACCCGGCATAAAGCGACTGGGCGACGCCTGGCCGATCGGATAGAACCTAGATATGATCGTGCGTAACGGCGTAACTGCAACCATTTTTTCCGAGAAAGTTCTCGGGGGCTGGCCGGGGGAGAGACGGTCATGATCATCACCCTGCTGAGCGATTTCGGCCTGCGCGATCCGTTCGTGGGGATCATGAAAGGCGTCATTCTATCCCGCGCCCCGGGGGTGCGTCTGGTGGATCTGACCCACGAGATCCCGCCCCAGGACATCCGGGCCGGCGGGCTGGCCTTGCGGCAGGCGGTGCCCTACTTTCCGCGCGGCACGATCCATCTGGCCGTGGTCGACCCGGGGGTGGGTTCGGCCCGCCGGATTCTGGCGGCCCAGGCGCACGAGCAGTTCTTCGTGGCCCCCGACAACGGTCTACTCTCGCCGATCCTGGCGGGCGATCCGCAGACCCGGGCCGTCAGCGCCGAACGGCCGGACCTCTGCCTGCCCGGAACCTGCGGCACGTTCCATGGGCGCGACATTTTGGCGCCTTTGGCCGCCGCCTTGGCCGGCGGCCAGACCCTGGAGGAATTGGGGCCGGCGGTCGGCGATTGGGCGACCTTTGCCCTGCCCGCGCCGCAGGTGACGCTAGGCGAGGTCCGGGGTGAGATCAGTTTCAGCGACCGATTCGGCAACCTGACCACCAATATCGAGCCGCGCCACCTGGAACAGGCGCGGTTGCGCCCCGGGCAGGCCGCCGTTCACTTGGGCGGCGTGTTTCTGGCCGGCATCTCCACCCATTACGCGGCCGTGGCGACCGGACAGGCGGTGGCCTTGTTCAATTCTTCCGGCGCGCTGGAAATTGCGGTCCGCAACGGCAACGCCGCCGCCGCGCTCAATCAACGGGCGGGCGATCTTGTAACCGTGACGAGGTTAGGCCAATGATGACCGGACTGATTCAGGTGGCGGGCGTGCACGACGCGGCCGAAGCGCAGATGCTGGCGGCGGCTGGAGTCGACTGGTTGGGCATTCCCCTCCGGCTGGAGGTCAATCAACCGGATCTGGAAGAAGATGCGGCCGCCGCGTTGATTGCCGGACTGCCGGCGGAGATCACGCCGGTGCTCATCACCTACGAACCGAGCGTGGAAGAGATTCTGGCCTTGGCCGCCAGGCTCAAGGTGAAGCACGTTCAGCTTCACGGACCGGCCGGAGCGGATACGCTCGATTCGCTCAAGCGCTCCGCCCCGCAGCTGAAGATTATAAAAAGCCTGCTGGTCGGGCGCTTTTCCGAAACCGAATTGCGGGCGCAGATCGCGGAAATGACACCCTACGCGGATTGGTTCATCACCGACACCTTCGACCCGCGCACCGGGGCGATGGGGGCCACCGGCCTGCGCCACGACTGGGCGGTCAGCCGGCGCCTGGCCGACTTTTCGCCTCTGCCGGTCATTTTGGCCGGGGGACTCAATGCGGAAAACGTCGCCGCCGGAATTCGCAGCGTGCGCCCCGGCGGGGTCGACGCTCACACCGGGCTGGAAGACGCCGCCGGGCGTAAGGACGAGGCCAAGGTTCGCGCCTTCGTCACCGCCGCCCGGGCGGCCTTCGCGACCGGCTGAGGTCTAGACCGTCTTCACCTTAATCTTGCGGGCCGGCTCGTCCTGGCGCTTGGGCAGGACGAGTTTGAGCACGCCGTCCCTGATCGAAGCCTGAATCTGATCGCGGTCCACTTCGTCGGAGAGATTGAAAGCGCGTTCGTAATCGCCGATTTCGTATTCGGCGTAGGCGCGGACGAAGCCGGCCGGCGGCTCGGCGCGCACCGTGCCGCGAATGGTCAGCACGCCCTGCTCCAGGGTCAGATCCACGCCGGCCTCATCCACCCCCGGCAGGTCCACCAGAACGGTCAGGGCCGCATCGCTCTCGTAGATGTCGGCGCGCGGCACATAGGCCGGCCGATTGGCCGCCCGCTCCACGCCGCTGGGCATCTTGACCTCTTCCTTCACATTCTTCATCTCGGACATGGGATGGCTCCTCGCATAAGTTTGATAAGCGGAAAAAGCTCATTCACCGGCCGTGACTTTGATCCGCCGGGGCTTGTCGGCCTCGGCCCGGGGCAGGGTGACCGTCAGAACGCCGCGGGCGAAAGCGGCATCGATCTTGGTCGAATCGATCTCGAACGGCAACTCGACCGCGCGGGAGAAGTCGCCCAGCACCCGCTCGCACCGCAGGCAATCGCCTTGCGGCTGTTCACTCTTCCGGGTGCCGCGCAGATTGAGCGTGCGCCCCATGACGTGCAGCTCAATGTCGTCCGGTCCCATTCCGGGCAGTTCGGCCGAAAGTATGGCGCGATCTTCGTTCACCCAGAGGTTGAGCGCCGGAAAAGCCGGAGCCGTCGGCCGGC
This sequence comes from uncultured Planctomycetaceae bacterium, assembly GCA_964389915.1. Classification (GTDB taxonomy): domain Bacteria; phylum Planctomycetota; class SZUA-567; order SZUA-567; family SZUA-567; genus CAYMGG01. Next base: position 13,180 of record CAYMGG010000025.1, read on the forward strand.
GAAAGCCCTGTACCATCCGGGCCATTTCGGATTGCAGGTGTTCCATGTCCTGCAGAAATCCCTGCGGATTGATGAACCACCGCTGCCCATCGCTGCGCCCAAAGGTTCGCTCGAACATGATCTTTCCTCCTCATAGCCAGCCGGCTGTCAGCCCAGCAATAAATACTTCCATATCAACTTTCGTGCCAAATTTGGCGAATGCCGGACCAAAACTGGGCGAGGTTGATTATCGCCAAACTCATCATGTTGTCATTAAATTAGTTACGATGGAGAGCAGCGAGATCGGGGTTAGTCTTGTCTATAGCAGATAAGTCTTTCGGTTTGACTTTCGGCCAAATCCCGGCCAGGGGGATTGTCTTTTTGACAGACCGGGGCCGGCCACGGTCAGCACAGATAGATCGGGCTTTCTTCCGGATCACCTCGCAATCTACGGTTCTGCGGCTCGGCTCGCGTGAAGCGGTGATGAACCACGATGTTTCGCGGAATTTAAGGCGCTTCAGACGTTGCGCAATTTGCGGATTTAAAACCGCTCATTGCTAGGTATGCAAACTCACGCCTGCGCCATCGGTATTTCATTTTCTTGATATCAGGCCGACCATAGGCGGATCGCGGTCCTGGCCGCGAAAGAGGCTTGACCTTTTTTGTATATTCCCTTATCTTAGTCGTGCCCGTTGTTAAAAATATCACGGGCAATAGCGTTTTTACCCCGTAATGGCGCTATTTCGCTGGCTTTAGAAAGGCACCTCATGATTATCCTGGTCATCAACTGTGGTTCATCCTCGATCAAGTACCAGCTCTACGAAATGCCGGAAAACAAGGTTATCGCCAAAGGCTTGGTGGAGCGGATCGGCCTGGCCAAAGCCGGCCTGACCCATAATGCGCACGGCGAAAAGACCATTCTCGAAATCGCCGCCCCCGACCACAAAGCCAGCATGGAAATCATCCTCAAAACTCTCACCGATCCCAAGCTGGGGGTAATTAAAAACATCAAGGAAATCGGCGGCATCGGCCATCGCGTGGTTCACGGCGGTGAGGCCTATAGCGAATCGGTTTTGATCGACGCCGAAGTCGTTAAATGCGTCGAAGACTTCTGCGACCTGGCGCCCCTGCACAATCCGCCGAATTTGACCGGCATCCGCTCGGCCCAAAGCGCCCTGCCCGGCGTGCCCAATGTCGCGGTTTTCGATACGGCCTTCCACCAGACCATGCCGCGTCACGCCTATCTCTATGCGATCCCCTATGACCTGTACAAGAAGTACCGTGTGCGCAAGTACGGTTTCCACGGCACTTCGCACGCCTACCTGACCCGCCGCGCCTCGCACCTGCTGGGCATCCCGCAGGACCAGATCAGCCTGGTCACCTGCCACCTGGGCAATGGCGCGTCCGTGGCCTGCGTGGAGAACGGCAAATCGATCGACACCTCGATGGGCCTGACCCCCTTGCAGGGGCTGGTCATGGGCACGCGCTCCGGCGACATCGATCCGGCCATCATCCCCTACCTGATGGGCAAGGAGGAGTTCTCCGACTACCGCAAGATCGATAAGATGCTGAACAAGGAATCCGGCCTGCTGGGCCTCAGCGGCGTCTCCAGCGACATGCGCGACATCGAGACGGCCGCCGCCAAGGACGGTTTGGGCAGCCGGGCGCAGCTGGCCCTGGACGTCTTCAGCTACCGCCTGAAATTCTACATCGGCGCCTACATGGCCGTCCTGAAGCGCATCGACGCGATCGTCTTTTCCGGCGGCGTGGGCGAGAACGGCTCGGCCGTGCGCTGGGCCGCCTGCTCCAGCCTAGCCAACCTCGGGGTCTACATCGATCCGCTCAAGAACAAAGAGATGATCCGCGGGAAGGAAGGCGACATCTCCGCTCCCCAGAGCCATACCAAGGTGTTGGTCATCCCCACCGACGAAGAGGGTTTCATCGCCGCCGAAACCTATCGGCTTACCCAGGGCTGAAACGGGTAGAACTCAAAAAAAGCCCGGGGCGCGGCCTTAGCCGCGCCCCGGGCTTTTTCAGGCTATCTGTTCGGCTAAACAAACCCGCGGTTCTTCCCGCCGGGGCTTAGCCGATGGCCGGGCCGCCTTCCTCGGCGGTGCGGATGCGGATGCAGCGCTCGAGATTGGAGACGAAGATCTTGCCGTCGCCGATCTCGCCGGTCTTGGCCCCCTTGATGATCGCCTTGATGGTGGGCTCGACGTACTCGTCGTTGACCGCGATGATCAGCTTGATCTTTTCCAGCAGACAGACCCGGTGAATCTGGCCGCGGTGATGTTCGGCATACCCCTTCTGCTGGCCGCAGCCGCGCACGCGGCTGACGGTCATTTTATAAACTTCCGCGTGGAACAATTCGTCTTTGACGGCATCCAACCGTTCGGGCTGGATGATGGCCGTAATCAGTTTCATGACGAGCGACTCCTTATCTTGGGGCCGTGAAGGCCACGGATTAATAGGCTTCCTCGGGGCTGGCTTCGACCTGGTGAATGCTCAGATCCGCGCCGATGCGCTCCTCCTGCGGTTCGAGACGAATGCCCACGAACAGCTTGAGCGTGCCGTAGACCAGGGTGGAGCAAAGCAGCGCGAACATGACCACCCCGGCGGTGACCAACAGCTGCGAGGAGAAAGCCACCCCCCCGGCCCCGCCCAGGGCCTTGGTGCCGAAGATGCCGGCGGCCACCCCGCCCCAGGCCCCGCAAACCCCGTGCAGGGGCCAGACGCCCAGGACGTCGTCGACCTTCCAGACCTCGGTTTCGCGGTTGTAGAGGAAGACGAAGAATCCGCCCGCCATGCCGCCGACGACCAGCGCCGCCACCGGGTGGTAAAGGTCAGAACCGGCACAGACCGCCACCAGACCGGCCAGGGCCCCGTTGTGGATGAAGCCCGAGTCGTTTTTGGAGACGATCAGGGCAGTGATGGTGCCGCCGACCATGGCCATGAGCGAATTGATCGCCACCAGGCCGGAGAAATTGCCCAGGCTGCCGGCGCTCATGACGTTGAAACCGAACCAGCCGACGATCAGGATCCAGCTGCCCAGGGCCAGAAAGGGAATGGAGCTGACCTTGATCGGCTGGTCGTTTTCATAGCGTTTCAGCCGCGGCCCCAGCAGCATGATCGCCGGCAGGGCCAGCCAGCCGCCGGTGGCGTGGACCACGACCGAGCCGGCCAGATCGTGGAAAGGCGCGCCGCAGGTCCGGGCCAGCCAGCCGTGTTCTGATGCCAGGGCGGTCTGGAATTGCCCCCAGGTGAAGCCTTCGATCAGCGGATAGACCACGGCCACGAAGATACAGCCGGCCAGGGCATTGGTCCAGAAGCGAGAGCGCTCGGCCACGCCGCCGGAGATGATCGCCGGAATGCAGGCGGCAAAGCCCAGGAAGAGGAAAAATTTGACGTATTCCAGCCCATTGTTGACGGCCAACTCCTGGATCGGCACCAGGAAGGTCACGCCTCTGGCCAAGGGGTAGCCGATCAGGAAGTACACCAGGGCCGAAAAGCCCCATTCACAGATGATTTTGTTAAGGGCGTTGACCTGGTTCTTGCGGCGGACCGAGCCGACTTCGAGAAAGGCGAATCCCGCGTGCATGGCCAGAATCATGACTGCGCCAAGAAAGAGGAAGAGCGCATTGCTCGAGCTGGTCAGCACGCTGAGCGGACCTGCGTCCTCGCCGGCATAGACCGCGCCTCCTCCTACGAGGGTCAACAAGCCTACCCCCCAGGCCAACCGTTTGGTGCCGAAACCTTGTGCCATGGACATCACCCCGTAAAAGAGAAACCCGGATGAACCAACCCAAAAAATTAAGATTCAAAAATGAAGCAAGCCTTATGCCATGCTGTCACGGTTCCTCTATGTTCAATATTATCGTTACTTACAGGACTCAAGGCCGATTACAACGCCACTAAAGACACCTGAATGTAACTAGCCGATAAGCTTTCATACATAATGGTAGTCACATGCTAGGCATAGTGACATTTATGATGTTTTACGCCACAGAAATGTATCTTGAGGTGAAGGGGCCTACGCAATGGCATGAATAAAATTTATTTGGCGCCGCGCGATCCCCAAATAGCATCCGCAAACCACAATGCGGTAGGGTACAGAAGTTATGTAGAAGACAAGCCGGCGGGAGAGGTTAGCGGGCGGTTAAGGCCTGGCGGCAGATCTGCCCGATCAGCTCGGGATAACTGAGGTTCGCCTGGGTCGCGGCGGCCGCAAATCCGGCGTCCGGAGAGAGGCAGGGATTGGCGTTGATCTCCAGAATCCACGGCCGGCCAGCGGCATCGATGCGAAAATCAACCCGCGCATATCCGCCCAGACCGAACAGCGGCCAGCAGGTTTGCGCTAATTCCCGCACCTGCGCCAGCAGTTTCGCATCAGTGGGCGGAAAATCAAAGGCGCGTACGGTATGGGCGTATTCGAACGAATTTTCCGCCCATTTGGCCTGATAATCGACGATTTTCGGCCGGTCGGGGGGGAAGTCGACAAATTTGATCTCGGCCGGGGGCAGGCTGCGCCCGCCGTTCGGCCCGGCCAGGAGGGCGAGGTTGAATTCACGCCCGTCCACGTAGCGCTCGGCGAACCATTCGCCGCCGCCGGCCGCCCGGGCCGCCAAGCGCGCCCGCAGCTCGCTCCAATCGGCGGCTTCAACCACCGAAGCGGCATCCAGCCCGCGGGAAGCGTGTTCGCGCACGCTCTTAATTATCCAGCTTCCGCCCGGAAAGCGTTCCTCGGCGGCAGGGCCGCCGCCGGCCGCGCCCGAACTAAGCCATTCCGGCGTGGGCAGGCCGGCCGCCCGCAGCCGCTCCTTGGCCAGCAGCTTGTCGGAGGAGATCAGCAGCGCCGCCGCGGTCGAGCCGGTAAAAGGCCAGCTCCAGGCCTCGAGCAGAGCCGGCGCTAGGTAGGAGAGATTCTCTCGCCCGTCGACCGCCTCGACCAGATTGAATATCATTGTCGGGCGTTGGGCCGCCAGGCGGGCTTTGACCGCAGCCAGATCCAGACCGAATTGAACCCGGGAGACCTCTTCACCCAGCTGGCGCAAAGCCGCCTCGACCGCCTCGACCTGGCGCAGGGTGTCGAGTTCGTCGGGCGTGGCGTCGGCGGCCACCGGATCGTGCAGGATCGCGACCTTCATCGTCCGCAACGCTCGCGGGCCGACTCGACAATGTCGGCGATCAGCGCCCGGTAGCTCTGCCCCGCCAGGGCGCAGACGATGGGCAGATCGGAGTATTCCGGCCGCAGGCCGGCCAGGGGATTGATTTCCATCAGACTCGGCTGGCCGGCGGCATCGGAGCGCAGGTCGATCCGTCCGCCGTCGCGGCAGCCCAGGCCCCGCCAGGCGGCCAGGGCCAGTTCGCCCGCCTGCCGCCCCTCGGCGTCCTGGGCCAGCCGGTATTCGACCCGGCCTTTCCAGTTTTCCTTGTTTTCAAAGGAATACGCCCCGGCTTCGGCGTTGGCCAGCAGCAGCACCTCCATCACCCCCACCACCCGGGCGCGCGCCCCCGTGCCGACAATGCCCACCGTGAATTCTCGGCCCGGCAGGTAGGTCTCCACCAGCACCGGCTGGCGGAAACGAGCCAGCAGTTCGGCGCAGACCCGCTTGGCCTGGGCCGGTTCGGTCAGCCGCGAGGCGGCGGTGATGCCCTTGCCCGTGCCTTCGGCCACGGGTTTGGCGAAGAGCGGATAGGGCAGATTCAGTCCGTCGACCGCGCCGGCGTCCTCGATCACCGCAAAATCCGGCGTCGCCAGGCCCAGGCCGCGGAAGACGTGCTTGGTCATGCCTTTGTGCAGGGTCAAGGCCAGGACCATTGGATCGGAGAAGGTGTAAGGAATGCGATAGGCGTCGAGCACGGCCGGCACCTGGGCTTCGCGCCCCAGGCCGTAGAGGCCCTCGGCGATATTGAAGACCAGATCCCAGCGCGCGCCCCGGGCCAGTTTTTCGACCAGCTGGCGGCAAGAGCCGATGCGCTCGACCTGGTGTCCCAGGGCGCGCAATTCGCGCTCAATGGCGCCGATGGTTTCTTCGCTGTCGAATTCGGCGGTCTCCAGTTCGTCGTGCCCCTGCGCCAGATAATCCGCCCGCAGGTCGTAGGTAAAGCCGATGAGCATCCCTTCTCCTAATCCCCCGCCAACGTTTCGCCCCGGCGGTGGAAGGCGGTTTTCTCGCGAAAACCTACTTCTCCGTTCCGGGGCGAGCGCAAATCAGTCAACGATCAGACGTGATCGGGGTAGCGATAGACCTTGCCTTCGTAATTGCGCAGCAGCAGATTGCCGTCTTCATAGCCCAGCGTGGTCTGCGGCAAGAGGGGAATCTTGCCGCCGCCGCCGGGGGCGTCAATCACGAAATTGGGAATCGCATAACCCGAGGTGTGGCCGCGCAGACCTTCGATCATCCGCAGCCCGGTCTCCACCGTAGTGCGAAAATGCGCCGATCCCGTGATCGGGTCGCACTGATACAGGTAATAGGGCTTCACCCGCATCCGTAACAGCCCCTGCATCAGCTTGGTCATGGTCTCGACGTTGTCGTTCACCCCGCGCAGCAGCACGGTCTGGCTGCCCAGGGGAATGCCAGCGTCGGCCAATCGACCGCAGGCCTGCTCGGTCTCCCGGGTCAGCTCGTCCGGATGGGCGAAATGCAGACTCATGAAGAGCGGATGGTACTTCTTCAGAATCTTGACCAGCTCCGGCGTGATGCGCTGCGGCAGCACGGCGGGGGTCTTGGTGCCCAGGCGGATGATCTCGACGTGCGGAATGTCGCGCAGCCGCGAGAGGATCCAGTCGAGCGCTTCGTCGGGCAGGGTCAGCGGATCGCCGCCCGAGACCAGCACGTCGCGCACCGCGGGCGTGGCCGCGATGTAGTCGACGGCCGCCTGCCACTGGGCCGGGCCGTGGGCGCAGTCCGCGCCGTCGCCCACCATGCGCGAGCGGGTGCAGTAGCGGCAATAGGCCGAGCAGTAGCCGGTCGAGAGGAAGAGGACGCGGTCCGGATAGCGGTGGACCAGGCCCGGCACCGGGCTCTGGTGGTCCTCGCCCAGCGGATCGTCGGCTTCGCCCGGCGAAGCCAGACGTTCGGACATCACGGGCACGACCGTGCGCCGAACCGGCTGGGCCGGATTATCCGGATCGAGCAGGCTGGCGTAATAGGGCGTGATCGCCGCCGCCAGACCACCGTCGGGACGCGCCAGCGCCTGTTCCTCGTCGGCGGAAAGCCGCAGGAAGCGCCGGATCGAATCGAGCGTCTGGAACCGCTGGCGCAGCTGCCAGCGCCAGTCGTTCCATTCGGCGCGGGAGGCGTCGGGAAAGAATTTTTTCTGGAAGCGGATCGCGTTAGGTGAAACTCGAAATTTGGGGCTGACGTAACGGATCGTCGGTTTGTCCGACGTCGCCATTTTCCGCGCAGCGGAACCGTGGCGCACGGCCTTGAGCGGCAACGTACCGGGAGGTTCGATGTCTTTTTCTTCGACCGATTCTTCCGTGTAGCTCTGGGGCTCCGGCTGTTTCACTGCCCTGCTCCTTCCTGGCAAAAGCGGAGGCGCACTCCGCGACAACCGAATAATTTCCCAACAAATAATGGGTGCCACTGTAAACAATAACCGTGCCAGCTTTTTGTTTTTGTTAAATATTTTGCAATGCCTTGTGCTTCAGTTACTTGCATTTTATCTGTCCGGCTTCTCCTTTGCTCTAAATGCCGATAGGAATCGCTGGCTCCTATTTTCGGGTGTGGTTGAAGCGGAAACCGAGCAAATCTCGATGCGCCAACTCCGGTCCCTGGCCTTTCCGCTTCGCCAAACCGCAATCAGTAGTGTCCGGGAGGTCTACACGTGGGATATATACGTTTCTGCGGGGGTCATTGCTAGATGGCAATGCGGATTTTTTTTATTGGGCACTCAGAATGCGCCCGCCTCCTAATAAGCGACCCGCATCGGAATAGGCGACCAGGTGCTGACCTGCGGCCGGAGCGAACACCGGTTGGGCGAATTCGACGCTCAGCGAATCGCCATCGCAGCCTTGCACCGTGGCCGACTGAGGCTCGCTGGAAGAGCGAATCCGCGCCCAGATGCGCGCTCCCGGCGCCAGTTCTCCGGCGAAGTGCAGGTTCAGATCCCGGGCCGTCACCACCCGCCGCTGCGCCAGTTCGCGCGGCCCCAGAATTACGGCGTTGCGATTGCGGTCAAGTCCGACCACATAAGCCGGCCGGCCAACGGCCACGCCCAGGCCGCGTCGCTGCCCCAAGGTATAATTGCCTAGCCCCTGGTGTTCGCCCAGCCTGCGCCCCTCGGCATCCTCAATCGGGCCGGGGCGGCCCAACTCGCCGCCGAACAGGATCCGGTAGTCGCCTTCGGGCAGAAAGCACAGATCCTGGCTGTCGCCCTGCTCCGCCGCCGGCAGCCCGAGTTTCCGGGCCAGATCCCTTACAATTAACTTATCGGCGGTTTTCCCCAGAGGGAACAGGAGGTGCGGCAGGATTTGCGCCGGCAGGCGGTAAAGGAAATAGCTCTGGTCCCGCCGCCGATCCGCCGCGCGCGCCAGTCCGGGCCGGCCACCTGATTCCACCCGGCGGACATAATGCCCGGTGGCCAGGTGAGACACTCCCAGGCTTCGCCGGGCCAAATCCCAGACCAGGCCAAATTTAAGCCGCGGATTGCACTCCACGCACGGGCTGGGGGTGAGCCCAGACCGGTAGGCCACCCGGAACGGATCGAGCACCAGTTGGGCAAAGGATTCCCGCAGGTCCAGCGTAAAATGCGGAACCGCCAAAAGTTCGCAAATCCTGGCCGCCTCGGCTCCGGTGGCCGGCGGCCGCTCGCCGGCGGCCGTCCAGGCCGGCAGGAGCATGGTCAGCCCGGCCACGGTCCAGCCCTGGTCGCGCAGGGTAGCCAGCGCCACGGCGCTGTCCACGCCGCCGCTGACCAGCACGGCCGCGTCCTGTCCGCGCCCTCCCGGCCGCCAAACGGCCGTCCGACTGTCGACCAATTCCGGTTCATTCATGGCTGGCAATCGTAGCCATCCAGGCCGGGCTCGTAAATAGGCCGGTCGGCGAAGACTTTGATTTGCTTTTGCCCTGGAGAAACCGATCATTATAATGTCGGTTTACGTTGCCGCCCGGAGAGACTGGAAGCGTGATGCCGACAACAGACTTGAATAACGAAGCGCTTTTCATTATCAACGAATTGGACCGGATGCGCATGCGCCTGGCTTTGCGCGAGGCGCAGTGCGCCGCCGATGCGGGCGAGGTGCCGGTGGGAGCCGTGGTCTTTGCCGGCGACGAGTTGGTCGGCAAGGCCCACAACCAGCGCGAGTTGTTGCAGGACCCGACCGCCCACGCCGAAATGCTGGCCCTGACGCAGGCGGCGGGGGCGCTGCAAAGCTGGCGGCTGGAAGGCTGCACCATATATGTTACGCTCGAACCGTGCGCCATGTGCGCCGGCGCCCTGATCCTCTCCCGGATCGACCGCCTGGTTTATGGGGCGGCCGATCCCAAGGCCGGAGCCTGCGGCTCGGCCCTGGACGTGCTGGGCTGTCGGAAGCTCAACCACCGAGTCGAGATCGCCAGCGGAGTAATGGCGGCTGAATGCTCGGAAATTCTGACTGATTTTTTTCGCCGCAAGCGGACTTAACGCTTTTTTCGGCAAGCGGGGCTAGATGAAATCACTTGTCATCCTGGGAGCCACCGGTTCGATCGGCCGCAGCACGCTGCAAGTCGTCCGCGAAAGCCCGGAGCAGTTCAAAATCAACGGTTTGGCCGCCGGCGGCAATGCCGCCGATCTGGCCGAGGCCGCCCGGGAATTCAAGCCGGCCCACGTGGCCATCGCCGATCCGGGCAAAGGTCCGGAGTTGCGCGAGCGCTTGGCCGGAACCGATTGCCGGGTGCACACCGGCCCGGAAGGCGTTTTGGCCTGCGTGCGCGAATGCGGGGCCCGGCTGTGCGTCTCGGCCGCGGTCGGTTTCGCCGGCCTCCTGCCCACCCTGGCGGCCCTGGAGGCCGGCCAGGATGTGGCCCTGGCCAATAAAGAATGCCTGGTTGCGGCCGGGGAACTGGTCACGGCCCTGGCTCGGAGCAAGGGCTGCCGGCTACTGCCGGTCGATTCGGAGCACTGCGCCCTGGCCCAGTGCCTACGCAGCGGAGACGCGCGGGAGGTCCGCCGGCTGGTCCTGACCGCCTCGGGCGGCCCTTTTCGGGGTCGGACGCGCGCGCAACTCGCCCAGGTCACGGCCCAGGAAGCGCTGGCGCATCCGACCTGGAACATGGGGCCGAAGATCACCATCGATTCGGCCACTCTGGCCAACAAGGCCCTGGAGGTGATCGAAGCCCATTGGCTGTTCGGCGTGGATTACGCGCGCATCGAAGTGCTGATCCATCCGCAATCGCTGGTGCACGGCCTGGTGGAGTTCGTCGACGGCTCTTTCCTGGCCCAGTTGGGGCCCACCGACATGCGCCTGCCGATCCGCCATGCGCTCAACTGGCCGGAGCGCCGGCCCTGCCCCGAGGCGGCGCTGCCGCTGGAGCGGCTGGCAAACTTGAATTTCTCCCCCCCGGACCGGGAGACCTTTCCCCTGCTGGAATTGGGATTGGCGGCCGGGCGGGCCGGCGGCACGGCTCCGGCCGTCTTCTCCGCCGCCAATGAGGAGGCGGTTCGCCGATTTTTAAGCGGCGCGCTGGGATTTTACGAAATGGCCGAGGTCGTCGCCGGCGCGCTGGAGCGCCACCGTTCGACGCCCCGGCCGGACTTGGCGGCCATTCAGGCCGCCGACCGCGAAGCGCGCGAGTACGTCAACCGGAGGTATGCATGCTAGACTTGGGAGTGCAAGGCGCGGCCAACGTGCTGATCGTGATCCTGGCCTTTTCGGCCCTGATCTTTGTCCATGAACTGGGCCATTACCTGGCCGCCATCTACTCCGGCGTTCGGGTCGAACGCTTCTTCCTTGGCTTCGACGCCTGGGGGCTGGGCCTGAACTGGGAGCGTAACGGCTGCGTCTACGGCATCGGCATCCTGCCGCTGGGCGGCTACGTCAAGCTGGCCGGCCAGTCCGACGACCCGCGCTACGAGGAGATCACCGGCGCGACCGACGAGCTGCGCTCCAAGCCGCTGCGCTCCCAGGCCCTGGTCTTCGTGGCCGGTGTGGTCATGAACTTCATCTTCGGCTACCTGCTCCTGGTCTGCGCCTACAGCTACGGCATTCCCTTCATTCCCAATGTCCTGGGCGAGCTCGATCCCCAGGGGCCGGCGGCCGTCCACGGCCTGCGCACCGGCGACCGGGTCCTCTCCGTCAACGGCCGGCCGGTCGAAACCTTTCTGGGCATGCAGCAGATCATCGCCGAATCGCCCGACCAGGATCTGATTTTCAGCGTCCGCCGGGAAACCGGCGACGGCGGAAGCACCGTATTTCAACGCAGCGTGCGCGGGCTGCGCGACGATTCGATCCGCGGCAATCTGCCCACGATCGGCGCTTCCGCGCCGGTGGACCGGATCGTCAGCGGCCTGACCGACCATCCGGAGTTCCCGGAATACCAGCAATTGCTGCACAATGGTGACCGGATCGTGGCGGTCAACGGTGTGGCCATCCCCCCCTACCACGGTCATCTGATCGAAAAGGTCGTTGAAAATCTGCCCGGGCAGAACGTGGAACTGACGGTCGAGCGCGCCGACGGCGACCGGACCATCAAGCAGGAACTCGACCTGCCGCTAGAAACGTACGGGGAATACGATCTGGGCCTGCGGTTCCAGATTCAGTGCATGGCCGTCACCCCCGGCAGTCCGGCGGCCGAAGCCGGCCTGAAGGCCGGTTCGCTGATCGACGCAGTGGTCGAGGACGGGCAACCGGTTTATTTCCGCGATTCGGGCGAATTCATCAAACGCCTGGCCGACCATGCCCTAAACTCGGTCGAACTGACCGTCCAACGCGATGGCAAAGAGGAAAAGCTGGAACTGGCCCCCGCGGCCATGCCGGGCGATCCGCGGGTCACGCCGGCCGAGGACACCTTCCTGGGCCTGCGGGCAGTACCGCATACGCCGGCCGGCTTCGAGGTCAAGGAGGTCTTTGCCGAAGGGCCGGCGCATGCCAAGCTGAAGCCAGGCGATGTGCTGTTGACTGCCGGCGGGCGGGTCCTCGACGCGGCCAAGCCGCTGGGCGGGCAGATCGAACAGGCCAGTTCGCGGGAGGTGACGATCCTGGCGCGCGAAAAAGCGGGCGACGAAGAGCGCGAGATGCGCCTCAAGCCGAGGTATTCACCACTGATCCGCCGGCCTCTGGTGGGGATCATGGTCCAGCGAGGCGGCGTGGCCCACGTCGAACCCGGTTCGCCGGCCGCCAAGGCTCTGGGGAACTCCGTGATCGGCAAGCGGCTGGTGGGGCTGCTGCTTTCGCGCGATCTGGCCACCACGACGCTGATCTTCGCCGGAGCCAACGGCCCGGAGCGCCAGATCCTCGACACGCCCAATAACATTCGTCAGCAGCCGCTGGCCGCCGGGCTCAAAGGGCGGCTGCTGGTGGCCTTTTCGCCGGTGCGGGTGACGGCCCGGGCCGACTCCTTGCCGGCGGCCATGCGCAAGGCCGGCGAGGAATGGGTCGACATGTCGCTCATGATCTACCGGGTGATCTACAAGCTCTTCTCGGCCGAGATCTCGGTGCAGGCGCTGGGCGGGCCGGTGCTGCTCTTCCGCAGCATCAAGGGCGCCAGCGACGTGGGCTGGGGGTATCTGCTCTACTGGGTGGCGCTCATTAGCATCAACCTGGGGGTGTGCAACCTGCTGCCCTTCCCCGTGCTCGACGGCGGCCACCTGCTCTTCCTGCTGATCGAGTTGGTCAAGGGCTCGCCGCCCAGCCTGCGGGTGAAGGAGGTCGCCCAGTACGTCGGCATCGCCTGTCTGCTGGCGCTGATGCTGACCGTGACCGGCTTCGATATCTTCTATCTCTTCAACGGCAACGGCTGAGCCAATAGTTTTTGGCTCATAGAACTCTAGTCAGTCAAGTGGGGCTAGATTTTTGGCGGGGCCCGGGGAACTTTTTTGCCTAAAAAAGTTCCCCGGAGCCGGGACTACTTACGCTCCGTTCCGGCCGGCGCATCCAAAAATTCGCGGATCGCGTCCAAGAATTCCTCGCGGTCCGGGAAGCTGACGGTCGGAGCGGGCAGGGAGTCGCGGAACCACTGGCCGTAGCGCTTGGAGATAATCCGCCGGTCGGCGATGATGGCCACGCCTCGGTCGTTGCGGTGGCGGATCAGGCGGCCGAAGCCCTGGCGGAAGCGGATCACCGCGCAGGGCAGCATGTAGCCCAGGAACGAGTCGTCGCCGTCGGCCTCGATCTGCTCCCGCCGGGCGGCCACCAACGGATCGGTAAAGACCTGGAACGGCAGCCGGGCGATGGTGAGGCAGGAGAGCGCCGACCCCACCACGTCCACCCCCTCCCAGAACGAATGCGTGCCCAACAGCACCGAGCGCCGGTCCTGCTTGAAGACGGCGGTGATGTTCTCCCGCGAGCCCGATAGGCCCTGGGAGAGCACCTGGATCCCGTCGCCCAATAGGTAATCCTTCAGCTTGGCGTCGACCTTGCGCAGCATGTCGTAACTGGTGAAGAGGGTGAGCGCCCGGCCCTGAGTGCGGCGGAAGATCTCGCTCAGCAGGATCGCCAACTCGCCCGTATAGTCGTGGCCCCGCTCGCCCGGTTCGCTCAGGAAGAGCGGCACGGCGATCAGACACTGCTTGCGATAGTCGAAAGGCGTGCCGGCGTTCATTTCGCGTCGGCGTTCGTTTTCTATCAGTTCGATGCCCAGCCGACGTTTTAGGAAATCGAACTTGCCGCGCACGGACATGGTGGCCGAGCAGAAGACGATGGTCTCGCGCTTAGCGTAGAGCTGGTCGTGCAGCAGCTGCCCGACCCGCTTGGGCGCGGCCCAGGCCCGGGCTCCCCCGCCCTTGCCCGTCTCGGGCTCGACCCAGTAGACATAGTTTTCGTTGTCGGCGGCGAGGACGAATTCCAGGTCCTGCATGACCTCCGCCAGCCACTGACCGCCGGCCTCCAGGTCGCGGACGAATTCGCGCTGATATTCCAGCCCGTCGTCCTTGATCTCCTTGAGCGAGTCGGTCAACCCTTCCAGGCCGCGGCGGATGCGGGCGATGCCGGAGAGCAGCGCCTCCTTGGCCTGGCGGATAGGGTCCCAGACCGACGGCCGCTGGGTGGCGGGACTGAAGCGCACGCACTCCCCCTCATCGTCGCCCTCGCGCGCCCCGAGCGGACCAGCCAACGCGGCGAAAAAGCCGTGCATCAGAGCCTCGATGTCATCCAGGCCAACCTGGGTCTCGCCTAAAAAGGCGACCGCCTGCTCTCGCAACTCCAGATTCAGGCCGCCGGCCTGTTCGAGCTTGCTCTGCACGCTGGTCAAGAGGCCGGTGGAGCCGCCGCGCCGGCCGGAGCGGCTGAGCCGGCCGAGTACGAACCGCAGCCGGCCGGAGGAGACCTCGACCGAAAGGTGGCTGGTGGCGGCCTCTTCCAGGTTGTGCGCCTCGTCGAAGATGAGCTGCCGATGCTCGGGCAGGACCGGATTCTGCATACCGAGGTCCGCAAAGACCAGGGAGTGGTTGGCCACCACAATGTCGGCCGCCTGGGCGCGCATCCGCGCCCGTTGCAGGAAACAACGCCGCTGGCAGCGGCAGCCGCGCCCCAGGCACTCGTCGCCTACCGTCGAGAGTTTGGCCCAGACGTTATGGAAGCCAGGCCGGTCGAAGACGATGTTTTCGGAGATGTCCCCGGTCTCGGTCCAGACCGACCAGGGCAGAATGTTGAGCAGGCGCATGCACTCGTCGGCGTCGAGTTCGCTTGAAGCCTGCCGCAGGACATACATCAGCTTGCGTAAACAGAGATAGTTCCGCCGCCCCTTGATGATGGCGGTCTGGAAATCGATGCCCAATGCGTCGCGCAGAAACGGCAGGTCTTTGTCGTACAACTGGGACTGCAAGTTCTTGGTATTGGTGCTGACCACCACAGCCATTCCGCGGGTCTTGGCCCAGAGCACGGATGGGGCCAGGTAGGCCAGGCTCTTGCCTACGCCCGTGCCGGCTTCGACCAGCAAGTGCCGCTTTTGGTTGAAGGCTTCGGCCACGGAGCGGGCCATGTCCACCTGGCAGGCGCGTTCCTCGTATTGCGGATTGGCTTTGGCCAGGGCTCCGCCGGGCGCAAAAATTCCGGCCACCTGTTCCAGGTCCAGGAGCGGCGCGCCCTCCTCCGCGTCTTCCACCA
Source organism: uncultured Planctomycetaceae bacterium (assembly GCA_964389915.1). GTDB lineage: Bacteria > Planctomycetota > SZUA-567 > SZUA-567 > SZUA-567 > CAYMGG01. Next base: position 28,403 of record CAYMGG010000025.1, read on the forward strand.
CCACCCGGTCGGCCGGCGGCGGGCAGACGGGATACAAGGCTTCCAGCGAACCGGGCGGCGTACCGAAATTTCGCGTGAGTAATTCCGCCTCGAGCTTTTGGAAAAATTCCCGATAGGGATGGTTGCTCCGCAAGCCGAGCAGGTAATTGATCTCCCGCACCACGGCCGCGGGAATTTGCAGCGCGCGCTCAATCAGGCGGGTCCATAAATCCAGCAGCCTTTCGCAATCGGCCAGGGCCCGGTGGGATTCCCGTTCCGGCAGGTTGAGCGACTGGTTCAGGCTCTCCAGGCTGTGGCTGGCCAGATGGGGCAGGCAGATGCGCGAAAGCTCGACCGTATCTAGCACCACCCGGTCGAAGCGATCCCGGGTGGCATGGCGCAGAAAGGCCCGCTCGAAGGCCGCGTTATGGGCGATGCACAACCCTTCGGCGGGAAGGAATTCCAAAAAATCGGCCAGCACCGCGTCCAGCGGCCGGGCGCCTTCCAGCATGGCCGGGCTGATCCCGGTAAGTTTGATGATGCCGGGAGAAAGGGGCACGGGCGCGGCCACCAGTTCGGTGAAACGATCCGTCACCGCTCCGGCCCGCCAGACGGCCGCCCCGATCTCGATGATATGGTCGCGGTAGGGATCTACGCCCGTGGTTTCCAGGTCGATGGCGATGACAGTTTCGTACATGTACGCTCCGCCCGGCCGGAAGGCGGCCTTTCCGCCGACCAGCCGCGAAGCGCCTATCATCCACAGGGCTAGGGGGCAACGCAAGGCCGGGGCGAACTTTCTTGCCTGAAAGTTCGCCCCGGGCTGCCACGCAGAAATTTTATTACCATTCTGGGGGAACTTTTTTGCAAAAAAGTTCCCCCAGACCC
>CAYMGG010000026.1:0-28658 GCA_964389915.1 uncultured Planctomycetaceae bacterium
CATCCTGTTCACCCGACCCGAGCGCTAGTCGGCCATCAATAACTTGAGTTGATATCAGATCTGAATTGAATTTTCGTGAGGCTCAGGACTGGGCGGCCAGTGCTTCGGTCAACAGGGAATTGAGTTCGAAGAGTCGGGGCAAAACGGGTTCGATCTCAACGGGCGACAGCATCTGTCCGATCACCAGCAGAACCCCGCCCGAACGCAATTCGACACTCGGTTTTGCTCCCGGCCAAGCCAGCAGCCAGCGGCGCACCTGCGGCGTCAGCGCCTGCTGGATAGCTTCGGCATCCGTGCCGCTGACCACGAAAGCGTCGGCAAAAGCCGGGTCCGAATCGCCAAAATCCACCTGGGCCAACCCCAACAACTTGGCGAAGAACTGGTCGAACAACCGGACGCGCGCCCGGATCTGGCACTCCGGCAGCCCGGTCAAGTCCGCCCCGTCCAACCAGGCCAGACTGCGCGTGGGGTCGTCGTCGTCCTTATACTCGGCCAGCCCCAGACCGACCCCCGCCGCCTCGCCGCTAAAAAAATTGGAGCAGACGAGTTTGCGGCTGCTGATCATCGTAAACCGCCCGAGCATCTCCGAAAGGCGGGTATTCTCGGGCGAAAACTCCAGCCCCAGCCGCTGGGCCAGCTCCAGCAGTTGCTGCCGCCGGCGCGCGCGCGATCGCCAGGCGGCCATCGCCATCATCACGGCACCAAAAACAAAGATCAGGAAAAGATAAGACACGGAGGCTCCCGGAGCCGGACTCTGCCGGTGCCTAATTTGCCCGAACGCGCCAAACCGGACGAAAAACACAAATGCCGGAGATGCTTTTAATCCCCGCCGAACTCCGATTCGTCAGGCCGGCTTGACGCTATTGCGCGATCTGGAAGGTTTCGTCGCTGGCGTCGGCCAACTCGGGTTCGCCGGCGGCCACGACCAGCCGCACCTCGATGCGATATCCGCCCGCCGCGCAGTCGGCGGCCACCTTCCAGGCGAAGCCGCCGGCTTTGGCCGCGGCCTGCCCCAGGCTCACCGCGTCGCCGTTTTCGGGCCGCAGCCGGATCTCGACCTGCGCGTCGGCGGCCAGGCCTTCGGCCGTCCAGGTTACTTTGACGCTCTGGCCGGGCTTGAAGGTCTCGCCCCCGTTGGGGGCGGTCACCTGCAATTTCTCGGCACCCGGCGTCATGGCCCAGGCCAAGGCCGCCGCCACCACCAACCACGCCACCCCCAGGCACACCCGCACCGCCCCCACCCGGTATTGCCGATTCATTTTCACGACTCCGACTCCTTCACCTCGACTGCCGTAAAAGGTTCGCCCACCCGTTCATCCCAGGCGATTTCGGAAAGTTCATAACGCGGCCGCGGCCCGGGCTGCTCGGCGGCGTAGCCCACCGGCACCAGGGCCACGGGAAAGAGGTGCGCCGGCAAGGCCAGGGCCTCGGCCACCCGCGCCTCGTCCATCAGCCGCACCCAGCAGGTTCCCAGGCCTAGGGCGGCGGCCGCCACGATCAGATTCTGAATGGCCAGGGCGCAGTTGAGCGTAATGGCCTGCTCGTCCGCTTCCGGATCGCGCGCCCGGCAGGCGTAGACCTCGCCGACCTTCTCCATCGTCTCGGCTTCCACCGCGCCGATCTCGATCAGCTCCCGCCCCCGCCGGAGGCGTTTCTTATAGATCTGGCGGTCGCCCAGGCAGACGATCGTGGCCGGCGCCTCGACGAACATCCGCTGCCCGTAGGCGGCCTCCCGCAACGCCTCCCGCCCGGCCGGCGAGCGGACGACCAGAAACTTCCAGGGCTGGCAATTGGTCGCCGAAGGGGCCTGGCGCGCGGCTTCGAGCATCTGGAGCAGCAGCGCGGCGGGAATGGGGTCGGGGCGGAAGCGGCGGATCGACCGGCGGGCGGCGAGAGCGGCAAGCGTTTCCATCAATCCTGACCTTGATATCCTTTCGGGCCGTAGAACTCGGCCTCGTTCACGCCCAGCTGGCGGGGCAGGCGGTTCTTGTTCTCCTTGATCCACGCCTCCCAGTCGGCGATGTACTGCTTGCGCCGGGCCGGCCCCTTCTCCTCGTCGAAGCGGATCTCCTGGCCGGTCAGGGCTTTCAACGCCTGCCAGGCGCGCTTCATCCGGACCTTGTCTCGGGGGCCGCCGTCGAGATGTTTGAAGAGCGTATAAACCGCCAGCTTGTCGCCGATCTTCTCCAGGCATTGGATCAGAGTCAGGGCGGCGTTGCCCGTGGCCTCGCCCAGGGCCTTGGTCAAGGCGGGCACGGCGTCCTTGCCGATGGCCACCAGGCGTGCCTCGCGATCGCCGTCGGCCTTGGCGTCGGTTCCCCCGATACCGGCGATCAGTTTGTCGATCTGGGCTTGCAGCGCGGGATCAATCTTCTTCTCGGTCGACTTGCCCGTCGCGGCCGGTTTTTCGTCGCCCTTGACGGCCTCCGCCGGGGCCGCCGCTTCGGCGGGAGCGGGCGTCGGCGTCTCGACTCCGCCCAGATCGTCGGCCGGTTTGGCCTGCCCCTCTTTGCCCTCTTCGGCAAAAAGGTTCGCGCCGCGGCTGATCCGTTCGATCCGGTCGCGCGAGAAGGTCATCTTGATGAAGCGCTCGCTCCCTTGCGGGGCGGCGGGCAACTTGATTTCGACGATCACGCCGGCGTCGGTCTCGGCAATGATCCGGCCCTGGACCACGTTGCCGCCCTTGAGCAGGATCTCGTCGCCCGCTCCCCGGCCGATCCAGAACCCGGCGATCAGCCCCGCCGCCAGCCAGACGTTCCGCCCGCGCATGCCCGCCTCCTTAAGCCGCCGACCCCCGCGGACGGTTCGTCCGCACCGGAGCCGTTGGTCGATTCCACCGGGAGGCGGCCAAAACGCCCGCTCCGCCTGCCCGCGGCCGTTCAGCCGTAGATCCGCCGGACGCTCTCGGCGGCCGGCTCTTGCAGTTCGCTCTTCTTGAAAAACAGGGCCAGTTCGCGCTTGGCCGCCGCCGGCGAATCGCTGGCATGGACCATATTGCGCTGCTTGGACATGCCCAGGTCGCCCCGGATCGTACCCGGCGCGGCTTCGGCGCAGTTAGTGGAGCCGATCAGGGCCCGGCAGACGCGGATGGCGTCGTTGCCGGTCAGGGCCATGACCACCACCGGCCCGGAGGTGATGAACTGGACCAGCGCGCCGAAGAAGGGCTTGCCCTTGTGCTCGGCATAGTGCCGCTCGGCCAGGGCCTTGGTCACGCGCATCAGTTTCATGCCTGCGACAAACAGGCCTTTGGCCTCGAACCGGGCGATGATCTGGCCACTCAGTCCCCGCTCCACGGCGTCGGGTTTGACGATAATCAAGGTCTTTTCCATGCCGCCACGTCTCCCGTCATCAGATTCCGGGCCGGTCTACCGGCCGCGCAAGCATTGCTTAATCCCACCTAGGATATCCATCCGCCGCCGCGGAAAAAGCAAAATCCCTTCGCCAACCGTCAGGCGTCGGCCGGCGGAGCCGCCGGATCCTCGGCTTCGGCCGCCGTCTCGGCGGCGGACTCAGCGGGCGGGGCCTCGTCTGCGTCCTCGTCCGGCCCCGCCGTCTCGTCGGCTGGCCCTCCCAGCGGCAGTTCGGCGGTTGCGCCCGTGATGCGCCGCAGCTCGCGGATCATCGGCAGCCCCTCCAGCGAGGAGAGGCCGAATTCGTTCAAAAAGTCCTCGGTCGTACCGTAGAGCAGCGGTTGGCCGACCACGTCGGTCTTGCGTCCGACGATCCGCACGCTGCCGCGTTCCAGCAGCGCCCGCAGCACCGGCCCGCAGCCCACGCCGCGGATGGTTTCGATCTCGGCCCGGGCGATCGGCTGCTTGTAGGCCACGATGCTGAGCGTGTCGAGCGCGGCCGGCGTCAGCTTGCGGTCGCTCTCCTCCGGCTTCTTGCTGCGCCCCAGCAATTTGACCAGATAGGGCGAATACTCCGGCCGGCTCATGAACTGAAACTTTCCGGAAACCTCGACGATTTCGAAAGACCGTCCGGTGTCCAGGTACGCTTGGTTGAGGGTGGCGACGGCCTCGCGAACCACTTCCAGGCGCGTGCCTTTGCGCACGCACTTGGCCAATTGGGCCAGCTTGAGCGGTTCCCGGGCGGCAAACAGCAAGGCTTCAATCACATTGCCCAACGGCAGCTCGATCTCGGGCTCCGCCTCGTCGTCAGCGGCGGCCTCATCCGAGTCTTCCGCTTCGCCCTCCGCCCCTTCGGCCGGGGATTCATTGCCCGCCGACTCGGCCGGCGCGGAAGCTTTGGTTTCCGCGCCTTCGGACTCCTCGTCTTCTAGCTCGTCTTCCTCGGTATCGCCACCCTCGGATTCGTCATCTTCGGATTCGTCATCCTCAGATTCGTCATCCTCAGATTCGTCATCCTCAGATTCGTCATCCTCAGATTCGTCATCCTCAGATTCGTCGGCCTCGGCCGGTCCCGGTACCGGCTCCGCAACCGCAGACTCGACGGCCACCGCCGACTCGCCGCCGCTCATATCGGAAGCGGCGGCGGAGTCCGCCGCCGCTTCATTATCCTGTCGGCCAGTCTCCTCTGCGGGGGCCAACGATTCCTCGTCCGCCCGGGACTGTGCCGCTCGTCCTCGCCGTGCCAAGCCTCTTCCCCTCCCAGCCTAATAGCGCCCGTCGGCGAACTCGACCCAGCCGCCGGCCTTGACCAGCTCCGCATCGAATTCGGCCAGGGCAAACCCCACCTCGACCGCCTGGCCCGAGGCCGAACGGAAGCGCAACTTCCGGCCGGGCAGATCCACGGCGCACTCCGCGCCCTCGCCCAGTGCGAAGATCCGGTCCAGCTCGGCGCGGGGCAGCTCCACGGCCAGCATCCCGCAATTGAACATGTTCTGGCGGAAGATGCGGGCGAAGCTCTCGGCCACCACCAGGGTGATGTGGTTCACCTCCAACGCCCACGGCGCGTGCTCGCGGGAGGAGCCGCAACCGAAATTGCCCCGGGTCACGACCACCCGAGCCTGTCGCAGCGCCTCCCCCCCCGGCTCGAAACCGGAGAGCTTCAGATCCTCCAGCAGGTGCGGCGCCAGGGCTTCTTTCTTCACCTCGACCAGGTACTTGGCGGGAATGATCTCGTCGGTGTTGATATCGTCCCGATCCAGGAAGAGCACCGGGCCGCCGAAAGTCTTCTGTTGCGTATCGCCGCTCATCTTGTCAAACCTCCCGGTGGTTTATTTCAAGAATTCCCGCGGATCGGTCAGCTGTCCGGTCACGGCGCAGGCCGCGGCCGCAGCCGGACTCATCAGGTGCACCATGCCCCCCTCGCCCATCCGCCCGTAGAAGTTGCGGTTGGTGGTGCTGGCGCAGACCTCGCCGGGCGCGAGCACGCCGCTGGACATGCCCAGGCAGGCCCCGCAGGTGGGGTTGGTCACGCAGAAGCCGGCGTCGAGGAAGACCTGCAACGTCCCGTCCTTGAGCGCGGCGGCGTAGACCTGGGGCGTGGCCGCGCTGACGATCCCCCGGACTCCGGCGGCCAGCTTGCGCCCCCGCAGAATCTCCGCCGCGGCCCGCAGGTCGCCCAAACGGCCGTTGGTGCAACTACCGATGTAGATCTGGTCCACCTTCCGGTCGCCCAACTCGGAGAGCGGACGAACCTGGTCGGGCTTGTAGTCGATCGTGCAAAGCGGAGTCAGTTCGGAGACGTCGACTTGCAGCGTCCGCTCGTATCGGGCGTCGTCGTCCGAGCGCCAGGCGTAAAAGGCGTCGCGCGCCCGGGCCCAGTCGCCCTTGTAGTCGGCCTCGATGAAGGGCCAGAGATAGCCCAGGGTCTTCTCGTCGGGCAGGCAGACGCCGCAGGTGCCGCCGGCTTCGATGGCCATGTTGCAGATGGTCATCCGCTCTTCCATGTCGCAGGCGTCGATCACCGGGCCCCGGAACTCGACGACCAGGTCGGTGGCCCCCTTGACCGTCAGACGGCGGATGACCTCCAGGATCACGTCCTTGGCGAAGACACCGCGCGGCCGCACGCCCACCACGTCGACCCGCAGAGTGCGCGGTTCGCGGAAGGCGCAGACCCCCTTGAGGATGCCAACCTCCAGGTCGGTGGTGCCCACGCCCGCGGCAAAGGCGCCGAACGCCCCGTGGGTGCAGGTGTGCGAATCGCCCATGATGACGGTATAACCGGGGCGGATGAAGCCCTTCTCAGGGAATAGCGCGTGGCAGACCCCGTTCTGGCCGATGTCGAAGAAGTCCTTGATGTCGTGGCGGCGGGCCCAGTCGCGCAGGATCTTGCCTTGCACGGCGGTCTTGGTGTCTTTGGCCGGGGTGACGTGGTCGATCACCGCCTTGATCTTGGTCGGATCGAAAACCCGGTCCTTGCCCCGCCATTCGAGATCGGCGATGGCCACCGGCGTGGTTATCTCATGGCACATCACCACATCCAGCGCCAGCACCTTGGTCCCGGCAAAAGGCTCGTCGCGCAAATGCGCGACAAATATCTTTTCAGTGATCGTCTTGCCCATGGGCCAGTATCTCCTCAGTCAACAAAGCAAGGTAGAACCTAACGCTTTTTACAAAAAAAGTCAACGCCACGCCGCGCCTGAAAAGGTTGGCCAGATCCGGCGGCGGGGGCAAAAAAAAGTGCCCCAATCGTGAAAATTATGCCTCAAATTTTTCCCGCAGCTTAACCCCGCGCCTGGCGGTTAAATCTCCCCCACCACCCAGCCAGAACCTTGCCTAAGCAGACGAACGGGGAATTCTCCGACCAAACTTCGCTCGGGCCACCTCCTCCAAATTGCGGCATACGCCCAACTACAGTCTGCCGCAAATAAATTTGCCTCCCGCCGACAAGTGGATAAAATACAGCATAATAATGCCTATAAATAAAGCTGTCGGGTTTTTGTTTGTAGGGCAATCGTATCCAACCGTACCTTCGCGACAAACCTACAGGACAGGCATTTGCCTAATTCACGACCATTGACTCGATAAAGCTAGATCCTCAAGGAAATTAAACGTTCATAGATGTCTTTTGTGCCTTTTTGTAGCGACTTTCTTTCTAGTATCATATAAAACTCCGGTGTAAATATTAGCTTTGACATTCCTTGCACAAGACGTATAATTCGTCTAAATGTTGCAGTTAGGGCACTGCTATAAATTAGGCGCTATCGAAAGACAACGCGGTGAGGCCTCTTTAGTTTGCGGAGAAAAAATCATGATGTCGAGTCAGATCAAGCTGGAATTCGGCCGCCGGTTTCGTGAAGCGCGCGACGCGAAAAAGCTCTCCCGCGCGGCATTGGGACTGCGCCTCGGAATCAGCCCGAAAACAATTCAGAGCTGGGAGATGGGACGTACCTTCATCGAGGACCTCTCCCTCATTCCGGCCATCCAAGCCGAGTTGGACATCTCGGTTTCCGATCTGATCGCCGAATCCACCACCGCCACCGGCCTGAATCGCGTGGCCGAGCAACCGGCCGCCTACGGGTCCCGTGGCGCGCGCAGCCAGGAGATGGCCAAGGCCGGTCCGGTCACCCCCCGGCTCACCATCCAGGTGCTGGCCCCGGAGAAGGCGGTCGACGAAAAGCTGCTCACCGCCGAAACCGTGGCCGTTCCAGTGCTGCGCCCGACCTCCAGCACCAAAAACGTCTCCCAGCTCACAGTCGGCGACATTGCCAGCTACGCCCTGATCCCCACCGAGTGGGTGCCGCGCGGCGGCGTCCTGGTGGCGTTCCGCATGTCGGATTCGAGCATGGCCCCGATGATCCCGCTCGGCGCGGTGGTGATCGTCGACCGGCGGGCGGTCGAAACCGAAAAGGTGGGCAACAAGGTGGTGGCGATGTTCCTGCAAAGCAAGGGCCTGCGCATCCGCCGGTTCGTGCGCGACCCGCTCTCGGGCGTGATGATGGGCCTGCCGGTGATCGAAGGCCGCCGGGGCAAGTGCTCCTTCCGGCCCGACCTGGGCGATCAGATCATCGGCCGCATCGTCGGCATCCTGGCCCAGCCGGAGTAAATCCCGCCCCCGGCCGAGCCGCATAAAAGCCGCCCGCGGCGCGGGCGGCTTTTCTATTTCTCCAGCCCCAGCTTCTTGACCTTGTAGCGGATGCTGCGAAATGAGATGTGCAACAGGTCCGCCGCCTGGGTCAGATTCCCCTGGGTGCGCTCCAGGGCCTGGCGCAGGTAGCGGCTCTCGATCTGGGAGAGCCGCGCCTCCAGATCCAGCCCTTCCGGCGGCAGACCTTCCTCCTCCGCCGCCACCGGCCCGCGCCGGGTCATGGCCCGGGTCGGCACCACGTCCTCTTCCGTCAGCTTGACGCCCCGCGCCAGGGTCACGGCCCGCTGCACGGTGTTCTGAAGCTCGCGGATGTTGCCCGGCCAGTCGTGGCGCAGAAGCGCCTCCAGCGCGCCTTCGGTGAACCCCTCCAGCTTCCGGCCGGTCGCCTGGTTGTACAGGTTGAGGAAGTGCCCGGCCAGCAGCGGAATGTCCTCGCGCCGCTCGCGCAGCGGCGGCAGGGCCAGCGGAATCACGTTCAACCGGTAGTAGAGGTCCTCGCGGAACGTCCCGGCCTCGACCATGGCCGCCAGGTCGCGGTTGGTGGCCGCGATCAGCCGTATGTCGACCCGCACGGGCCGAGCCCCGCCCACGGGCAGAAACTCGCGCGTCTCCAGCGCCCGCAGCAGCCGCACCTGCAACTGCGGCGTCATCTCCCCCACCTCGTCGAGGAAGAAGCTGCCCCCGTCGGCCAGGGCGAGCAGCCCCTGTTTGTCGGCCACCGCGCCGGTAAAGGCGCCCCGAACGTGGCCGAAGATCTCGCTCTCCAAAAGCGTCTCGACGAAGGCCCCGCAGTTGACCGCGATGAACGGCCCCTCGCGCCGGGGGGATTGCAGATGAATCAGCCGGGCGATCAGCTCCTTGCCCGTGCCGCTCTCGCCCTGGACGACCACGGTGGCGTCGCTGGCCGAGATCCGCCGGATCATGGCCAGCACGTTCTGGATGGCGGTGGTGGCGCCGATCAACCGCAGCTCCGCGCCCGAATCGGGCGCGCGGCCCAGCCGCCGCGCGGCCAGCGCCCGGCGGACCAGCGCCCGCACCTCCTCCATGTCGAAGGGCTTTTTCAAATACCCGTACGCGCCCAGGCGCATCGCCTCCACCGCCGCATCCCAGGTGGAGAAGGCGGTCATCACGATGACCGGCGTCTCCGGCGACAGCTCCCGCAGCCGGGGCAGCAGCTCCAGCCCGTTCATCCGCGGCATCTTGAGGTCGTGGATCACCACCTCGGCCGGGGTCCGGGCGAAGCAGGCCAGGGCCTCCTCCCCGCCGCCGGCCACCTCTACCTGATGCCCGTCCTTCTCCAAGGCGATGGCCAGCATCTCGCGCATGCTGGGTTCATCGTCGACGCAGAGAATCCGCCCGCCCGGGCTCTCATCCCCCATTCGGACTCCCCTCGGGTTTTTCCGTCCGGCGCCGCAGGAACGGCCCGGACACCGGCAGCCAGACGTGGAAGGCCGCGCCCTGCCCGGCCTGGCTGGTCACCCAGACCCGCCCTTCGTGGGCCTCGACCACCCGCCGGACCACGGCCAACCCCAGGCCGGTCCCCCCTTCGCGGGTGGTGTAGAAAGGCTCGAAAATCCGCTCCTCGGCCCCCGGCGGCAAGCCCCGGCCGGTGTCGCGGAAGGTCACCGCCACCCCGCCTTCATCGCCCAGGCGCAACAGGGCCGAATCGCGCGGCCGTACGCCGGCATGCGGATAGATCAGCGCCAGGTCCCCGCGCCCCTCCAGCGCCGCCAGGGCGTTGATCCCCAGGTTCATGAACACCTCGCGCAACTGCCCCGGATCGCAGCGCACGGTCGGCGCCGCCGCCAACTCCAGCTTGATCTCCACGCCGGCCGCGTCGGGCCGGCGGCGCAGCAGGTCGACCGTCTCGCGCAGCACCTCGCCCAGGTTGCAGGCGACCGGATGCAGGGGGCGCTGGCGGGCAAACTGGAGGAAGCTGGTGATGATGCTGTCGAGCCGGTCGGATTCCCGCAGCACGATCTGGGCCAACCGCCAGTTGGGGGTGCCCGTTTCAAACTCCCGGCTGATCTCCTGGATGCTGCCGCGCACCGAAGCCAGGGGATTGCGGATCTCGTGGGCCAGCGAGGCCGAGAGGGCCGAAACCGCGGCGAACCGCTCGGCGCGCAACTCGGCCTGCTCGACCCGCTGACGCAGCGAAAGGTCGACGGCCAGCATCACCAGCCCTCCAGCCGCCCCCCGCCCCAGCAGGCTGGAGGTGCGGATCTCCAGGAGCGGCCGGGCTTCGACCGCTTCGAGCTTTTCGGCGTCCAGCTCCAGCCGGGTGTTGGTCCGGGTCCCCACCAGCTCGCGCAGAGCGGTTTCGTCCGGCCGGCGGAAGACCGCCTCGGGCCGGGCCCCGAGCTGGAGCGGCCGGTCGGAGGAGAAGAGGCGCTCGAACTCGGCATTAAAGAAGGCCAGCCGCCCCTCGGGGTCGAACACCGCCACCCCTTCGGCCATATTCTGCAGAATCTCCTCGTTCAGGCTGCGGGCCAGGGCCAACCGTTCCGAGAGCAGGCCCGAGAGGTAGGCCACCACGAAGAAGGCGATCGAGAGGTTGAGCATCCGCGCCACCGGCAGGCCGGGCGGCTGCTCGAAATCCGGCCAATAGATCGGATCGACCAGCGGCAGCCCGGAGCGGAGCAGATAGAGCCCCGTGACCAGGGCCAGTCCGACCGTGGCCAAGGAGGCAAACAGGGCGCAGTTGCGGCGCGAGAGGAGGAAGGACGCGGCCATGATCACCGCGAAATAGAAGCTGACGAAGTTCGATTCGACCCCGCCGGTCAGAAAGCACAGTCCGGTGACCACCGCCAGGTCGATCAGGAACTGGCCGGCCACGAACAGCGTCATCCGCCCCCGCACCCGGGAGAGCAGCCCCAGATAGACCAGGTTGAGCAACCCCAGCGAGCTCAACAGCCCCAAAACCCCGCCGAGCCCGTACCAGCCGGCGAGCGACTGGACCGGCAGGCGCGCCAGCAGCACCGCCGCGCAGAGCAGGATGGCCAGGAAGCGGGCCAGGATCAGCCGGCCGGCGGCATGCGCCGCCAGTTGGCCGTCAGAGCTTAGCAGAGCGTATTTCATCCTCGGTTCTGTCTTAAAGCCGGGCGTTCGGAATGCCCGCGGCGGCTCCCGGTCGCGCCTTGCCCTTTTCGCCCGCAAACCGGCGCCTGTTGTGAAAAGGACCGCTGACCGGGGCCGCTAGAAAATCGAAAACGCTCCTCGTTCGCCGGAGGGACTTCTTTTCTGCTCCGCCCCCGGCCACCTGGTTTTCAGCCAGGCGCTAGTGCTTCTTGCCCATGGCCTGCTGCATCTTGAAGATGGGCATAAAGATCGAGAGCACGATGCCGCCGACGATAAAACCCATGACGCCGATCAGGAGCGGCTCGATCAGCGCCGTCAGGCCGTCAACCGTGGCGTCCACCTGCTCGTCGTAGAACTCGGAGATCTTCTCCAGCAGCACCTCCAGGGCGCCGGAACGTTCGCCCACCGAAATCATCCGCACCACCATCGGCGGAAAGATCGGACAGTCCGAAAGCGGCTTGGAGAGGGTCTCGCCCTGCCGGATGGCTTCGCGCGAGGCGGTGACCGCCTCCTCCAGCACCTTGTTGCCCGAGGTCGAGGCCACGATGTCCAGCGCGCCCAGAATCGGCACGCCCGAACGCAACAGCGTCGCGAAGGTGCGGGAAAACCGGCTGATGGCGACCTTCTGGAGCAACAGGCCGAAAACCGGCACCTTGAGCATGAACACGTCCCAGAGATACTTGCCCCGCGGGGTGCGCTTAAAAAAGATTATCCCGCCGACGAACGCCGCCGTCCCCAGGAAGATAAGGGGCGCCTGGTTGGTCATCAGGCTGCTGATGGCCAGCACGATCTTGGTCGGCAGGGGCAGATCCACGCCCAAGTCGGTGAAGATCTTCTGGAATTTGGGAATGATGAAGATCATCAGGAAGGAGGTGATGCCCAGGATCATGACCAACGAGATGATCGGATAGGTCATGGCCGACTTGATCTTGCGCTTGAGCGACTCGGTGGCCTCCATGTATTCGGCCAGACGCACCAGGATGGTGTCGAGCTGGCCGGAGGCCTCGCCGGCGCGGATCATGTTGACATAGATCTCGACAAAAACCTTGGGATGCCGCCCCAGGGCCGAGGAGAGATCCGTACCGGTCCGCACCGCCTCGCAGACCTCCTCCAGGGCCAGCTTGAAGCCCGGGTCGTCGGCCTGGTCGCGCAGGATGTCGAGGCACTCCATGATCGGCAGGCCGGCCCCGATCATGGTGGCGAACTGGCGGGTGAAGATGACGATGTCGCCGCTGGAGACACGGGGCTTGGGCTTGCCGCCGCCGCCGAGCTTGATGTTGTTGAGCCGCTGGAAGAGGCTCTGGTTGTCCTCGGCCAGCGTCTGGACCGTCAGCCCCTGCCGGCGCAGGGAGGCCGCCGCGGCGTCCCGGGAGTCGGCCTTAAGCGTGGCCTCCACCCGCTTGCCGTCGCCGTCCCGCGCGACGTATTTGAACTTGCCCATGCAGTTTGCCCCCTACTTTGACGATGTCCGGCGGTGGTCGGCGCCGGCCCGGCCGGACGCTCCGCCACCTACCTCAAACCGCCCGGGCCGGATCCGAAAAGAACGGTTTTCGGAATTCGCCGGAAAACCAGGACTTTCATCAGGCCTTGGCGGTTTTGCTTGCTGCCTCCGCACTCCCTACCGCTTGGCTTCCATAGACGCCGCCTAGCGCCCCTTGCTCCCCCGCCGCGCATCCTGCTGGATCAGATCCTCCAATTCGTCGGGCTTGGTGCTGTAGGAGAAGGCGATCTCCCGGCTGATCTTGCCCGCCGTATACAGGTTGTGCAGCGAGGTGTTCATGGTCTGCATGCCCTCGGCGCCGCCGGTCTGGATGGCCGAATAGATCTGGTGGATCTTGTCGTCACGGATGTTGGCCCGGATGCCGGCGGTGGGCAGCATGGTCTCGGCCGCCAGGCACCGCCCCTTGCCCTGGGCCAGCGGCAGCAGCTGCTGGCAGAAGACGCCTTCCATGACGAATGAGAGCTGGGTGCGGATCTGCGACTGCTGCGAAGACGGGAAGACGTCGATGATGCGGTTGATGGTCTGGGTGCAGTCGGAGGTGTGCAGGGTGGCGAAGGTCAGGTGGCCGGTCTCGGCCAGGGTCAGGCCCAGCTCGATGGTCTCCATATCGCGCATTTCGCCGATCAGCACCACGTCCGGGTCCTGGCGCAGCACGTGCTTGAGCGCTTGGGCGAAGGAGTGCGAGTCGGGGCCGATCTCGCGCTGGTTGACCAGGCATTTCTTGTTGCGGTGGACAAATTCGATCGGGTCCTCGATGGTCAGGATATGATCGTCGCGGTTCTCGTTGATGTGGTTGACCATCGAGGCCAGGGTGGTGGATTTGCCCGAACCGGTGGCCCCGGTCACCAGGACCAGCCCCTTGGGCAGATCGCAGAGCTTCTCGCAGACCCGTTTGGGCAGCCCGAGGTCGTCGAAGGAGAGGATGTTGTAGGGGATGACGCGGATGGCGGTGCCGACCGAACCGCGTTGGTAGAAGACGTTGACGCGGAAGCGCCCGATGCCCTGGATGCCGAAGGACATGTCGAGCTCTTTCTCCCGCTCGAACTTGGCGATCTGGTCGTTGTCGAGGATCGAGTAGATGATCTTCTGGGTCTGCTCGCCGGTCATCATGTCCACCTTGAGCGGCACCAGCGAACCGTCGGTACGGATGCGGGGCGGACTGCCGGCCGAGATGTGCAGGTCGGAGCCCTTCTTCTCCATCAGCATGTGCAGCAATTCTTCCAGTGTAACCAAGACACGCCCTCCCTATCGCCAAGTGGAGTTGGGAATGATTGCCATCGCCCGGATGCTCAATGCTATATCCCCGCCCGGGATTGTCAAACATGAACCGGCAAAAATGGTCGGGGCGCGACCGGACGGTGAAAAAGGCCAACGCGACGGCCGGACCGGCGGCAGGACCGCGCGAACGGCGCAAAACTTATTATTGCCGAGCTTTTTAAAAGACCGCCTTGCCCGCCGCTCCTTGACCGTAACCCAGATTCGCCCTCTCTAGGCGGCTCATTCGCTCCCGACCGGCCGCTCGACCTGAAAAAAAACCGGCTTGACAAGTGAAGAATCTGGGGTTAATATACCGACCGGTCGGTTTTTCCTAGGAGCAGACTTGATGCGCAAAGGCGAGCACACTCGCGAACGACTGCTGGACGAAGCCACCTGGCTGGTCAATCGCCACGGCGTTGGCGCCACCAGCGTCACCGCGCTGCTGCTGGCGGCCGGGATCAAAAAAGGCACGCTTTATTTCCATTTTCCCGGCAAAGACGACCTCTGCCTGGCCGTACTCGAACGGGCGCGGGTCGGGTTTCTGGCCGTGCTGGATGAAACCCTCGGCGCTTCCGACCCATGGGCGGGATTCTGCGCCTTCCTCGACTGGGTGCTGGAGCGGCACCGGGGCAAACAGTTTGTCGGCGGGTGCATCTTCGGAAATACCGCCCTCGAAATGGGCGACCGGGAGGGCGAACACGCCGCCGCGGTGCGGGAACTCTTCGCGGCCTGGACCGAGCGATTGGCCGGAGTGATTGCGGCCGGACAGCAGGCCGGCTGCATGCGACGCGACCTGACGGCCGCCGAGTTGGCCCAAATGACCGTGGCCAGCTTGGAGGGCGGAATCATGCTCGCCCGATTGCGCAAAGCCGAAGACCCGCTCCAGGCCTGCATCCTTTCGCTAAAGCGCTTTATCGGGACCGATCCCGAGCGCCAATGAGCCGGTGATTTCCTACAGCAGCTTACTGTGTTGACAGTTCTGGTGGTGTATTGCAGCCGACCTGTCAACATCCAGGCGACGGCCGAGGCAGTCATGGCAGGGGTCCGGGCCAAAAAATACCGGCGGAGATCAAGGCGTGGGGGATGTCATTTGATAGGGAAAGGTGGGTTATGAAAATTCTGGGAATCTGCGGCAGCCCGCGGCGCGGCTCGACCACCGAACAGTTGGTGCGGGAGGTCTTGGCCGGCGCGGCGGGATGTGAAACCGAGTTCGTCTCCCTGGCCGGCAAAAACATCGGCCCGTGCCGGGCCTGTCTGGGCTGCGTCAACACCAATGTCTGCGTCCTGGACGACGACCTAGCCGACCTGCGGCAAAAAATCGTCGCGGCCGACGGCTATGTGATCGGGGGGGCCAACTATTTCATGAGCCTCAACGGTCTGGCCCAGGCTTTCATGGAGCGCTGGTACCAGTTCCGCCACCGCGAGGGCACGGCCGTAAGCGGCAAACCGGCCGTGGCGGTCGGCGTGGGCGGCCTCGATCCCGCGCCGGTGGTCAAAAGCTTGCAGGTCTTTTTCGAATACAACTCGCTGGAGTGCGTAGGCGCGGTCACGGCTCAGGGGCCGGCCAGCTGCTTCGTCTGCGGTCACGGCGAGAACTGCAAGGTGGGCGGCATCTATCGGCTCTTCGGTCCCGGGGCCAAGATCACCGAAGCGATCACCCCTTCGCTGGCCAAGCAGCCGGAAAGCCGCGCCGCCGCCCGCGGGCTGGGCGCCGCGCTTGCCGCGCGCCTGAGCGGAGGCCGTCAGGCGGCTCCGGCCTGAACCGGAAGTTCCCCCCCGCCCCGCTCTTGACTTTGCGCGGGAAGTGCCGAGAATGAACGCGAGTGGCCGTCCTTCCGTCGGCGGCCACCGCTTATTTTTTCTATCGCCCGTATGCGAGGGGGAGTCGGTTTCCATGTCCGGATTCATCAAACTGACCGCGGTCCTGGCCGTCGTATCCTGTCTGGCCGCCGGGGCGCTGGCCGTAACCTTTACCACCACCCAGACCAAGATCGCCGAACAAGAGAAGGCCGTGAGGCTCAAGGCCCTGGGCGACATCTTCCTCGACGGCTTCGCCAAAACCCAGGAGTTGGACGCCAAGACCATCGCCGTCTACAAGCAGGCCGCCGACGAAAAGCCGGCCTATTATGCCGTCACCGGCGAAGGCATCGGCTACAACACGGGCGTGCCCATCACCCTCCTGGTGGGTTTCACCAACCCCGAGGGCGGGGCCGAGCCGACCATCGTCGGCTGGAAGGTGGTCAAAAGCGAGGAGACGCCCGGACTGGGCGAGAAGGCCAAAGAGAGCCGCGCGCCCTATACCTGGCTGGGCAAGCTAACCGGCCAGGCCGGAACCGCGGACAAGGACCGGCGGACCGAATTTCAGAAGCAATTCAGCGGTCTGGCCCCCAGTCAACTTAAACTGAAAAAAGAAGGCGGGCAGATCGACGCCATCACCGCGGCCACCTACTCGACCGTCGGCATCATGAAAGCCATCAAAAACGCCGCCGACAATCTGAAGCAGAGCCGCACCGCCAAGTCCTGAGATCCATTCAACCTAATGGCGATTGATTTTGGGGAACCTTTTTTGCAAAAAAGGTTCCCCAAGCCCGCCAAAAAACTCTCGCCCTGTTCACCAGCCCCGAACGTTATTCGGCCGCAATAAATTGAATTGATATGAGCACGCGGGCAAAAGTCCGTCTCGGCCTTTGATCCGGCGGAATCTCCGCCCCGCCGAGTTTCTGGCCTTAGCCGTCGAACAAAATCGGCGCCGGGGACAGTTTTTGCCCCTCTAGCCCCGCGCTCCAGAAAAAGCGAACATTTGTAGCACGGGTTCTCAACTTGCGTCGAGGTCGAGGCACTTCAAACAGTGGCTACGGGCCGGAGAATCCGCACCCTAAGCGCTGGCGCTGCTAATTTTTGCTTAACCGTTTGCGGCGAAATACTTAGAAACTAATCCCCCGCCTCGCCCGAAATTGGCAGGTATAGTTTTAGCCCACTTCAGCCTCTGGCCCGAACGCCAAAAAAAAGCAACAACCGCTTTACCCGGACCGGCTTCTTGACTATGATTTTCAACTAATTCCGAAAGTTCCGGGCGCAGGGCCGCCTGGAGGCTGTCGGCCGGGGGCAATGAGTCGGACCATATTGCCGGCCAACCGCTTCGGGAGGCGCAAGTTGGAGAGGGACCGAAAGCGCGGCCGGCGCCAAGATTGCCAGCCACACTTTTTCCGACAGAACCTAGCAGAAATCAAATCGAGGGATCGCCAGGCCTGGCCGACAAACATATTAGGCTTGGACTGCCTGGCCGAAGCGGCCGATCCCTTTCCGTTTGCCCAGAGGAAATGCGTCTAAAATGAAACCGACGGTCTGCCTTTCGCGTCTGGTCCGCTGGTCGCCCTTGTTGGCCCTGACGGCGGCCCTGGCCGCTTTCGCCCGCGGCGCCGACAATCCGCCGCTGCCCTCCCTGGCCGATGTCCTGCCCCCCCAATCTCTATGCTTCTACCAACTGCCCGATCCGGCGGCCGACGTCCAGAACTTCAAGCAGTCGGTCATCGGCGCGTTTTACGAACACCCCGACGTGGCGGCCTTCCGCGCCGATTATACCAAGGAGCAGGACGCTTTCATCAACCGCGTAGCCGCCGAGAGCCGGATCGAGCCGAATTTCATCCGCTCGGTCCTGATGGGGCGCAAGAGCTACTCGCTCATCGATTTCGCGGTCGACGACGCAGGCGAGGTCCAGACCTCGTTCGTGGTCAGCATTGAGCTACCGACCGCGCCCGATCCCAAGCGGCTCTTCGACGCCATCCGCACCATCGTGCGCGAACTGCGCAAGCGCTTCGGCCAGGAGACCGACGCCACCAAGCTCATCAAGGACGCGGCCTGGGAGGAGAACTGGCCTGGTGGACACAACATCATGGTCATCGCCCTGCAGACGCCGATCCGCTGCGTGCTGCTGGGCAAGACCGTGCTCGTCTTCCGCGGCGGCAGCGACAGCCTCAAGGCCCTGCTAGCCAACTACGACAACCTGCTGACCGCCACCACCCTGGCCCGCAGCCCGCTGTACGAGGCCGTAGCCCAGGGCGCGGGCCTGGAGCCGGGCCTTTCCTTCCTGTACGTCAACACCGCCCGGGTCTACAGCCTGCTGGGGGCGCTGCGTCAGCCCAAGGTGACCCGGTTGCTCGACGCCCTGGGGCTCAACTCGGTCCAGGCCCTGGGCTATACCCTGGGCTTCGCCGAAGAGGGCATGCGCCACACCCTTTACATGCACGCCCCCCACGAACGCCGCGGCATCCTGAACGTTCTGGGGCAGAAGACCAACGCCGAACTGGCCGCCCAGGAGCTGCCCGCCGAGTCCGGTGGCATCCTGGCCGCGCGCGTCGACCTGCCGACCCTGTACCGGGAATTGCCCAACCTGGTCGACGCGGCCGAGGCGGCACTGAATCTGGCCTCGCCCAGCAACCTGGGCAACCTGGCCGGGCAGCAGACCTTCATGGGCCTGCCGCCGGCGGAGCTGCTCTCACCGCTGGGCACGGCGCTCATCCTGGAACGCGGCCCGGCCGGCGTGGCCCTGCGCTTCGATATGGCCGACGTGGCCGCCTGCCGGGCGGTGATCGCCCGGATCGAAAAGGAGCTGGGCGCCGGCTTCACCCAATTGGCCGTCAAGACCGCCAAGGGCGAAGTCAAGCAGGTCTGTTATCTCAACCACACCGGGCATCCTCTGCCGGTGGCGCCGGCCTACTGCATCGCCCGGCAGAATGGCAACATGGGCACCATCTACATCGCCAGCCATCCCCAGGTTCTGGTCGCCATCCTCCGCCAGCCCGAGGGTCAGACCCTCCACCAGTCGGCCGACTACCAGCGGGTCATCAAGGGGCTGGGCGGCGGCTACGGGGTCTTCCTCTACCTGAACGCCCAGGAGAGCTTCATCCGGGTGTACGACGCCCTGCTGCCGATCCTGAACGTCTGTACCGCCTCGCCGTTTTTGGCCTTCGACCCGGGTAAGCTGCCGCCGGGCAACGAACTGGCCCCCTACCTCTTCGGCCTGGGCATCGGCATCCGCAACTCCCGGGCGGGGGTCACCATGACCGCCTACAGCCCGATCGGCCAGTGGGGCCTGGCGGTGCTGCTCCTGGACAAGTTGGTCATCTCCAACCCCGCCTCGCTGGGCGTGCTGGCCGCGCAGCTCTCCTCCTGGTCGAGCGCCGGCAGCCTCTTCGACGCGGCCCGCAATCCGGGCAAACTGCTGGACAATCTGGGCGACGACACCGGCGCGCCCGCCATCCCCGGAGAGGTCCGGCCGAACCGGAACAACGACGGCGGCCTGCCCCCGATCGGCAAATAGCCGGGCGTGCCGATGGCCGCCCCCGTCGCCCGCTGGCGGCCGCTCCTGCTCCTGGTGCTGGGCACGCCGTTTCTGACCGAGCTAAACTGCGGCAATGTCCCGGCCCAAACCTTCTTTCTGCCTCACATCTTCGGCATCCTGGTGCTGGTCTACGGACTGCCGGTCCTGGCGATTCGCGAGCTGGCGATCCGCCGCCGCCTGGGACTGGACGGAATTCTCCTGCTCGGATTGGCCTACGGCGTCTACAACGAAGGCCTCTGCGCCAAAACGCTATTCCTGAACTCGCAGGTTCCCCTGTCGGCGTTCGACGGCTACGCCTTCGCCGGCGTCAACCTGGCCTGGGCGATCTGTATCCTACCCTGGCACGCCCTGCATTCCGTGCTCTATCCGCTACTCCTCGTCCATCGGTTTTATCCCGCCCCCGCCGCCCGTTCTTGGCTCAGCAATCGCGCCTGGGCGGCCTGCGGCTTGAGCTTCGGCCTGATGGGACTGTTCATGTTCCTAAACGGAAAAAGCGCGGCCGCCACGCCCGGCCGGCTGGCGCTGGTCGGCGGAACGATGGCCGTTCTGTTCTGGCTGGCCTTGCGAATGCCAAAACCGCCTGTTGAAGAGGCAGACGCGGCCCCCAGTCCCTCCCGCTGGGCGGCCTTGGCGGGCGGGATTTTTTATCTCGGGTTCGTCATCGGCCTGATTGTTCTGGCCCACTGGCGGGTGCCGACGGCAATCCTGGCCGTCGGCGCGGGCGGCTTGCTGGCCGGCGTCTGGACCGGCCTCCGGCGGCGGAATTGGACGCATCCGGCCGGGCTGCGGATGTTCGCTCTCGGCGACTACCTAGCGGTGGCCGCCATATCGTTATTGAACGGAATCCATCGTGGTTCACCCGAACTGATCGTCACTGGACTGGTCTTGGCCGCCGGCCTAGGCTTCGCCATTCAACGCAGCGAAACCGGCCTCTTCAGTCCCAGGCCGCCCCAAACTCCCGCAGAATCTGCTGAATCGCCGTGACCTCTACGCCCCGGGCGGGCTGGTCGGATCTGGCCGCGAGGGCCGCGCCCACGCCGGCCGCCTGGCCGAGCATGGCGCAGGTCGTTCCCACCCGGGCCGAGGAGAGGGCCAACTGGTCGGCCGAAAAACAGCGCCCGGCCAGCCAGAGATTTTGCCCGTCCTGGGCAATCAGGCAGCCCAGGGGAATCTGATAGGGCGGCACGCCCAGCTCGTTCTCGGGCAATATATAGGTCCGCTTGTCGTCGTCTGGATTGTGCCCGTCGAGATAAAACGAGCCGTAGGCCACCGCGTCCGCAAAACGCCGGCCGGCGCGCAGATCGTCGACCGTCAGCACATAATCGCCCACCACCCGCCGGCCTTCGCGGATGCCGATCAGCGGGCTGCACCGCTCCAGCCGCCAGGGTCGCCCCTCCCGCCGCTGGTGGTAATCCAATACCTGCAGCATCCGCCGCCGGCCGGCCAGCTCGGCGGCGGTCAGGCTTTCGGTATCGGTGGCGTCGAATTTGGGAATTTTGATCTTGATCGCCTTGCTGCCCGGCCCGTTGGGCCAGACGCTGGTCATGGGCAGATCGGCTTCGGATTCGAGCGGTTCGACCCAGCCGGCCGGTACCTGGGCTTGCGGCTCGGGCATTTCGCGGATAAAATACAAGAGCGACATGGGCAACTGGCGTTCGTCGCCCGGCCGCCCCTTCATAGTGGCGAACCCCGCGCGCGCCGCCACCTGGCCTTCGCCCGTGGCGTCGATCCACTGCTTGGCCTCCAATCCTTCGGGCCCCGAAGCGCCGCAGACCACCGCCTGCTGCAGCCGACCGGTTTCGCCGGCCAAGACGTCCGTAAAGGTGGTGTGCAAAAGCGGCTTGACCCCGTAGCGCCGCAGCAGCTCCTGCAGCACCACGGCCAGCACCTCCGGATCGAAGAGCCGGTTCTCCGGCGCCTCCAATACGCCGAAGGCGGCCAGCCCGGCCTGGATCTCGTCAAAGATCCGCCCCTGGCCGGTGACGTCACCGCACCAGTTGCCCACCCCGCCCACGGTGAACATGCCGCCCGTAACGCCGAAGCGCTCGACCAGAATCACCCGCGCCCCGGTCCGGGCCGCCGCGCAGGCCGCGCAAACGCCGGCAATACCCCCGCCCAGCACGGCCACGTCGGCCGTATACCGCACGGTCAGACTTCGCCGCCACTCCAGCTTCGCCGTCATGCCCCGTCTCCTCCGTCGGCTGTCCCGCCCTGGCAGATCCTCTACCTCTTCGTCCGGGGCCTTTTAGCAAAACACTGCCCCCTCCCCTTCAAATAATGCTCAACCTATTTTCGGTCCTCGGCAATCTCGCTTTTGTATACACTGCACTCATTAGTCTAGCCGCTTTTAGCCCTCCAGCAAGTCAGGCGGCAAAAAAAAACGTCGGGCGGGAATCACTTCCCGCCCGACGGCTGTATCTCGGCAGATTTTAGCCTCTGGCGTTACCAGATCAGGTCTTTCTTATCTTCGGGCTTGGCCCCTTCCTTCTTCTCTTCCGCCTTCTCGGCCGGCTTTTCGGCTTCGGGCTTCTTCTCGCCCTCCGCCTTCTCGCCTTCGGCCTTTTCGCCCTCGGCCTTCGCCGCCGGAGCCGCCCCGGCCTCGACCGGCGCCACCGGCTCCGCGCCGCCCAGCATCCGCAGCGGGGAGTTGAGCCGCTTCAGGGCCAACAGCTTGCCGTGATACTCCGCCCCGCCGGTGGCGATGGCCAGGGCCTCGGCGGCCGCATCCTGGATCTCGACCTGCGGCAGATCGAGCGCGGAGAGCTTCAGCTCCTGCTGCTCGTTGGCCGTGTCCACCTGGCCCAGGGCGCGCAGGCAGGCGGCGCGCAATTTCACGTCCGTGCCTTCGCGGAACACCTTGGCCAGCGTCTTGGCGGCCTTGGCCGCGCCCCGCTCGCCCAGGGCCGCGGCAGTCTGGGCCCGCAGGGAATCGGGCCGGGAGGCGTCGTCGACCACTTCGCGCAGGTCGCGGATCTCATCCTCGTCGAGCCCCACCCCGCCGGTCAGTCCGGCCAGGGCCGCGGCGCAGGCCTCGGCCACGGCATAGCACTGGGTGCGGGCGTAGTTCTTCTGCGAGACCGGATTGAGGGTGGTCATCTCGTCGACCTGCTTAAGCAGATCCGCCGAGGTCAGGCTGTCGGGCAGAAGCCGCGTGTCCTCCGGCTTGGCGGTGAACTCCTTGAACTCGCGCCCCACCTCCTCCTTGCGACCGGCCTTGACCAGCAGGGCCACCGGGATATGCCGCGAGCGCGGATCCTGCCGCAGGGTCTGCAGGGTCTTCATCGCGTTGTAGCCGGAGAGCTCGTCGTCGAGGAATACGTTGACCAGCGAGTTGCGCGCGGCGTAGGCGTCGACCCGCAGCTTGCGGTCGCGCATCAGCTTGAGCAGTTCGGTCTGCCGCACCGGCCGGCCGCGGTTCTCGGCCTCGATGATCAGCGTCTCCTTCAACCGCCGCCGCTGGTCGACGTCCTCGTTGGTCAGGACCGCCAGGTGGCGCTGCTCCTGCTTGAAGCGTTGCAGGGCGGAGAGCTCGTCGAAGAGCTTGGCGCTGTCGGCCGAGGCGTCGTGCACCACGGTGGTCTTCCATTGTTCGGCCGGGAAGAACTCCAGGAGCGCGTTGACCCGGGCCTTGGTCGAGATGATGACCACCGGCAGGGCGCTGCCGCCGGTCAGCTCGTACATCGCCAGCCGTTCCTGGATATGGGCAAACTCCGCCAGTTCCGCATCGATAATCACCGCGTCCTTGGGCGGGAAGCGCTCGGCCAGGTCCAGACCCTCCAGGCCGCTGGGCGCGGTCATGGCCAGCACGCCCTCCTTCTCCAGCCGCTCGGCCACCTGGCCGCGGGTCTTGGGATTGTTGCTGATGACCAGGGCGACCTTGGCCACGTTCTCATGGATCGCCTCGGTCAGAGTGGCCACCAGCTGTTTCATGGCCGGATGATTGGCCGGCAGGCCCAGGCCGGCCAGGCATTTGGCGGCCGCGAAGCGCACCTGGCGATCGGGGAAGCCCAGGGCCGCCAGCAGCGGATGGTCGCCGGTGGCCGGCGCGGCGGCCGGGGCAGCACCCTCGGCGGCCGGGGCCGGAGTATTGGCGCCCCAGCTCATGATCGCCGTCAGGTCGGAGGTGCGGCCGACGGTGGAGATCGCCGCCAGGGCGGCCACGGCCACGGCCGGCTTGCCGTCCAGAAGCGCCTTGTCCAGAGCCTTGATCAAGAGCGGCGCGCCGATCGTCAGGGCCAAGCGCTCGTTCTTGTAGATCCGGTTGCGCCACTCCTCCAACTCCTTGCGCCGGGCGTCCAACTCGGGAACGGTCAGCCCCTGCATCTCGAGGATGTTGGTGAGATTTTCATACTCCCGCGACTGCTGCAACAGCGCGCAGGCGATCAGCACCTGGAAGCGTTCGGCCTTCTCGTCCAGGGCCAGACCGGTATAGGCGAAGTCCAGGGCCAGCATGTCGGCAAGCGTGAACTCGGGAATGGT
The DNA here is from genome assembly GCA_964389915.1 of uncultured Planctomycetaceae bacterium. Taxonomy (GTDB): domain Bacteria; phylum Planctomycetota; class SZUA-567; order SZUA-567; family SZUA-567; genus CAYMGG01. Next base: position 23,652 of record CAYMGG010000026.1, read on the forward strand.
CAGCAGACGCAGCCCGCCGCGCTTTTCGGAACCGGCGGCGTCATCCCAGACCCACATCGCGCCGCGGTAGTCGACCACCTGCTCGACCACTTCCGGGCCGCCCAGATAATAGCGGTTGGCCTCGGCGTAATAGTAATCGGCGGCCGGCTTGAGCTCGGTCAGGGCCTGGCCGGTCAGCTTCTCCAGCGCCTTGCCCGCCCAGAGCTTGACCGACGGGAGGGCCTGCGGATCGTCATACAGCCGCTTGAGCGCGGGCAGGGCCCGGGCGTCGACCGGCCGGATGTCGAGCAGAATCTTGCAGATGTACTGGAGCAGCACCTCGTCCTTGGCCGAGAGGCATTTGGCCAGCGGCACGGTCACCTGCGGACCCAGGTGGACGAGGATGAAGGCGGCGTTGACCCGGGTGGACTCGTCGCGGCTATACATTAGATGATCGACCAGCTCGGGCACGGCGTACTGGCCCAGCAACGAGACCTGCAACAGACTCTCGGGCTTGAGCTCGGCCTGCCGGACCGCATCGTAGACGGTCTTCTTGATGTTCTCCGGCGCCAACAGCTGGGCCTGTTCGTGGGCCTGGGCGCCCTTGAGCACCCGCAGGGCCGCGCCACCCAGATCCTGGTTGCCTTCCACCCAACCGGCCATCTGACTCAGGATCTTATCGCCGAAGATCTGGCGCAAATGCCAGCACTCCTCGGCCGTCGGATCCTCGGCCAGCAGCTTGTCCAGCGCGGCCTTGGCCTTGACGTATTGGCGAAGCTGGTAATAATTCATCGCCTTTTCCATCAAGCCATCGAGGTTGCCTTGCCGCTCCTCGGCCCCAACCCGGCCGGCCATCAGCCAGAAACCGGCCAGGAGCAACATTCCCGCCAAGGCCAGTCTGACGGCGCCCTTGCGCATCTTTTTTTCCTCCAATGCGTTACAATTCCATCCGATTCTCGGTTGCACTCTGGAGTCCGCGACGTCCAAAGCCAATGCAAAACAACGCCGGGAATACTCTTATCAATTATCGGCGGCCGGCCCGGCCAGGCTTGAGCTTTGTTGAAAAAGAGTAGTGCAAACTGCCGATGTAATAAAATCTGCGTTGCACGCCACTTTACATTCATAAAAACACTTGACTCAGGGCGACTCCCCATTAACATCGGAAGCTACCCAGAACCAAGCGGTTATAATCCTGACTCCGACCGTCTGCCCGCCTTCTTGTCGGCGGGCCTGTAAAAAAAAGCAGGGCTAAAAAATGCATATCGGCGATATGCTGTTACAGTCTGGCGAACTCAATGCCGAACAATTAAAACAGGCTCTGGATTATCAAAAGGAAATCGGCGGTCTGCTGGGCCAAATTCTCGTCAAGCTGGGTTTTATTGACGAAAAGAAGCTGCTCCAGACCCTCGCCAAACAGCTGAACGTCGAAGCCTTCGATCTCGACGGGTTCGTCCCGCAGCCGGAACTGATGGAAACCCTGCCCCAGGAGGTGATCGAGCGGCTGCTGGCCCTGCCGCTGCGCAAGAATGGTTCGACCCTGGTGGTGGGCCTGGCCGATCCGACCGACTTCGCCGGCGTCGACGAACTGCGCATCAACGCCGGCGGCGCGGTCGAGCCGCTCCTGGTTTCGATGACCAAGGTGCGCGAGTTGATCCAGCGCTATTTCCACCCGGAAGAATTCTCGCGCGCCAACCGGCGGATCTCGGCCCGGGTCAGCCGCGGCCGCAGCGGCCTCTCCAACCTGGTGCACGACCTGGAACGCGACACGGATCTGAGCCGCGACCCCGGCGCCGCCGACAGCGAAGAAGACAGCGCCCTGGACGATCTCTCCACGCGCGAACTGCTGCTGGGTCTGGTGTCCGTCCTGATCGAAAAAGGCCTTTTGAGTGAGCGCGAAGTGACCGACGCCCTGGCCCGCCTGCTCAGCCAGCGCGGCCTGCTCTCCGCGCCGCCGGCCTCCCCGACCAACCGTCCGTGACCGCAAGGAGTCCCGTTTGAGCGCCAAGGATCTGAGCAAACATCTCGCCGGCAAATTCAGCGCCCGCGCCACTCCGGCCGAGGTCATGCTGCGCGCCGGCCAGGAGGCCCGGGCTCTGCTGCGTTCGGGGCAGGCGGTCGACCTGCTGGGCGTGATCCGGGTGCGCCTGACGCCTGAGGCCATCAAGGGCAAGGCCCAGGGCGCGGCGGCCATCCAGGCCCTCCCCCTGCCCGGCCTGCTGAACGAACCGGCCAAGCCCGAGACCGACCGCGGGGTCCACGTGGTCATCGCCGTGGCCCGCGAGGACCGCTTCACCACCATCCTGGCCAAGCGCCTGACCATCCCCAACCAGACCGGGCACGTGGCCGTCGGCGTCCAGGGGGTGATGGAAGTGGTCAAGACCCACGGCGCCAACGTCATCATCATGGACTCCGACCTGGAGATGGGCGACGAGATCCGCGAATGGCTCAAGCTCGGCCCCGACCGCAGCCTGATCTCGCTCATCGTCATCTACCGCCAGAAGGAGGAGACCGCCGCCCTCGACCGCTTCCGCATCTGCGAGGACGAGTTCCTGATCGAGCCCTACGAGATGGAGGGGCTCCAGTCGCTGATCAACGGCGAGATCACCCGCATCCAGCAGGAGCGCAAGTATTTCCGCCACGAGGTCAGCTTCCAGTTCCCCACCAAGCCTGTCTTCCAGGCCCAGGCCGGGGACTTCATGGAGAAGCTCACCGCCAGCTCCGGGTTGGACGAGGCCGGCCAGATGGGCCTGGTGGTGGCCTTCCGCGAGGCGGTCGACAACGCCTCGCGCCACGGCAATAAGTCCGACGGCACGGCCGTCATCACCGTCGCCTACGTGGTGGACAAGGAGAAGGTCACGGTCACCGTCGAGGACGAGGGGCCGGGCTTCGACACCACCATGTACCTGGACACCACCGTCTCCGGCAACGCCGTGGAGGTGGCCCGCCAGCGCCACAAGGAGGGTCGCCAGGGCGGCCTGGGCATCATGCTGATGCTCAAGAGCGTGGACAAGCTGGAATACAACCGCGAAGGCAACACCGCCAAGCTGACCAAATACCTGCCCAAGCGGGCGGCGGCCGGCTGAACTAGAAAAGCGGAATTTCAGGAGAAGAAACCGGCATGGCGAGACTCAGTTATACGCAGCGCGAGCTGACCGCTCCCGGACAGACGCCGGTGACGGTCGTGGAGGTCTCCGGTTCGGTGGACCCCGACACCCTCGACATCTTCGAGGGCATGTTCGACGAACTGATCGACTCCGGCCGGGTGCGGGTCGCGCTGGTCTTCGAAAACCTGAAATACATCAACTCCACCGGCATGGGCATGATGGTCCAGGTGCTGGACACCATGACCGAGCAGGGCGGCGGCATCGTGCTCCTGAACGTGCCGCAAAAGGTGATGCTGGTCCTGGAAATGCTGGGGCTGCAGGAGCTCTTCGCCATCGTCGCCAACGACGAGGAGGTCTTCAAGGCCCTGGCCGGCGAGTCGGTCGGCCCGGCCAGCGTCGAGGTGCAGCTGGAGGGCGCCCGCAGCGCGCCGGCCGAGCCCGAACCCGAGCCGACGGGCCTGATCCTGGCCTGCCCCAACTGCCAGGCCGAACTCTCCCTGCCCGGGGCGGGGCAATACCGCTGCCCGCGCTGCCGCACGCTGCTCAAAGTCGACGACTCCGGCCAGGCCCTGGCCTTCCCCGAAGAGTCGGGCGCGGTCACAGAACTCAGCTTCCCGGCCCTCTACGGCTACCTGCACGGCGCTTCGCAATTGGCGGCGCTGACCGCGGGCGAGGCGGGCCTGGCGGCCCCGGCCGCGACGGCCTTCGGCCAGTCGCTGGAGAAGTGCCTGCAAGTGCTGGTCAAGAAAGCGCTGGGCCGGCGCGCGGCCCACGAACGCATCCACCTGATGTTCCTGCCTACCTCCGGCAAGCTGACCGCCCACGTCTATTGCGGCGGCCAGCCCCTGCCCTCGGATAAAGAGCTGTCCGAGTGCGCCGCCGGCGTCGACAAACTTGGTTACTCCCCTGCGAGCGAAGGCAACCTGGTGACCTTGGAGAAGAGCGCATGAGTCTGCTCGGCAGCGTTTTCGGCGGCGGCGACAAGAAAAAGGGCTCCGGCAAAGGTTCGGTTTCGGGCAAGTCCACCCGCCGCCTGCCGGCCAAGAAGCCCGCCACCATCCGGGTGATGCCCAAGCAGCCCACCGAAGCCGCGCCGCCGTCCGAGACCGCCACCACCCGCATCCCCGCGCCCTCCGCCGGATCCGATGCCTCCCGCGCCAAAGCCGGGCCGCAGAAGCTCGGTTCCAAGGCCATCTTCCGCAGCGTCTCCACCCAGCCCAGCGAGTCGGCCCGCAAGAAGCGCACCAGCATGAAGGGTAAGCAGATCGGCTCCCTGCTGCTCAAGCGCGAGGTCATCACCGAAGACCAATTGCAAAAAGCGCTCACCATGCAGGACCAGGAAGGCGGCCTGATCGGCCAGATCCTGGTGCGGCTCCAGTTCTGCACGCGCGCCGACATCGGCGCGGCCATCAACAAGCAGCGCACCATCACCACCGTCATCCTCGACAACGTCCAGTTCGACGCCGACGCCATGGCCCTGGTCCCGCGCGCCTTCTGCGACAAGTACCGGCTGGTCCCCTTCGAGAAGATCGGCAACTTCCTCTGCGTGGCGATGAGCAACGTGCTCGACGCGGCGGCCAAGACCGAGTTGAAGGACATGACCCAGCTCCAGATCAAGACCTTCGACGCCGACTGGCGCGAGATTCAGGCCGCCATCGAAACCAACTATCCCAAGACCGAAGCCACCCCCGCGGCCCAGAGCTCCGCCAGCCCGACCATCGAACCGCTCGACCCGATTTTGGAGGAAGAGATCGACATCGAGCTGCCGGCCGAAGAGGAGATCCTGGTCAGCAACGTGCCGACGCAGACCGCCCCCGTGGTCGCGGCGGCCGCGGCGGCCGCGGCGCCGCCGGCCGCCCAACCCCCGCCGCCCCCGGCGCCGGCCGCGGCCCCCAAGCCGGCTCCGGCCAAAGGTGAACCGCCC
>CAYMGG010000027.1:0-25251 GCA_964389915.1 uncultured Planctomycetaceae bacterium
CCTTTTTTGCAAAAAAGGTTCCCCAAAATCGGCCACTATTAATTTGAATTGATATTACAAGCTCAAGATCGCTCCGGCGGCCGTCAGTTTGGCCTTAAGCTGCGAGATGTCGAGCTGATCGAAATTCCGGCTCTCCCGGCAGAGGGCGGCGGCCAGGCCGGCGGCCTCGCCCATGGCCATGCACGGAGCCATTTCCCGCACCGGGCCCAACACTTCGCGCTGCACACTCACCGCCCGCCCGGTGCAGAGCAGATTCTTGATCGGCTGCGGGCGCATGATCCTGAAGGGCAGGGGAACCAAGCGGTCCTCCAGATTCGCCTCCGCCACCTGCTCCATCGGCTGATAGCTGGGCCGTTTGGGATCGGGCAGATCCCAATGGCTGTAGGCGCTAAAGCCGATCGTGTCCGCAAACTTCCGCCCCTGGCACAGGTCCTCCACGGTCATCGAGAATTCGCCCACAATCCGCCGGGTTTCGCGCACGCCCAGCAAGGTCGCCAGCGCCTTCACCTGGACCTGGCCGCAGCCGGGGATGTGCTCCCGCATGATTTCGAGGAGCTTCAGATTCTCCTGCCGGCCCTGGCTCATCGCCTCCGAGATGGAGGCCCCGTCGGTGCCGTCTATCCCGCAGATGCGGGAGGTGTTGATCATGTATACGTCGTCGCGGTTTATCTGGATCGAGATGAAGCGGTCGTAGTCGAACGGCCACTTCCCGGCGTCCTTCAACTGCTTGATTTCTTTGAGGAAGCGGCTGGCGTCGTGTTGGTGGATATAGTCGCTCAGGGCCGCCGTGTCCACGTGTTCGACGAGCATTTCGAGCGTGACCGGGGTCATCAGGCCGTCGCTTTCGCGGCCTTTCACAAAGCGGCAACCCGCCCGGGCAGCGACGTCGGCGTCGCCGGTCGCGTCGATGAACAGCTTGGCGCCGACCGCGTGCAGCCCGCTCTTGTTATAGATGAGGATGTACCGGAGGCGGTCGGCCTCGACCACTGCGTCCACGAAGTCGGTCTGCAACCGCACCTCGACCCCCGTTTCGGCGGTGACCTCGTCGAGCAGGGCGCTGACGCCGAACGGATCGAAAGGGATGCCGGCGGTCAGTTGGCCCCGGCCCCAGCCGTGGGGCGACACCTGCTTCGGGTCCTCCGGCTGAAGGGGAATCCGGGCCCAGCCGCGCGCCTCGGCCCGCTGGCTCAGCTCCTTGAAGATCCCGCCCACCACCCAGGTGCGGCAGTCGTTGAGGCGGCCGCCCAGCCAGTGGGAGACCAGCCCCGAGGTGGAGGTGCCACCTAATTGCCCCTGGCCCTCGACCAGCAGCGTCTTGGCCCCCTGGCGGGCGGCGGAGATGGCGGCGGCCAAGCCCGAGGGACCGCCGCCGCAGACGACGACGTCGTATTCGGTTTCCAGAACCTGGACCTGGCGGGAGTATTCGATTTCGCGGCGCATGGACTTTCTCCTGAATGGATTCTGACCAACGGTAGAAATGCTTCTTTTTTGAGCTTACCGTTGACGCCCGGGCCAACTAGGATAAAATGGTGCGATCAACTGTAAATATGTTAGGTCTTTCTGGCATGTCCATACAGAGCGAAATCATCCGTGACTTGGAAGAAATAATCGCTAAAAGCCTTGTTAAAGAGCTGTTTTTCAGCACCGAACCCCCGGTCGAAAAATTCCATCGCTACGTTCAAGCTGACCCGAGAATTGTATTTTTATTGGCAGGCAGCAAATCGTATCTGATTCGGACCGAAACTGGCGCGCGGACGCTCGAACTCGCTCCCGGTCAACACGTCTACGTGATCCCCTTTGCCCTGCTGGCTCCGGGCTACGTTACGCGCTACCGGATGCTGGGAATCGTTTACCGGGCCGAAACTGTCCGCCTGCTGCGGCTGGAGAACCGCAGCCTGGCCGGGACCCCGCCCGAAGGGCCCGACGATTACTATCATACCCGTCAGCCCCTCTCCCTCTGCGGCAAACAGCTGTTGCGCCTGCTCAATCAGCCCCGGGAGCTTTCACCCCGGACCAGTCTGGAGCTCTATCGGGCCTTACTCAGCGAAACCGCCGAATTGCTGGCCAACGATACCAAAGCCGCCCCCCAGTCTTGGCGCAAATGGCATGAGATCAAAAGCTATCTTCAGGAGAACTTCACCCGCGCCGACCTGACCCGGAGCGAGGCCGCCGCCAGATTCGCGGTCACCCCGAGTTACGTCTCCCAACTCTTCGAGAAATACGACGACCAGACCTTCAATGCCTGCGTGGCCCTGGAGCGGGTCCGCCTGGCCGCCCATCTTCTGCGCACGACCGCCCGCCCGCAGAAGGAAATCGCCGATCTCTGCGGCTTCAGCTCGCCCGAATATTTCATCAAAGTTTTTCACAAACTCCAAGGCCAAACTCCGGCCGCCTTCCGCGCCGCTCAACCGCGATTATGAAGACCCAGGGTAAATATACCAAGCGTTATTAAGCGTCGCGGCCAACCAAAACCACCGCAGCCCGCCGACGATGCCATCTGACCTTTCCGGTGAACCAATCAAGTGCCCGGCAAAGCTCGTATGATTGCCTTCCGGTAGCCAAAAGTCGAAACGGTTCTGGTTAACCAACTTCCAACGCCCTGCAGGCCAACGGCTTGCAGGGCAACCCAATTTATGGGTAGAACCGGCCCGTTTGTGCATTTGGCAATACAGAGACTTGGGGATCCTGATCCGAATGCCTCAGATTCCCTTTGTAATGCAGGTGAATTTCACACCTTTAATGTGTTATAATGATATTGATTAATATTCAAAAAAAGAGAATCCTCCATATGGTATACATCTGCAAAAACTGTCATTACCGTTACGGTGGCCCCCTTTTACGCGCCGATATCTACCTACCCCTGGTCCCCTTTTGCTTGCCGATTACCACCCGGCAAGCATCGCCCGCTGATCTCGCATCACTTATATGATCGCTGCCATGACCTGCTCCACGGCCGCAATCACCGCGTAAGCGAGCCTAATCTGCCCTACAGCGGCGGCCTCTTTGCCTGCGCCTACTGTGGCCACGCCATTACAGGAGAGCGCATCCGGCGGAAACTGGCCAACGGCTCGGTGCGGGAGCACGTCTACTATCGTTGCGCCAACAACGACCGGGCCGAAGATCACCCGCCGGTGCGGTGGAAGGAAGCGGATCTGGAGGCAGCCATTCTGAATGATCTGCGGTCGCTGCGCATGCCGGACGAGGAAACCGCCGGCTGGTTCCGGGAGGCGGTCGTCGCGGCCATGGACGACAAAGAGGCGCGGGAGAGGCAACGGAAGCGAGACATTGCGGCGCGGATAGATGAAATGAAGAAGAAGCGGGGGCGTTTGCTGGAGGCGTACCTCGGGGGATGTCTGGACGATGTCACGTACATGTCACGGAACACGGAGCTGACACGGTTGCTGGAAGAGGACGAAAAAGAGCTCCAGCGGGACGGTAGTCCCACGGCTGGGACGAAAAAATTGGCGTTGTCTCTTGTCGACTTCGCACACGATGCAGAAAAGCTTTATAATGGTTCGACAATTAGCGAGAAACGGGAGATTTTGGACCTGATATCTTTGAACCGTACCTTGAGCGACACAAAGCTTTATATAGCAAAAAGAAGCCCGTTCGACTGGCTAGCCGAACGGGCTCTTGGTGACCTTGGTCGGGGAGAGAGGATTTGAACCTCCGGCCTGTTGCTCCCAAAGCAACCGCGCTACCAAGCTGCGCCACTCCCCGAAAGCAAGCTTGTTTTTACTACAAAAGCTTGGCTTAGGCAAGGATTAGGCCGGGAAAAAGGCGTTTCTTATCTCCAATGTTTCACGTGAAACCATCCCCTATCCTTTGATGCCCAGCCGCGCCCGGGCCGCCGCCCGGGCCGCCGGCAATTCTTCGCTACTGGTTACGCACATCCCCAGATCTTTCAACAAGCCGTCCTCCAGACCGTAGATCCAGCCATGCACCGCCACCGCCTGCCTCCGACTCCAGGCATCGATCAATACGGTCGTCTGGCAGACATGCCCCACCTGTTCGATTACGTTAAGCTCGCATAACCGGTCTTGGCGTTCGTTTAAAGTCGCCAACGCCTCGATGTCCGCATGATTGCGCTCGTAAATATCCCGGACGCTGCGCAGCCAATTATCGATCAATCCATAACGTTGGCCTTGCAAGACGGCCTTGATCCCGCCGCAACCATAATGGCCGCAGACGATGATGTGTTTTACCTCCAGGACCTCGACGGCATATTGGATGACGGAGAGACAGTTGAGATCGGTCTGAATGACAAGGTTGGCGACGTTGCGATGGACAAACAATTCCCCCGGTTGCAGCCCGACGATATCATTGGCCGGTACGCGGCTGTCTGAACAGCCTATCCACAGATACTCAGGATTCTGTTGATGGAGCAACCGGCTGAAAAAATCCGGATCTGTTCCCGACTTTTTGCCAGCCCAATTATGGTTGTTTTCAAACAAATGATTTAGTATTCGCATCCTGCTCCTTCATGTGGCCCGGCTCACCCGACCTGGAATTTTGTGTCTCCAAACCCTACGTGGTTTCACGTGAAACTTTTTTTATTTAACCCCATTATTTAATTTGACTTCGATATTTATTTCCATATATTTCCGATAGAAGTTGAGAGAAGTTGGTCTAGTTCCTTGGGGGAGGACGGCGTTGGGCGTGGAAACTTATCCGGTTTTGCCGGATTCGGTCGCAACTCCTGCGGCAGAATCATCGGTCAATTCCCTGAAAACCAGTTTTTCCTTCGATAACTTCATTTCTTTCGCCAACAATCGCCTAGCTTTGGCCGCCTGCCACAGCGTCGCGGAAAATTTTATTTCCGACTATAATCCCCTCTTTATCTACGGCCCGTCCGGTTGCGGCAAGACCCACCTGTTGCGCGCTCTGGCCAATCGCTTGGAAGAGAAGGGCAAGACGGCCGAAACCGTCTTTATCGTCAGCACCCACCAGGTTCCGAATTTTGCCTCTCTCTTCTCTAGGCCGAATTCACCGTCGCTCGTGATTATCGACAGCCTCCAGGATTGGGCCGCCAGTTCCCAGCTTCAATCCGAGCTGCTGGCCATGGTCAACATGTTCCATTCCACCCGCAAACAAATCGTGGTTTCCGCCAATACTCATCCGCGGGATCTTAAACATTTCGATCCGCGGATCGTCAATCGCTTCCTCTGGGGGGTGGTGCTGGAGATCGAAACTCCTACCCAGGAATTCCGCCGCGAATTCATTGCCCATAAATCCCGGGCTTTGAAGATGAATCTTTCGGAAGAGATGATTAGTGAGATCGCCGTTTCGCCGTTGGAGAGCATTGGAGAAATCGAAGGGGTTCTGCTCTCCATCTTCAGCCATGCAAAATTGCTGGAATCGGATATTACCCCCTCCCTGATCCGCAAAATTCTCGATCAGTACATGGTCAATCATGTCCGCCAGATAAACCTTGAAGATATCTGCGCCTTTATCTGCCGCGAATTCAGCCTGTCGGCGGAAAATCTGGTTTCCAAAGCGCGCAATCGCTCAATCTCTTATCCACGGCAGATTGCCATGTATCTGGCCCAGACTAACACAAAATTATCACTGGAAGATATTGGCCGTTTCTTTGGCGGCCGGGATCACAGTACCGTCAAGCATGGCTGCGAAAAGATCAAAGGCTTGAGTCGGACCAATCATGCCTTAAGATCATTAGTTGATAAGTTTAATAAAGAATGTTGAAAATCTGTTGATAACTTCCGTTTGAGTAGTGGATAATTCTCCGCTAGCACTCTATAAACAATTTCTCTTCGCCTTGCCAACCTCTATTTCAACCTCTTTTGAACAACATGTTTAAAAGTTAGTTTCAACCTCCAAGGGGTCTATATCTCCCTTTGAATACTTTTATAGTATATTATATTATAAACTATTCTCTTTTTAATCTGTTATTTTTAAATGCTTTATGCTTTCATAGAAAGTTGGATGAGCTAAATTTGGAACTTGGAAAAGAGTTGATTTTTCTTGAGTGAAATCACCTTCTTTATTATAATCTTTATCTTCTAATAGATGAATAAAGAATACTATCAACTACGTCCGGTTTGAAAGCATGACTTGCGTAAGCGGCCGGTCGATTTCGTTTCTGCGGATTTGGGCTTTTGGTAGACGGGAAAGGGATTAGGCAATGCGTTTTTCTTGTCCCCGGGAAGATTTGATCAAAGCGCTTTCTATTCTCAATGACGTGATCCCGCCGCGTTCTCCCAAGCCGGTCTATCAGAACATCCGCTTCGAAGGGCAAGCCGACGGTTCTTTATCCCTCTCCGCGACCGACCTGGAGATTGGCATCCGCTATCGGTTGATGGTCAATGAGCTGACCGATCCAGAAACCGTTTATCTGCCGGCTGCCCGGCTTTTCGGTCTGCTCAAGGAAGATTGGGCCCAGCAGATCAATTTCACCTCCACCGGTGAACAGGCAAAGCTGAGCATGGACAATCGCCAGTTCAGCATCCAGGCTTTTTCGGGCGACGAGTTCTCCGTAGGCCGCGAGATCGGCGAGCAGCAGTGCTTCTTGCTTAACGGCGAGGATATCGTCGAGGCCGTGGCCAAGACCGCCTTCGCCACCGCTCGCGGCGAAACGCGCTACGCGCTAAACGGCATCTTCCTCTCACTGCAGCACGGCGGGGTGGAATTCGTCTCCAGCGACACCCACCGCCTCTCCCTGGTGCGCAAGAAGCTGCGCTCCGCGCCTACGGCCGGAGCCGAAGCGATTGTGATTACCAAAGGGATGCAGGAGCTGGCCAAGCTGGCGCAGGGGCAGGAGACGGTCAAGGTGCTGCTGACCTCGCACGAGCTGATCGCCGAGACGGCTTCGGCCTGCCTAGTCTCGCGCCTGGTCGATGGCCAGTTCCCACGCTACCGCGACGTCATTCCCAAGGATATGAGCAAAAAGTTGACCTGCAGCCGTGAAAAGCTGTTGAGCAGCCTGCGGCTGACCGGCCAGGCCAGCAACGAAGAAACGCGCTCGATCCGGCTGACGGCCGGGGCGGCCGAAGGGGCCGTGCTCAGCGCCGCCGGCAGCGAAGGTTGCCGGGGGACCGTGCCGCTGGAAGCGGTCGTCGAAGGCGAAGGTATCGACCTTTGTTTCAACTTCACCTATCTGGTGGAGATGCTGCGTGCCGTGCACATTGAAGAGGTAAGCCTGAACTTCCGCGACAACGACAGTCCGTTGCGGATGGATTGCGGCGACTTCATTCATATTATCATGCCGATCAAGGCGCCGGTTTGACGCCCGGATCGACGCGTCCTGAAATCAGGGTCCTGGTTTGAAGCGGTCCAAGGCTGATTCAACCTCTACTCAACCTTCCCCTGATTCTCTGCCAGACGAGGACGAGCTGCTGCTGCGCCGTTTGGAGAAGTGGCGCAGGGGCGTGGTTCAGTCCCGTGAAGAGGCGCAGATCCGCCGCGGCCGGGGGCCTTCCCGGGACCTTAAGGAGGTGCTCAAGAAATTCGTCAAAAGCTCCGGCCTTTCGGCGTTGAGCAAGTTTCCCGAGCTCTCCGCCGCTTGGGCGGCGGTGGTCCCCGAGGAGCTTTCCCGCCAGACCCGGCTCCTGGCCTTTAATCGCGGAGTCTTGCAGGTGGGGGTGATTGATTCAGTCCTGACCCAGGAGTTGTCGTTCTACAAGGAAGCGCTGCTGGCCAGTCTGCGGTCGGCCCTGCCCAAGCAGCCGGTGCGGGATATCAAATTTAAGTGCGTTCCGGTGGATGAGATTGAGCCGCCGAGTGAAGGCTAGAGAAGTTTTTGCATGGAATTTGAGAGCGCATTTTTTGCATTCCTGCTCTCTGATTATCGCGCAGTTATAGAGGAGCGGTATTAAACATGGCCGAAGAAGCTGTCCAAAGCGAACAGAAATACGATGCCGATTCGATCAAGGTCCTGGAGGGCCTGCAGGCCGTGCGCAAGCGCCCGGCCATGTACATCGGGGATACCACGGTGCGCGGCCTGCATCACCTGGTCTGGGAGGTGGTGGACAACTCCATCGACGAGGCCATGGCCGGACGCTGCGATCATATCAACGTGCACGTCAATCCCGAGGGCTCGGTCACCGTCATCGACAACGGCCGTGGCATTCCCGTCGGCTGGCATAAAGAAAAGAACATGTCGGCCCTGACCGTGGTCATGACCGTGCTGCACGCGGGCGGCAAGTTCGACCACGGCGCGTACAAGGTCTCCGGCGGCCTGCACGGGGTGGGCGTCTCCTGCGTGAACGCTCTCTCCGAATGGCTGGAGGTCGAGGTCTACCAGGACGGCAAGATCCATTTCCAGCGCTTCGAACGGGGCGCGCCCGTGACTGAGGTCGAGGAGCATGGCAAGACCAAGCAGCACGGCACCAAGGTCACCTTCATGCCCGACCCCCAGATTTTCACCGACACGGTGGAATATAAATACGAGATCATCGTCAACCGCTGCCGCGAACTGGCCTTCCTCAACAAGGGCCTGACCATTGAGGTCGGCGACTTGCGCAGCGACCCGGAAAAGCACGACACCTTCATGTACAAGGGCGGCATCAAGAGTTATGTCGAGCACTTAAACGAAAACAAGAACCTGGTGCATCCGGAGGTGATCTACGTCGAGGGCAATAATAGCGAAACCAACGTCGGCATCGAAGTAGCCCTCCAGTTCAACGACGGCTACAACGAGAACATCTTCAGCTTCTGCAACAACATCAACACCCACGAGGGCGGCACCCACCTGTCGGGCTTCCGTTCCTCGCTCACCCGCTGCATCAACGGCTGGGCCAAAAAGAACAACGTGCTCAAGGAGAAGGACGAGGCCTTGCAGGGCGAGGACGTGCGCGAAGGCCTCTCGGCCGTGATCAGCGTGCGCGTGCCCGACCCGCAGTTCGAGGGCCAGACCAAGACCAAGCTCGGCAACCGCGAGGTGCAGGGCATCGTCGAGGCGATTGTCAACGACGCTCTGGGCACCTATCTGGAAGAACACCCCGGCATCGCCCGCAAGATCAGCCAGCGGGCGGTCGACGCGGCCGCCGCCCGCAAGGCGGCCCGCAAGGCCCGCGACCTGGCCCGGCGCAAGACCGCCCTCTCCGGCGGCGGCCTGCCCGGCAAGCTCGCCGATTGCATCTCCAAGGACAAGGAGTCGACCGAGCTCTACCTGGTCGAAGGCGACTCGGCCGGCGGCTCGGCCAAGATGGGTCGCGACAGCCGCATTCAGGCCATTCTGCCCTTGCAGGGCAAGATCCTGAACGTGGAGAAGCACCGGGTGGACAAGATGCTCCAGCACAAGGAGGTGGCCGCCATCATCACCGCCCTGGGCACGGGCATCGGCGCGGCCGACTTCGACATCACCAAGATCCGCTACAGCAAGATCATCATCATGTGCGACGCGGACGTCGACGGCAGCCATATCCGAACCTTGCTGTTGACCTTCTTCTTCCGCCACATGCGGCAGGTGATCGACGACGGCAAGCTCTACATTGCCTGCCCGCCCCTGTACATGGTCAAGCGCGGTAAAAAGATCGAGTACATCAATTCCGAGGAGCAGATGCAGCAGTCGCTCATCAGCCTGGGCATGGACGGCACCCGCTTCGAACAGCGCGGGAAGAAATCGGCCCCCGCCCTGGAGGGCGAGCAGTTCCTCAAGCTGATCCGCCTCATCACCCGCGTTGAGCGTTTGGCCCGGGTGGTGCGCCGCCGCAATCTGACCCTCAAGGAATATATCGACCTGCGCCGCGAGCAGGGGGCGTTTCCCAAATATCGCGGCCAGGTGGGCGAGGAGCTCTTCTTCTTCGGCACGGACGAAAAGCTGCGCGATTTCGTCGCGGCCCGCGACCTGGAGGTGCTGGAGGAAGACTTCACCATCAGCCAGGGCGAGATGGAGGAGGGCAAGCTGCTCTTGAGCGAGTTCACCTTCGGTCCGGAGTTGGAAAAGTGCGCCGGCGAGCTCACCGAGTTCGGTTTCGCGGTCGAGGACCTGCTGGACCCGGCCGATCCGGCCGCGCCGGCCAAGTTCTGCCTGGTCACCGGCGGCAGCGAGACGCCCTGCGCCAACCTCTTCGACATTCTCGAAGGCACCCGCGCCATCGGCGAGAAGGGCCTGGAGATCCAGCGCTACAAGGGCCTGGGCGAGATGAACCCCGAGCAGCTGTGGGAGACGACCATGGACCCCGAGCGCCGGATTCTGCTCAAGGTGACGATCGAGGACGCGCTGGCCGCCGACCAGCTCTTCAACCTGCTGATGGGCGAAGTGGTCGAGCCACGGCGCAAGTTCATCGAACGTTACGCGCTCGACGCGCAACTGGACATCTAAAGACCGGCGGCGGAATCGGCGGCCCGGATTTGCCGCCCCGCGCCAAACCTGCCCGACTCTTTGCGGGCTGATAGCCTGAGTTTGAAGGAGCGTTTTTAAATCATGACCAGCGATACCCCCAATGCCGCAAGCCTCGCCGGCATTCGCGACCAATCGATCGAGGAGGAGCTGAAGAACAGCTACCTCACCTACTCGATGAGCGTGATCGTCTCGCGCGCCATTCCCGATGCCCGCGACGGTTTGAAGCCCGTGCAGCGGCGCATTCTGCAAGCCATGCACGACCTGCGCCTGACCCACTCGGCCAAATACCGCAAGTGCGCCAAGGTGGTCGGCGAAACCATGGGTAATTACCACCCTCACGGCGACATGGCCATTTACGACACCATGGTCCGGCTGGCCCAGGAGTTTTCGGTCCGCTACCTGCTGGTCGACGGGCAGGGCAACTTCGGCTCTTCCGACGGCGACCCGGCCGCCGCCCCGCGCTACACCGAATGCCGCATGGCCCGGATCTGCGACGATCTGCTCCTGGACATCGAAAAGGACACGGTCGATTTCCAGGACAACTACGACGGCTCGCTCCAGGAGCCGACCATCCTGCCGGGCAAGGCCCCGCTGCTGCTGCTGAACGGCGCCACCGGCATCGCCGTGGGCATGGCCACCAGCATGCCGCCCCATAATCTGAAAGAAGTCTGCCAGGGGGTGATCGCCCTGCTGGACGATCCGCATATTCAGATCAAGGATCTGATGAAGAAGATCAAGGGGCCGGACTTCCCCACCGGCGGCCTGATCTGCGGCCGCGACGGCATCCACCAGGCCTACACCACCGGCCGCGGCAAGGTCACCGTCCGCGCCCGTTGCCATATCGAAACCCTTAAGAACAACCGGCAGAACATCATCGTCACCGAGATCCCCTACCAGGTGACCCGCTCGGCCGTGGTCAAGAAGATCGCCGAGATCGTCAAGGAAGGCCGGATCGATAGCATCAGCGATATCCAGGACCATTCCGACAAGAAGGGCACCCGCATCTGCATCGAGCTCAAGCAGGGCGAGGACGCCAACGTCGCCCTGAACCAGCTCTACAAGCTCACCCCTTTGCAGGAAACCTTCAGCATCATCAACATCGCCCTGGTCCGCGGCCGGCCCGAGACCCTCAACCTCAAGGAGATGCTCGAGTGCTACCGCGATCACCGCTTCGAGGTGATCCGCCGCCGGACCAAGTACCTGCTGGACAAGGCCGAGGCCCGGGCCCACATCCTCGAGGGCCTGCTCAAGGCCCTAGACCACATCGACGAGGTGATCGATATCATCCGCAACTCGCCCGACGTGCCCACCGCCCGCGACCGGCTGATGTCCCGCTTCGATCTGAGCCAGATCCAGGCCCAGGCCATTCTCGACATGCGCCTGGCCCGCCTGACCGGCCTCGAGCGCAAGGAGATCGAGGACGAGTACAAGGACCTCCAGGCCAAGATCGCCGATTACAAGGCCATTCTGGCCGATGCCAAGCTGGTGTATGACATCATCCGCGAGGACTGCTTCGAGCTGATCGACAAGTACGGCGACGAGCGCCGCACCGAGATCGTGGCCGCGGTCGAGGACATCACCATCGAAGACCTGATCGCCGAGGAGGAGATGGCCGTGGTCATCTCCCACCAGGGCTACATCAAGCGCATGGCCCTCGACAGCTACCGCCGCCAGGGGCGCGGCGGCAAGGGCGTCACCGGGATGGGCAACATGAAGGACGGCGACTTCACCGAGCGCCTCTTCATCGGCTCGACCCACGACTACATCCTCTTCTTCACCAACCAGGGCCAGATCCATTGGCTCAAGGTTTATGACATCCCGCAGATGGGCCGCGCGGCCAAGGGCCGGGCGATCGCCAATCTGCTGGAGCTGAAGAACGGCGAGACCGTCTCGGCCATGATTCCGGCCCGCTCCTTCGACGACGACCACTTCCTGGTCATGGCCACCCGCCAGGGCGTGATCAAGAAGACCGTGCTTTCGGCCTTCGGCCGGCCGATGAAGGGCGGCATCCGCGCCGTCAACCTCAACGAGAAGGACGAGCTGATCGGCGTGGTCATGACCACCGGCGAGAACGAGCTGATGCTGGCCAGCAAGCAGGGCATGGCCTGCCGTTTCAAGGAGAGCGACGTGCGGCCGATGGGCCGGGCGGCGGCGGGCGTGACGGGCATGAAGCTGGAGAACGGCGACGTCTGCATCGGCCTGATGGTGGTGACGCCGCAGAGCACGGTGCTGACCGTCTCGGCCAACGGCCTGGGCAAGCGCAGCGCCTTCGAGGACTACCGTCTGACCAAGCGCGGCGCCAAGGGCGTGACCAACATGAAGGTCACCGACAAAACCGGCGAGGTGGTGGCCTGCATGATCGTGGAGGAGAAGGACGAACTGATGATCATGACCGTTAGCGGGATGGTGGTGCGCATCTCGGTGAACGGCATCCGGGTCATCGGCCGGGCCACCCAGGGCGTGCGCGTCATCCGGGTGAACGAGGAGGAGCAGGACCGGGTGGTAGCCGTGGCCCGGGTGGTGGCCGACAAGGACGAGAAGGAAGGCGAAGCCGGCGATGTGGCCGACGACGAAGATTTCTCCGCCGGCGCGCCCGAAGTCGACGCTGAATCCGATCCGGCCGAAGAAGAAGAGGTCGACGACGAAGCGGAGGAGGCCGACGACGACGCTGAAGACGACGAGGACGAAGAAGAGGAATGAGTCCTAGCGGAATCTTTAAGCAGCGACGGTTTCGTTGAAAATCCTTAAGCTATAAAGATGCACCCCGGCCTCGCGCCGGGGTGTTTTTTGTTTCGGAGTGAGATGAAAGGGCGAAGCCCGACAGAATTTGTTTGGCGGGATTTGCGCCCCTTTTATGCAAAAAGGGTCATCCAAAGGGGCAAAGGGGCGGTAAAGAAGCGCTGCGCTGCGGCACCGGTCCGGGCAGGCTATTTTTCTCCCGCCGCGGCCTGGCGTTTTTCCAGCTCGATTTTTTTGTCCAGCATGGCCTGGCGGTCGGAGCCGCCTTCGAGGATGGCGAAGGCCAGGTCATAACGGTTTTCCCGGGCGCGCAACTCGGCCGCGGCCAGGCGGGCCCGGTCGGCCACCTCCGGTTCATCAGGATAGGCCGCGAAAACCCGGTTCAGGCAGGTCAGCGCTTTGTCCGCTTGCTTGAGCTGACCGGCGGCCAAGCCGCGTTCCAACTCGGCCTCGGCCGCCTGACGGCGCAACAGCACGTCGTTTTCGTTCTGGCGGATGCCGACGGCCTGGGCGAAGGCGGCCTCGGCCGCCACGTAATCGCCGCGCGCCGCCAGCTGCCGGCCCTGCACCAGCAGTCCGGTCTGGCGTAGCGGCGGGGGGATTTGTGGGTCGGCGGCGATCAGTTTGCCGACCAGGGCGGCCAGGGCGGCGTCCTGCTTGCCGGCCAGAAAATAATCGCCCAGGGCCAGCGCGGCCCGGCAGGCCCAGGCGCTCTGCGGCCGGTCGACGATCAGGCGTTGCAGATCCTGCACCGCCTGGTCGCGCAGCGCGGCCGGATCGAAGCCGGCGCTGGCGGCTTCGGCTTGGGTCAGCACCAGCCGACCGGCGCGGTAGCGCAGCTCGGAGGTCCAGGGCGAATCGGCCCCGCCCCCGGACAGACCGCTACGGTAGGCCCGGTAGGCGTCGCCCGGCCGGTCGAGCTCCAGGAGCAGGTTGCCGCGCAGAACGGCCGAAGCCGGATCGACGGCGGCGAAGGGGCGCAGCTTCTTCTCGGCTTCGGCGGGGTTGCCTTCCCGGGCCAGGCATTCGGCCAGCCGGCGCGTAGCCGCCAGGCGCTCTTCGGACTTGATGGCCGGATCGCGGGCCAGCTCGGAGAAGGACTGGGCGGCCTCGTCGTATCGCCCCAGCTCGAAATTCGACTCGCCCAATTCCCGCAGGCTGTCGGCCCGCAGCCGCCAGTCCGAGCCCGCCATGCGCACGGCCTGCTGGAACGGGGTCTGGCTCCAATCCAGATTTTTGTTGCCCTCGGCGGCGGCGGCCTGGGCCTCTTCGCGGAACTCGTGCCGGCGCAGGCGCTCGGCCTGGGCCAGGGAGAGCAGGCCGCGCTGGCGGAACACCCGACCCAGTAGGCAGCTGATCCGTGGGGCGAGCTGGCCGCGGGAGTTGGCGGCCTCGGCCCGGCGCAGGGCGGCGCCGGCCTGGTCGAACAGCTCGTAAACCGGAGCCAGCTGCAGCTTTTCGCCGGGCAGCTCGAGGGCGTGGCGGCTGAGCACCTCGGCCTTGAGGAAGCGGGTCTCCCCCTCCAGATAGTCGAGCAGGTCCAGGGGCACGCGCTCGGAGTAGCGCTGGCGCAGCAGATTCAGAGTCTCCAGCGCACGGTCGTAATTCCCGCCCAGGTAATCCGGCGCTTGGGGGCCGCGCCAGAGCCGCCAGGCCTGAAGACGCGACTCGGCCCGGTCGGCCGCGGCCGCCAGCTGCCGGCCGGTCGAGGCGGCGAACCCCAGTCGCGCCAGGCTCTCGGCCGCCTCGCGGGCGGCGGTCGTTTCGCGGGTTTGGTCGGGTGCGCCCAGGCCGATCAGGGCTTCGGCCGCGCCGACCTGGGCCTTGGTCAGGCTGGCCAGGTCCGAAAGCAGGCTGGCGACCTCGACTGCCCGCCGGCAGTAGATCAGGGCCAGGGCGCACTCGCCCCGCTCCTGCTCGAGTTCGGCCAAAGAGAGCAGAGTTTCCAGGCTGAAGGCGAGGCCCTCCTGCCCCTGGGCGAGCTGGAAGACCTGTTCGAAATGGGCCAGGGCCGCGCCGTAGTCGCCCTGGCGGCGGGCGGCCTGGCCTGAGAGAAAATGGGCCTTTACGCCCAGCCGCGGATCATCGAGCAGCTCCTGGAGTTCGCTGCGGACCTCGGCGAACTCGCCCAGGTCCAGGCGGATCTCGCCCAGGTTATAGATGATTCGCGCCCGGCGGGTGGGACTGACCAGGTTGTTTCCATCCCCCAGCGCTCGGGTCAGGGCCAGCTTGGCCTGGTTGAGGTAAAGGGTTTGGCGTTCCGGTCCGGCGGTCCGCGCCAGCTGCCGGCAGGTCCAGCCCAGGCCGCAGAGGGCGCTCAGCCGCGTCTCCGGGTCCGGTTGCTCCTTGGCCAGCAGCGCTTCAAACTCCCCCCGGGCGGAGTCGAACTCTCCCTGCTGAAACCGGCATTGGGCCGAGAAGAGGCAGACTTTGGCGCGCAGGGTGTCGGGGGTGGTTTCCCGTTCCAAAAAGCCGGCGGCCAGACGCAGGGTTTCGGGATAATCGCGCAGGGCGAAGAGAATCTCGATGACGCCCAGTTCCACCTCCCGGCGGTGCGGCTGGTTGGGGGTGAGCACGGCCACGCGCTCCAGGTATTTCTTGGCCTCCAGCAGCAGTTCCCGCCGGCGCGCTTCGCGCGCGGCCAACCATTCGCCGCCTTCCGCCGGCCCGGCGGCCGCGGCGGGCAGCGGCGGATTCTGGCGCTTGAGGTAATTCTGCCAGCCGGCCTCGTCCATTCCGGCCAGGTTCTGGGCTTCGGTGAGTAGGGCGCTGGCCAGGTGGCGGCTGGCTTCGGACTCGATCTCGACCGGGGCTTCGACGTTGAGCAGGCGCTGGAAGAGCATGGCCGAGGTTACCGGGTCGGTCAGCGTCCGGTCCTGGGCGGCGGCGAGGGTCTCGCGTTGCAGCTGGGCCCGCCCGGCCCAGAAGAGGGCTTCTTGGGTATAGGCCGGGTGGGAGAAGTGGTCGCGGTTCTCCCCCAGCCAGAGAAGCTCGTCCCGGGTGTGGAGCAGGCGATCCAGATCCTGGCCGGCTTCCTCGAAGTGACAACGGGCGAGGAAGTACTTGACGGCTTCGCGTTGGGTCTGGCGCTCCTCGCGCAAATTCAGGCGCTGGCGGTATTCGTTCCAGTCGGCCGAGCCGGCCGCCTGGGTCGGCTGGGCCAGCGGCGGGAGGGGGCCGAAACCGGGATCGGCCAGCAGCTGTTCGTAGACTGCGGCCGCCTGGCGAAAGCCGCCGCCGTCGAAAAAGCGTTTGCCCAGGCGCAGCTGCTCGCGGACCTCGCTGGCGCTAAAGCCGACGGCCGGGGCGCGGTCGGCGGCGGGTTCGGCCGCCCCGAGCGGAGCCAGACCGGCGCTCAACCAGAGCAGGCCGCTAAGCAGCGGTTTCATGAATGGCATGCGCCAGCGCATGGGGCAATTCCTTTGGCCATCATATATATCCATTCGGCGGGTGCGGGAGAACCGCTTTTTCCGGCAATTTGCGGGATGCAATTTGCTCATGCCGCTTGATGTGGTATATTAAATTTGAAAAAGTGAGGGGCTCACGTGGAGACGGGCGCTGATTTAAAAGACATCCGCCGGCCGCCCTGGTGGTTTGGCGGGCTTTTTCTGGTCGCGCTGGGCGGCCTGGCGTTGTTCATGTTTAATTATCTGAATTCCCATGCGCCCAGCAGAAGCCTGTCGGAAAAATTGCGGAATCACGAGCCGCTGCGCTTGGGCTACGCTTCCGAAGCCCCTTTTGCTTTTGTCGGCCCGAACGGAGAGGTGACTGGCGCATGGCCGGAAGTGGCGTGCCGGGTTCTGAGGGAGATGGGAATAACCAATCTCAAATGGGTGAGATGCGAATTCGGGGTCCTGTTGGACAATTTGAACGCGGGGAACATCGATATTGATGTCACCGGCATGTTCATCACTCCCGAGCGACAGAAAAAAGCGCTCTTCTCCCGCCCGATCGCCCGAATCGGTGCGGGGTTATTGGCGCGGCGGGGCAACCCTAAGCAATTGCATGTATATGCCGACGCGGGGCGTAATTCGAAGGCGGTCATTGCCGTGTTGATCGGCGCAGTCGAGCAGAAAGCGATGTTGGCCGCCGGCGTGCCAGCCGAGCGATTGCTGGTGGTGCCCGATGCGCAGAGCGGTTTGGCGGCGGTTAAGACCGGCCGAGCCGACGCCTTGGCCTTGACCAGCGTCACGGTCAGATATATGGCGGCTAATGATCCGGAGCAGAGCCTGGAGGCGATCTCGGTTTCCGACCCCACTGCCGGGACGAACGGCCTGGCCCCGGCGGGCTATGCTTTTCGCCCGCTGGATCGCGAGTTCTACAACCAATTTGAAGCCAGTCTACAGAAGTTGATGGCCACCCCGGAGTATTTGGAAATTATCGAACCTTTTGGGTTCAGCGCGGAGAACCTGCCGCGGAAATAAGCGTTGCCAGCCAAGACAAAACCCACGATTCCGCCAATAGATCCCTTGCGATCACCCAGAGCCGAAGAGCTATGCCGACACGGAATTTTTATCCAGCCGCAATCAAAATTAACGATTCGCAACTCCTGAAAACCTGTTAGACTTAGGCCAGGGCAGAAAAATCTCGAAAGTCTCAAAGTAAGAGTAAAGAAGGTGCAAAATATGAATACCTGGCGCCGGCCTTCCTGGCTTGCCAGCCAAATGTTGCCATTTTTGATCGTCCTCGGGGTGGCGACCGTTTCCTGCGGGTTCTTCTGGTGGGGCCATCAGCTTTGGCTGAAGAACTATCGCCGGCATTTCCCCGCGCTCGACAACATCAAGAGTGCGCGGCTGCTGATCGCGAAAAGCTATCTTTTTGCCGAGTTGGCGTTGAGCGGGGACCGGACGGTCAGCGTCGACGATGTGCTGATCCTGTCGCGCCAGGCCGAACAGAACATCGACGACTGCCGGCTGGGCTACAGTTCCATCTCCGGCCTACCGGGCGAGCCGATCAGCGATCCGGAGGCCCAGGTCGCGCTGGAGGATTTCAAGCGGTTGTCCCGCTCCTTCAGCCTGCGGCTCAAAGCGGTTCTGGCCGCGCCGCCGGCGGACAAGACCGGCGAGTCGCTGACTTTGCGGCCGGTTTTCTTCGAACTCACCCGGCTGGCCGAAGCCGCGGAACTGCGGCTAAATGCGGTTTTCCAAGAGCAGTTGGTGTGGCAGCATCGGGTCCATACCGCGACCTTGGCGGCCTGGTTCCTGTTTCTGCTTTTGCTCTCGGGGATCCTCCACCTCTCCACCCGCGCGCGCATCCGGGCGCTCGACGAGCTGCGCCGCAGCGAGCAGAACCTGCGCATCACCCTCGATTCGATCGGCGACGCGGTGATCGCCACCGACGCGGACGGGCGGGTGGTGGAGATGAACCCCGTGGCCGAACATCTGACCGGCTGGCCGCGCGGCGAAGCCTACGGCCGGTCCCTGCCCGAGGTCTTCCCCATCCTCAACGCCCAGACCCGGCTGACGGTGGAGAATCCGGTCACGAAGGTGCTGCGCGAGGGGCGGGTGGTGGGTCTGGCCAACCATACGGTCCTGCTGGGGCGCGACGGGGTGGAGCGGCAGATCGCCGACAGCGGCGCGCCGATTCGCGACGCCGCCGCGCGGATCGTCGGCGTGGTGCTGGTCTTCCGCGACGTTACCGACCAGTACCGGCTGGAGGCCCAGCTGCGCCAGAACCAGAAGCTCGAGGCCCTGGGCCGGCTGGCCGGCGGCGTGGCCCACGATTTCAACAACGTGCTGGCCTCGATGCTGGGCAGCGCCCAGCTGCTGCGCCGCAAGCTGCCGGAGAAGCCGGACCTGTCGCGTTACGTCGAGATCATCGAACGCGCCGCGGAACGGGCCTCGCATCTGACCAAGCAGCTGCTCTCCTTCTCGCGCAAGGGCAAGTTCCAGAACATAGAGGTCGACCTGAACGTCGTGGTCCACAACGTCCAGGAGGTGTTGGAGCACGTGCTGGACAAGCGCATCGAATTGCGCCTGCGCCTGAACAACCGGCCGCTCTGCACCCAGGGCGACCCCTCGCAGCTGGAGAACGCGGTCCTCAACCTGGCGCTCAACGCCCGCGACGCCATGCCCCAGGGCGGGATGCTGGAGTTCTCCACCCGGCTGATCGCCCTGGACGAGAGCTTTTCGACCCACCGACTGCTCAGCGCGCCGCCCGGCCGCTATGTGGAGGTGGCCATCAGCGATACGGGCATGGGCATCCCGCCCCAGGAGCTGGGCCAGATCTTCGAGCCTTTTTTCACCACCAAGGAGAGCGGGCAGGGCACGGGCCTGGGCCTGCCGGCGGTGTACGGCGCGGTCAAGGAGCACGGCGGGGCCATCGAGGTCTTCAGCCAGCCCGGCGAGGGTACGACCTTCCGTCTGTATCTGCCCTGGCGCGAAAGCACGGGGGCGGTCCTGCCCTTGCGTTCGTTGCGCCTGCCGCGGGGCACCGGCCGGGTGCTGATCATCGAGGATGAAACCTTCCTGCAGGAGTTGATGGCCGAGATGCTGACCAACCTCGGTTACCAGCCCCAGATCGTCGGCGACGGGGAGACGGCGCTGAAGCTCTGCGGCCAGCCGGGGGAGGAATTCGATCTGGCGCTGCTGGACGTGATGATGCCCGGGATGGGCGGAGAGGAAACGCTGCATGCGCTGCGGCAACTGCGGCCCAAGCTGCCGATCGTGATCGTCAGCGGCTGCTCGCAGCCCGGCGTGACGCAGAAACTATTGGAGGGCGGAGCGATCGGCTTTTTGCGCAAGCCGTTTTCGATGCCGGATCTGGCCGACATGGTCGCGGGCGTGCTGGCCCCCTCCCGGAGCGAAGAGTGAAGCCGACCGGCGCGCCGGCAATTTCTCCCACCCCCTAGAAGGAAGTTGGGGAAACGCAGATCAGCGCGCTAATCACCCCTTTTTATATGGGGTGGTATTTAACAGAGCCCAGGAGAGAAATTCCCCGGGTCAGCCGATCCGTTGCCCGACCAGCTGCAAGGTCCGGGCCGAAAAATCCTGGATCTCGGCCAGGTAGGCGGCGGTTTCGCTCTGGATCGCGGCGGCCAAGGCTTCGTCCTTGAGCGCCGCCAGGTTGATCCGCACGTTCAACTCGGCCGCCTGGGCTGCGGCTGCGCAGAGGATGGCGGCCACGCCGGTGTCGGAGACTAGGTTCGGATTGCCGATCTCGGCCAGGCGGGGTAGCTGGCGGCAGGCGGCCAGGGCCGAATGCAGCACTTTCCGCGGCGGCTCCAGGGCTTGCCGCAGGGCTTCGGCGATGGCCTGCGAGCGCGCCTGCTTCTCGGCTTCGGTCGCTTTGGGCCGGCCGTAAGCCGCGTCGACCGCGGCAAAGGCCGCGGCGTCGGCCTCCAGCCCGGCCGCCAGCGCCGCGCGCTCACGGCTGAGCTCGGCCAGCAGGATTTTGACCTCCGCCTCCACGGCCGCATATTTGGGCCGCCCCACCGTGAAGTTGGCCGCCATTTCGCCCATGCAAGCGCCCAGAGCTCCGACCAAGGCGGCGATGCCGCCGCCGCCGGGCGTGGGCGCGTCACTGGCTGCCTGGGCCAAAAATTCCGTGAGTTTCAGGTCCAGAAGCATGGTTGGAGCTCCTTTCTCAAACGGCAGGTTCTTAACCAGCCTTCCTTTCCCCGAGATCAATTCGAGTTAATGATGACTGATTTTGGGGTACCTTTTTTGCAAAAAAGGTACCCCAAACCCCGCCAAAAAACGCTCACTCTGTTTGCCAGGCTCGAACGTTAGCCGGACAGCAATAACTTGAGTTGAGATGACCCCCTCTCCCCTCGGGGTAGGATTGGGGTGGGGGAGGCCGCCGCCGCTCAGGCATTTTGGCTCGTCAGGCCGGCCAGCACTCCGCCCGCGTCATAAAGGCGGACGGCATTCGAGGGCCGACCAGGCGCTTTTCAAGCCTCGTTTTCAGACGTAGCTTAGACACGGCGATGCTGGCTGGTGCCATGTTCGTCATGCCGGCGGGCGGAATCAAGCAGGAAAAAGGAGAGGGCGCGGCGGACGCTGTGCTCGGTGCAGCGCAGGTCTTCGCGCAGGATGAAAGTGCCCTGCCGCAGGGCGAGAATCGCGGGCACCACCTCCTCGCCGGAGCGGTCGCCCAGTTCGGCGTGGACCAGGCGGCCGAGCCGGAAGTGCAGGCTGGCGATCTTGTCGCTGTCCTGATAGAGACAAAGGGCGCCGTCGCGCATTCCCAGTTGGATCATCTGGCAGATCTCGGCCAGGCTGACCGAGCTGAGCGCCCCGCTCAGCTGATTGCTCCGGGCCTGCTGCAGCAGGTTCTTCATCTCGCGGGTTTCGGTCTTCTCGTCTGGGCCCTGGCGGGCTTTGCGGCAGGCCTGGCGCATCTCCTCCATGTCTTTGGCCTGACGGAAGACCAGGCCGATCGAGCCAATGGAGATCTGGGTTTTGTGTTTCAGCTTGGCCCGTTTGACCGGCAGGTGATTGACGAAGATGCCGTTCATCGAGTCGAGGTCTTCGATCTCGTAGCCGTCCTCGGACCAGAAGATCCGGGCGTGGCGGCGGCTGATGCACTGATCGTCCAGATGGATGTCGCAGTCCGGTTCGCGGCCGATCACGGCCGCTTGATCGGGAGAGAGCACGAAAGGCACGTTAGGCGTAATGATGAAATGGATGATTTCCGCATTTTCTTCCGGTGGCGGACTGTTGGGCACCCAGACCACGCGCTTGCATTTGGTGCAGCGCACGGCTTGGCCTCGCAGGTCTTCGGAAACTTCTAACTTGGTGCCGCAGTTGAGGCAAGAAGCCAGCATACCGTGGTTCCGACTGGACAAAGGATAAGCCAACCCAACTCGAACAGCGCCAAAAGACCCGAATGTCTTGATTTCAAGTTTGCATGATATTTATCGACCGAATTTGTGTCAATAGAATATAATTAATCTATGTTTTTACAGTATAAAGAGTTTCAGGTTTCTAACCGCAATAATTTCATATTCTGCACGATAGTGCGGCCATATCTTTTGGGTAGGTTATCGCCACTGCTGGGCGGTCAGCCACTGGCGGAAATCGGCTTCGATGACCTCCAGATCCTGGCCGAAGGCCTGCTCGATGAAAAGGCGGCCGGTAGCGTCGGCGGCCTTCAGGGTGCGGAACAGATTGTACACCTGGCGCAACTGGCCCTTCTCTTCCATATATTTGCAAAAGTAGCGGCTGGTGGCGTAGTTGAGGCTCTCGTTCTTGGTCCGGAAATCGCCGGTCTTCATGGGCAGGAGCTGGGCCAGGGGGACCATCCGGCCGGCGGCCAAGGCGTCCTTCAGTTCGGGCAGACGCCAGTTAGGCTCGCCTTTGAGGCTGTTGCCTTCGACTCGGCATTGTTCATAAAGGCTGGCCAGCCCCTCGGAGATCCAGATCGGCGCTTCGGGAAAATCGGACGCCATCAGCGCATGGGTCAGTTCGTGCACCAGGGTGCCGGGGCCGGTGTCGTAATTGACCACGATATAGCCGTGGCGGTGGCCGTAGTGCCCGTAGGGGCTGATCGGGGCCATGGCGAAGAAGTTCTTCAGGCCCTGGGTGTAGGTTTCGAGGTTTTTGAAGACGTAGATCGTGACCACCTGGTTCAGTTGCGTTTGGAAATAATCATGCTCCAGACAGTCGCGGCAGCAGGCCAGCACCCCATCGACCAGGGTGGAGAACTCCTCGGCCCCGATGTCGCTGGCGATCAGGAACGGCCCCCGCCGGGCCACGCGAAAGAGCGGGCCGACCTGGGTGCGCAACTCGTCGAGCGTCTTGGGGGCGACCGTATCACGCGGCTCGGGCGGCCGGCAGGCATTGTTGAACTGGTCGTCTTCGCGCGAGCGGGAAGGGGTGACTGTGGCTACGCCCGGGTCTTCCGGCGGAGCGGCCGGCAGCTGGCGCGCGCCGGGAAGTTCCAACTCGTCGAGGTTGAGGATCGGCTGGAGCGGCCGCCGTTCCATCGGCGGCGCCAGGTAGGCGCTCTCGTTGCGGCCGACGCTTTCGTCGGCGCTTTCGGCGCTCTGGCCGAACGCCAGACCTGATCCCAGGATCAGACCCCAGGCCAGACAGCCGGCAATGGCGAAACGGTATCCCCGCATTCCCCGGTTTTCCCCAAAACCCGTTGGAAAAGCAGATCCGGCCAAACCGCCTCGGGCGGAGCGACGTTAATATCGTCCCGTTGCCGCGGTAGCGATTTTTCCAGACCTGTATGGCGCCGCGCTCCTCCCCAGAGCGACCCCGGTATTCTGCCACTTATCCCCAGGTTTTCAACCAATCACTAACAATTAGGCTCGGAAACCGGAGCAAGGTTGAAACTGGGGCCGGATTTGGAGCCGGCGGGGCGAGAAATGCCCTCGGCCAAGCGGCCGGCCGGGGCCGTTTTTTCGGGCGGAGTTTCCGCCGCTGCGGGCCCGGACCGCAAAAAAATCTTGACAACCCGGGCGCGGGTCGTACCGTTTGCGCCACATAACATTTAATTGGCGTTTAACAGGACGGCAAGGGGAGCATAAGCGGTGGCCAAGAAGAAAACCGCCGGCCGGCGGACCAAAACCGGGCCGGAAACTGAAGCAGACGGAGCGGTCGAAGCGGCCGAAACGGAAGTCGAAACCGCCGAGAGCGGCCTGTCCCGCGGCGGCGGGCGCAACCTGCTGATCGTCGAAAGCCCGGCCAAGGCCAAGACGATTAATAAATTCCTGGGCCGGAGCTTTTCGGTCAAGGCCTCGATGGGCCACGTCCGCGACATCCCCTCGCGGGGGACCGGGCGCAAGGCCTTTGGCATCGACATCGAGAACGGCTACGCCCCGACCTACGAGCCGATCAAGGGGCGCGAGAAAGTGCTCAAGGAGCTGGCCGCGGCGGCGGAAAAGGCCGACGTCATCTATCTGGCGCCTGACCCGGACCGCGAGGGCGAGGCCATCGCCTGGCACATCAAAGAAGCGCTGCATCTGCCCTCCGCCCGCACCCGCCGGGTGACCTTCAACTCCATCACCAAGCGCGCCGTGCAGGAGGCTATCGCCAACCCCACCGACATCGACATGAACCTGGTCAACGCCCAGCAGGGCCGCCGGGTGCTCGACCGGCTGGTGGGCTACTCGCTCTCGCCCTTCCTTTGGAAGAAGATCACCAAGGGCCTCTCCGCCGGCCGGGTCCAATCGGTGGCGGTGCGGATCGTGGTCGAACGCGAGCGCGAGATCCGGGCCTTCAAGCCCGAGGAGTTCTGGCGCATCACCGCCGTCCTCTCGCCCCGCGAGCAGGAGGCCGTCCGCTTCTCGGCTCTGCTGGTCGAATGGCGCGGCGAAAAATTCGCCCTGGGCTCGGCCGTGGCCTCCACCGGCCAGAGCGCCGAGGCCGTGGCCGAAGCCCTGCGCGCCGCCGAATACAAGGTGCTGGACGTCTCCGAGAAGGAGGTGCGCTCCAATCCGCCCCCGCCCTTCATCACCTCCACCCTCCAGCAGGCCGCCAGCACCCAGCTGCGCTTCGGCGCGGCCAAGGCCATGCGCGTGGCCCAGGGGCTGTACGAAGGCGTCGAGCTCGAGGGCGGCCAGAGCATGGGCCTGATCACCTACATGCGAACCGACTCGTTCAACATCGCCCCCGAGGCCCTGCAAGAGGTGCGCGACCACATCCGCGACAACTACGACGCCCGCTACCTGCCCGAAAAGCCCAACGCCTACCGCTCGCGGCAGAACGCGCAGGAGGCGCACGAAGCCATCCGCCCGACCTCGGTCTTCCTCACCCCCGAGCGGGTTCAGCCCTTCCTCAACTCCGACCAGTACCGGCTGTACGACCTGATCTGGCGGCGGTTCGTGGCCAGCCAGATGACCGCGGCCGTCTACCAGACCACCACCGCCCGGATCGGCGCGGCCGAGGGCGTGCTGGAGGCCAAGGGCCGGCGCGTGCTCTTCGAAGGCTGGACCAGCCTGGGCAACCAGGCCGAGGCCGCCAAGAAGCGCCTGAAGGCCGCCAAAGAAAAGGACGAAGGCGCGCCCGAAGAGGAGGAACGCGACGACCAGCAGATCCTCCCCCCCCTGGCCGGCGGCGATCCGCTGCGGCTTTGGGAGCTGACCCCCAGCCAGCACTTCACCCAGCCGCCGCCCCGCTACACCGAGGCCAGCCTGGTGCGGGCGCTGGAGAAGGAGGGCATCGGCCGGCCTTCGACCTACGCTCCGATCGTCCAGACCATCCAGGAGCGCGGCTACGTCCGGCTGGACAACCGCCGCTTCCACGCCACCGAGCTAGGCA
>CAYMGG010000027.1:25281-28350 GCA_964389915.1 uncultured Planctomycetaceae bacterium
CCGACATGCTGATGGCCAATTTCGCGTCCATCATGGACCTCAAGTTCACCGCCGGGATGGAGGAGGACCTCGACCGGGTCGAGGAGGGCCAGGTCGACTGGGTCGAGTTGATCGACCGCTTCTACCGCCCTTTCATCGGGCAGCTCGAAACGGCCGGCAAAGAAGCCCAGCCGCTCAAGGGCCAGCCCGCCCCCAACGGCGAGACCTGCCCCGAGTGCGCCAAGCAGGGCGTGGAGAGCCCGATGGTGATCCGCTACAGCAAGGGCGGCGCCTTCCTGGGTTGCAGCAAATACCCCGAGTGCAAGGCCACCATTCCGATGGCGGGCGAGGGCACGGGCGACGGCGAGGGCGAGGAGGCCGGCCCTCCGGTGCCCTGTCCCGCCTGCGGCGCGCCGCTCCAGAAGCGCCGCTCGCGTTTCGGTTTCTTCCTGGGTTGCAGCAAATATCCCGAGTGCAAGCAGACCGTGCCCCTGGACCGCGAGGGCAAGCCGCT
The DNA here is from genome assembly GCA_964389915.1 of uncultured Planctomycetaceae bacterium. Taxonomy (GTDB): domain Bacteria; phylum Planctomycetota; class SZUA-567; order SZUA-567; family SZUA-567; genus CAYMGG01. Next base: position 25,775 of record CAYMGG010000027.1, read on the forward strand.
TTTGGCGCCCGAGGAGCACCGCAAATGCGACCAGTGCGGCGGACTGATGAACCTCAAATCCTCGCGCCGGGGCCGTTACCTGGCCTGCGCCAATCCGCAGTGCGGCGCCCTGAAGTCGCTGGCCCAGGACGGCACGGCCACGGCCGTGCCCAAGATCGAGGGCGTGATCTGCGACAAGTGCGGCGCGCCCATGGTGGTGCGCATGTCCGGGCGAGGTCCGTTCCTGGCCTGCAAGGCTTTTCCGAAATGCCGCAACTCTAAGCCCATGCCCGGCGAGGAGCCGCGCGCGCCGAGCAAAGGCAAGAGCAAGGGCAAGGCCAAAGCTGAGGCCGAAGCCGAAGAGAGCGAGGTCTCGGAAAACTGAGTCAGGTTGAGGCCTTGTAAGGGGAGCGGATCATGCACATGGCGGATGCGCTCATCTCCCCCGCGGTCGGGGGCATGATGTGGGCGGTCTCGGCGGGTCTGGCCGCGCATTGCACGCGGCGGTTGAAGACCAGCCTGGACGAGCGTCTGGTCCCGCTCATGGGTGTGATGGGGGCCTTCGTCTTTTCGGCCCAAATGCTCAACTTCACCATTCCCTCCACCGGTTCCAGCGGCCACCTGGGCGGGGGGCTGCTCCTGGCCCTGCTTTTAGGGCCGCATGCGGCCTTTCTGGTCATGTTCTCGATTCTGGCCGTGCAGGCCCTCTTCTTTGCCGACGGCGGTCTGCTGGCCCTGGGGTGCAACGTCTTCAACCTGGGGTTCTGGTCCTGCTTCGTCGCCTATCCGTTGATCTTCCGCCCCCTGACGCAGAAACGCCCGTCGCGCGAGGTGCTGGCCGCGGCCGCGATCATGGGCGGCGTGGTTGCTTTGCAGCTGGGTGCGCTTGGCGTGGTTCTGGAAACCTGCGCCTCGGGCATCTCCGAACTGCCCTTTAAAACCTTTATCCTGCTCATGCAGCCGATCCATCTGGCCATCGGCATCGTCGAGGGCCTGGCCACCGCCGCGGTGGCGACCTATGTCTGGGGCGCGCGGCCGGAGTTGCTGGAACTGGCCGCCCTGGGCCGGCCGGCCGATCCCGCCGGGCTGCGACCGAATTTCCGGCCGGTGCTGATCACCTTTGCGGCCTTGGCCGTAATGGCCGGCGGCGTATTCAGCTGGTTCGCTTCGATCCACCCCGACGGCCTGGAATGGTCCATGTTCAAGACCTCCGGCCGGGAGGAGCTGGCCGCGCCTGCCGGCCCGGTGCATGCCACCCTCGCCGGGGTGCAGGAACGCACAGCTTTCCTGCCGGATTATAGCTTCCCGGCCGGCGCGGAAAAATCCGCCCCGGCGTCATCCGAAATAAAGGGTCTGACTTCGGCCGCAGCGGTTCCGGCCGGAGAACCCGCCGGCGCGGATGCAGCCTGGCCCGCGATCAGCGCCGGCACTTCGCTCTCCGGCCTGGTGGGCGGGGCGTTGACCCTGCTCATCGCCGGCCTGATCGGCCTGGCGCTGCGCCGGTTGCAGCCGGCAGCCTGAGAGCGCGTGTGAAAAGTCCGAATCGGCGTTCGCGCAACTGTGGCGCAGAAACAAGCGCCAGGACGGACGCTTCACACCCGTTTTGAGGGTTCGCCTGCACTGCCGAACCGCTTCGGGGGGAACTTTTTTGCAAAAAAGTTCCCCCCAACCCCTTCAAAAAACTCCCATAATAGAGTGGAATTCCCAGAGCATTGAAATCGTCCAGCTGAATGTTCGAGCGGGCGAAGCCGGGATAAAGTTTTTGAAAGAGTTTGAGAAAACTTTGTTTCAAAAAAGTTTTCTCAATGTCTGGGAAGATGCCATGGCAGTTTCTGGACTCGAAAAGGCGGCTAACGTTGTTCAAGCTTGAAACCGCGCTCTGGGATCTGGACGAGCTGGACCGCCTCTCCCGGCGGCCGACCGCGCTTACGCGCCTCGATCCGCGGGCCAAGCTGCTGGTCACGCTGGCCTTTCTGATCACCGTGGTCTCCTATGCCAAGTACGAGGTCGCAGCCCTGACGCCTCTGGCGCTCTATCCGGCGGCGCTGCTGGCCGGCGGGCGGATTCCCGTTCGGCTGCTGGGCCGATATCTGCTGCTGGCCTGTCCTTTCGCGCTGTTCGTGGGTTTGTTCAATCCCTTGCTGGATCGGACCTCGCTTTCGCTCTGGGCCGGCGCGAGTCTGGCCGGCGGCTGGTTCTCTTTCGCTTCGATTCTGGCGCGGTTCGCGCTGACCGTGGCCGCGGGCCTGATCCTGATCGCCTCGACGGGTTTGGCTCCGCTGGCCGCCGGGCTGGAGCGGCTGGGCGCGCCGGGCCTGCTGGTCACGCAGTTTCTATTGCTGTACCGCTATCTCTTCCTGCTGCCGCAGGAGGCCTTGCGCCTGCGGCGGGCCTACGCGCTGCGCGCGCTGACCGATCGGCCGCCGCCGGCCGGCGACTGGGGCCGGCTGGCCGGAGCGCTGCTGCTGCGGGCCCACGACCGGGCCGGGCGGGCGCATCTGGCCATGCTCTGCCGGGGATTTCGGGGCGAGCTGCCGCCAGCGCAACCGCTGGCTTGGCGCGGGGCGGACACGCTCTATCTGGCCGGCTGGCTGCTC
>CAYMGG010000028.1:0-27951 GCA_964389915.1 uncultured Planctomycetaceae bacterium
CCGCTACCCGTTTAATCAATTTTTCTTCGCCGAATTACGCAACGCTACACAGGTGGCTGTAATGGATGTTTATGCATATACCGTCCAAATTCTAGTAAAGTGGCAGTTTTCCAGCCGAGTATTATGCCTCCTTGCGCTACCCAGTGGTCATCGATCAGTGTTTTTATCTCTGCGTTGGCTGACGGGTGCGTTAACATCGCAAAATGAAAATGCGGTTGAAAATAACTATTCAGCGAGAACATGTTGTACTGCACTGCACCGACAAAGAGCACAAGTTTTTCATCTTTTATAGCCTTCGTCAGGATGGCTTCCAGCGCATCCAAAGCAGATAAAAAGTTCCTTAGCCCATCTCCGTCGTTATAAGTGAACGGTTGTTTCGGCCAGGTTAAAATATTCTGTTCAAGTGGGTCACGTATCACTTTCCCTGCGCATATCATCCTATCGGCAAAATCATGGCCAATTATCTCTCCACAGGCCTCGCACGAAATGTGATGACATGCGCGCTTATGATCTTCCTCTGTGTAGCGCAAGTTTTTCGCTCTGGCCTGTGCCAATGCGCAGTCTTTAACGTTGCGAAATATGACCATGTTTTCCTCCTTAAGCATTTAAGACCATATAGAGTTCAACAAGGTCTTTTTGTCGCCCAGATTCTGCAAGTCGGCTGGCGCAGGTCAGGCAGCCCGCATATGCGGTAAATATTGATCGGTGTCGCTTTCATCGTTGATCAACCGCTTGACTATCAAACCATAGAGAGCGAGGCCGATCCGGATGACCGTGTTGGCCTGCCCCCCCCCTTTCTGAACATCAATAGCCTGGGACAGTATAAGTCAGCTCCAAAAACTTCTGTACCGCGAAGCCATAGGCTTTGCGACGGGTCTCCAGGTCGGGGTTGTTCATCTTGCCGTACTTGAGGCGCTTATACTCCTCATAATCCACCGGCGAGACGGCCTTTAACATGGCCACGGCAAAACGCCGCCAGCTATGGCCTAGCATCTGCAGCCGCGTGATCGGATAATTTTTGCCGTCTTCACCTCGATAGGACTCTATGACCACCTCCAAAAGGTCTTCCTCTGACGCATCCCGGGGAAGAGGGACACGCTTCCTGATCTGCTCGGTGAAGAACGGTTCCAGCGCAATCATCCGGTCGCAGGCCATGCGGTGCAGCCGCAACAGGTAGTCGGTGGCCGTAATGTCAAACGCCTGGGCCATACGCTCGATCGATTCTTTTTCTGGAGGCGTCACCCTCATGGCGAAGTGCTTTTTTCCGCCTCGCACGGCCTTGTAAACATGCTCTGGTGAAATCCCCTCCAGCACCTCTTCGAACTTCAGCTTGCGGTCATTGTTTTCCGTCACGCGGCAATCTCCTTTGGGTCTATCGTATAAACAATAGTGTTCACCATAGATGGGCGCAGCGCCAACACGCTATATTGTTTTATTCTCCTCCGAGGCTATTAAAATGGTGTCAGGGATGCCGGCGGCACCGGATCTTTGGAATATGCAAGGCGCGGCAGCGGGCGACCAGCAGATCGAATTCTGCGGCGGGGATTACCCGGATGCCGTCGCTTTGGCCGAAGACAGGCAGGCAAGTGCCTTCCCACTCACAGATGGTTTGGCATGGTACGCCGGAGGCATTGGCCAGTTCGCCAATGGTGCGATAATTTCCCTGATGCCGGGGAAACGACCGGACATTGACCCCGGCCAAAATCGATGTAGACTCGGAGTGGATAGCCCCGGACGCCTCAACATCCTGCCAGGTGAACGTGATCGCCAACTTCAGGAAAAGCTTTTCCAAAGCAAGCCGGGCAATGTTACCTATCGGTGGCACACAGTCGCCGTTTCGAGCGTTCAGATGGACAGGCTCAACAGCTACTCTATTCGTGCGACTCGCCCACCTGAATCCTCCCCTCTAAATTACCACTCAACATATTGCCAGCAAACATCCTTAAGCGATTGAAAGCCACTCGACCTCCAGCTAAATTCACCCCAGACTTCGTCTACCGGCGAACAAAAAAAAATCTCCGCAATGTCCGATAATAGTTGAAGCGACCCTCCCGACGTGGCCGATAAATCTGGCAGGAGGAAATAATCATGAAATGTCCGGCTTTCTATCTCAAGACCGAACGCGGCGTGCTGGGCCCCCTGGCCGCCGAGAAAATAGTCGAAATGCTGGCCAGCCGGATCATCACCGCCCAGACGCCAGTCTCGCAGGATGGGCTGCACTGGCAGAAGGCCGAGAGCTTCAATCCGGCCCCGACGCCGGAGAATAATCCTGATTCCGCGCCCGAAAAAGCCCTGCCCGTGCAGCCGGCTCGACCGGAATTGCGCGGGATCGTCTCGCTGCTAGAGCGCTCCCTGCGTTCCCTGCACCTGGTCTTTCCGCTTTGCAGTCTGGCCGGGGGGCTGGCGGCAACCATCGCCACCTTTGCCTTGGCCGATGGTCTGAACCAGCTGCTGGGGCTGGAGCTGCCGGCCTGGCTGGCGCTGGGCATCATCTGCCCGCCCCTGCTGCTGGCGGCGCTGGGCGGCGGCCACCTGACCGGCAACCTGGTCCTGCGCCTCTGGACCCGGCTGGGGCCGGCCGAGCGGGTCTGCCTGGCCCTGCACCTGCCCTGGAACCGGGTGCCGGCCCACTGGCCGCAGTACCTGGTCAACTGGCTCTACACCGGCGACTGGCTCAAGCGCCAGGAACGCGACGAGATGCTCCCCTATATGCGCGCCTTCGTCACCGGCGGGGCGCCGGCAACCATCGAGGAGGAGCTGCGCATCTGGAGCGAACTGACCCGGCGCGGCTCTTTTCGCGGCGAGTTCGAGATCGGCCAATCGGTGCGCGAATTGGCCTGCATGGACCGGCTGCCGGGCTGGACCCGCGAGATCGAGAACGGCGCGGACCTGCCGACCCTGACCGGACGCCTCGGCCCGGTGGCCAACGAGTGGTCGGCCAGCCTGCTGCGCCGCGCGGCCCAGCGCCTGCCCAACCTCTTCGCCGGCGACGCCGAAACCGCGCTCAACCTGGTGGACTTCGAATTCCAATACTGCCGCCTGCCGGAAAACCGCGAGTGCATGCTGGTCATCATCCGGCCGCGTGACACCGAAACTCCGGTCGCGCCGACCGCCTCGGCCGCCGCCTGAGCCATGCCGACCGTCAATCCCCACCAGCTTTGGCGCCCCTACGCCCAGATGCGCCGCCGGCCCCCGGACTACCGGGTGGACAGCGCGCGCGGCGCGCGTTTACGCCTGGAGGACGGCCGCGAACTGGTGGACGCCATCGCCTCTTGGTGGTGCGTCATCCACGGCTATAACCACCCCGAACTCAACGCCGCCCTGACCGCGCAACTGGAAAAGATGGCCCACGTCATGCTGGGCGGCCTGACCCACCAGCCGGCCGAGGAACTGGCCGCCCGACTGATCGAAATCACACCCGCCGGCCTGAATCACGTCTTTTTCAGCGACAGCGGTTCGGTGGGCGTAGAGGTGGCGCTAAAGATGGCCGCCCAATACTGGCGCAATCTCGGGCACGACGGCAAGACCCGGTTTCTGGCTTTGCGCCAGGCCTATCACGGCGACACCTGCGCGGCGATGTCGGTGGGCGATCCCGAGGAAGGCCTGCACGCCCTTTTCGCGGGCTTACTGCCCCGCCAGGACTTTCTGCCCGCGCCGTGCGGCGGTTACGGCGCGTCGGCCGAATCAGTCGCGGCGGACGGCGAACGGCTGCGTCGCCACCTGGAAGCACACCATGAAACTCTGGCCGGCTTCATCCTCGAACCGTTGCTCCAGGCGGCCGGCGGGTTCAACCTTTACAGCCCCGAATATTTGAAGCTGGCACGCCGCTGGTGCGACGAATACGGCGTCCTGCTCATCTTCGACGAGGTGGCCACGGGGTTTGGCCGCACCGGCACCCTTTTCGCCGCCGAACAGGCGGGCGTGACCCCGGATCTGATGGTTTTGGGCAAAGGGCTGACGGCCGGCTACCTGGGCCACGCCGCGACCCTGGCGACCGACCGGATTTATGACGCCTTTCTGGGCGACCGGCCGGAACTGGCCTTCATGCACGGCCCGACTTTCATGGGTAACCCCCTGGCCTGTGCCGTGGCCTTGAAAAGTCTGGAGATTTTTCAGCGCGACGGCTATTTGGCCAAAATCCGCCGGATCGAGAAGCAATTGCAGGCCGGGCTGCTGCCCCTGACCGGGCCGGAAATCCTTGAAACCCGCGTGCTGGGCGCCACCGGCGTGGTCGAGGTGAAAGCCCCGGCCGTTTACGCCGGGATGCAGGAATTCGCCGCCGAGCGCGGCGTCTGGCTGCGCCCGTTCGGCCGCTACGTTTACACCATGCCGCCGTATGTCATCAGCGAGAAGGAGTTGGGGCGGATTTTGGCCGTGATCCGGGAATGGTTCGCCAACCGCTAACTGCTTGCATCAAATCAATTCATTTCTGAGCGTATCCGAAAGCTCAGTACATTTCCCCTTAAATAAGGGGACAAAAAACGGCACGCCAGGACTTTTTCCGAAAAAATTTCAAGCACTTCCCGCGTTCGAACACGAGTGACGCGGAAGCCATCCATCTGAACGCTCGAAACTGCGCAGCCGGGTGAGAGTTTTTTGGAGGGGCCCGGGGAACCTTTTTTGCAAAAAAGGTTCCCCGGAAGCGGGGTTCACCCGCGGTGCGCTTCAGCGTCGGGATGGCGCAGGGAATGATCGTCGGCCGGCAGCACCTCCAACCCTTGGGCGCGCAGCAGGTTTTCGATCTTTTCCTTGTTGGCCGCATTGACCAGAATATGCTGGTGCACCTGGCACCAGCCGCCGCCAATCACTCCGCCCAGGTCGAGAATCTGCCGCATCGTGTCCGGATCGACCGGTTCCACCATTCGGGTAGCAACGATCCATTTGTCCAGCTTGGGCATGGCCTTCCCTCCCATACTTGCGCCAGCCGGCCGACAGCCTGCGATACCGAACTGAAAACGCAGATAACTTCTTATCAGCCTGACTGTTTCGCTGCCTCAGCTAGCTCCTTGGCCTTCTGCCGGAGGGCCAGAATCTTGAGCCTGACGGCTTCGACCGCGCTCTGGCGATTGGGTTTGACGGTGCGCACCACGGTTCCACCGGGCCCCATCGCCACGACCGCGGAATGCCCGTAAGCCCGCTTTTCCTCGTAAAACCCCCACCCGGCGCAGTCATCCGGCGCGGCAATGATCTGCAAAAAAGCCATACCCGCACTCCCTTGCCCATCCAAGCTTCGGCTCGTCCTATATCTTTTTATCGTCTCTATTTATACTATGATTCGCCATTATTGCGTTGTCAAATCAAAGCCGGGTAAAATCGGCCGATCCCGCTCGGTGGCCGCGGCTGGTCAGGTCAAAACCCGCACCTCGATGGCGTCATTGGCGCCGGGCGCCCCCCCAGAAGCGCCGCGCACGGCGATCAGGGAATCGCCCGAGCCGGCCAGGTTCTGCTCCCGCAGATAGCGCTCGGCGTAGTCGATAAAATCAGCCCCGTCGTCGAGTTCCGGGGCATAGACCGGCAAAACCCCCCAATAGAGCTTCATCCGCCGGGCGGCGTTGAGGCTGTCGGTGAAGGCCACGATCGGCGTGAAGGGCCGGCTCTTGGAGATATACAGGGCCGTGCCCCCGCTGGCGGTGTAGGCCACGATCGCCTTGGCCTTGAGGTCGCGGGAGAGTTGCAGCACGGCATTGGCCAAGGCGTCATAGCGGGCGGTGCGCGGGTCGATCTGGTTCCAGTTCCACTGGCGGTCGTGATCGAGCAGGTATTCCTCCGCCCGCCGGGCGATCTTGGCCATGGTCTGCACCGCCGCCTCGGGATACTCGCCCACCGCCGTCTCGGCCGAAAGCATGACCGCGTCCGTGCCGTCGAGCACGGCGGTGGCCACGTCCGAGGTTTCGGCCCGGGTGGGCACGCCGTTGTGGACCATCGACTCGAGCATCTGGGTGGCGGTGATGACGTAGCGGTCGCGGCGGTTGGCCTGGCGGATCATGGCCTTCTGCAAAAACGGCACCTCGGCCGCGTCCAGCTCGACCCCCAGGTCGCCGCGGGCGACCATGATCCCGTCGGTGGCCTCGACGATCTCCTCCAGCCCCTCGATCGCCTCGGGCTTCTCGATCTTGGCGATGATCCGCACCGAGGACTCGGCCTGGTCCAGAAGCGCCTTCAACTCGGCCACGTCCGCCGCCCGCCGGACAAAGGAGAGGGCCACGAAATCGACCCCCGCCTCCAGCCCGACGGCCAGGTCGGCCCGATCCTTCTCGGTCAGGGACGGGGTGGAGAGCCGGGTGCCGGGCAGATTCATTCCCTTGCGGCTCTTGAGCCGCCCGCCGCGGACGACTTCGCAGCGCACCTCCGGATCGGCCACGGAGAGCACCTTGAGTTCCAGATTGCCGTCGTCGAGCAGGATGGCTTCGCCCGGTTGGACGTCCCGGGCCAGGGCCGCGTAATGCGAGGTGAAACATTCGGCCGTGCCGGTGACCTCCCGGGTGGTGACGGTCACCTCCCGGCCGGCCACCAGCTCCACGCCGTCGGCCATCTCCCCCACCCGGATCTTGGGGCCGCAGAGGTCCTGCAAGATCGCCACCTCCTGCCCGCAGGCGGCGGAGGCCGCTCGGATCGCCTTGATGGTCTGACGGTGGTAATCGTGGCTGCCGTGCGAAAAATTGCAGCGGAAGACGTCGACGCCGGCCCGAATCAGGGCCTCGATCGCCTCCTGCCGGTCCGTCGCGGGGCCAAGTGTGGCCACGATCTTAGTCTTGCGCATGCCTGCCTCCCGAAGCTGAGCCATCTTTTTTGTAACTACCCACTGGAGTTTAGCTTGCCATTTTGCATCCGCCAAGGTATATTTTGGGTATTCCGTTTTCAAATATCTTTCTTACAACGTGGAGGCCGTCCATGAACGATGTCATCACTATTGCCGAAAGCACGTTCGCCCGGATCGCCCGGATGAAATCGGTTTACTTCATCCTCCTCATCCTGGTGGCCGACGTCTGGGCCATGTCGAATTACGGGGAGTTGTCCTTGGGCATGGCCCAGGAACTCATGATCGACTGCGCCTTGGCCGTGGCCCTGGTCGTGGGCTTGATCACGAGCATGGTGGCGGCCTTCGAAATCCCCCGCGAGTTGCGGGAAAAGACGGCCCAGTTCATCCTCTCCAAGCCCGGCGGGCGCAGTTCCTTCGTCTGGGGCAAGTTCCTGGGCGTCAGCGGCCTGTGCCTCTTCAACATCGCCATCCTGGCCGCCGGGTCGCTCCTGGTCATGAAGCTCGAAGCCGGCCCCGAAAGCGGCGCGGCGCTCCACCTCCTGCGCGCCTACGCCCTGATCGCGGTCGAAGCGATCATGCTCACCGGCGTGGGCCTGCTCCTGGGCACCTTCCTGCAGGACAGCATGGCCGCCATCGGCGTCTTCATCGTCTTCGCCGGCGGGCACGCGGTCTACATGCTGCCCCGCGCCATGCACCAGAACCCCATCGGGCAACTCCTGTATTACGTCCTGCCCAACTTCCATCACCTCGACGTCAAAACCGCCATCAGCCACGGGCTCGACATTCCCGACGCCTTCGTCCTCCACGGAGTGGTTTACGGCCTGGCCTACGCCGTGGCCCTGACCGCACTGGCTTCGATCGTCTTCAGCCGCAAGGACGTCGCCTAACGTTCTGCGCTAAAACCTAACGCCCCGTCACAAACCAGCGCCGGCCGGGATCGCTCCCGGCCGGCGGCTTTTTCCCCCGGCCGATTGCCGCCGGGCGAATCCCACCCCTAAAAAAACGGGAACCTTTTTTGGCAAAAAGGTTCCCGGAAAGCCTATTCCTGTCAGGCGCGCGCCTACCAGCGGACGGCCGCATGGTTGAGGTAGGTCGACCCGTCCAGGGTGTCGTCGATCTGGCGCATGAAGGCGGCCGACTGCTCCAGGGTGAAGCCGCCGCTGTCGAGGGCCCGTTCGACCTTGGCCCGCAGGCTGGCCACCACCTCCCGCCGCGCGAACTGCACGTAGCCGAGGGCGTCCATGATCGAATCGCCGGGGATGGCCTTGTCGATCAGGTAGCCCTTCTCGTTGGAGGAGACGTGCACGACCGTGGTGTCGCCGAAGAGGTTGTGCAGGTCGCCCAAAATCTCCTGGTAAGCGCCGACCAGGAAGATGCCCAGATAATAGGGCTCGTCGCGCTTGAGCGGATGCAGAGTCACGGTGTCCCGCACGTCGCGCAGATCGACGAAGCTGTCCATCACCCCGTCGGAGTCGCAGGTGACGTCGGCCAGGATCGCCTCGACCGTGGGCTTCTCCTTGAGCCGGTGGAGCGGAGCCACCGGGAAGAGCTGCTTGATGGCCCAGTGGTCGGGCAGGGACTGGAAGATCGAGAAGTTGCAGTAATAGGTGCTCGAGAGCAGCTTGCCCAACCCCTCGAGCTCGTCGGGGATGTAGTCGTGCTCGCGGACGAACTTCAGGATCCGCCGGCAGATCAGCCAGTAGTAGGTCTCGGCCTTGGCCCGGTCCTCCAGGGAGAGGTGGCGCAGGTTGAAGAGCAAAACCGCCTCGCGCCGGGCCTCGGTCACGTCGTGGTAGATCTCCTGGAAATTCTTGGCCGAGAGGGTCTCGTGCATGCCGTGGAAGCGCTTGAGGATCTCGGGGTCCTTCTTGCCCAGCTTGGGCACGGTCAGGTCCGCGCCGGGCGAACTGCAAGCCGTGGCCTCGACCACCAGCAGGCTGTGGTGGGCGGTGAGCGCCCGGCCGGACTCGGTGACCAGGGTCGGCGGCTTTAGTCCGTCCTCCTCGCAGGTCTGATGGAAGGCGTCGACCACGTCGGCGGCGTACTCCTCGATGCCGTAGTTGGCGCTGGAACTGAAATTGGTGTGCGAGCCGTCGTAATCGACGGCCATGCCGCCGCCCACGTCCACGAAACGGATCTTCGCGCCCAGCCGGCAGATTTCGGAGAACATGCCGGTGGCTTCGCGGAGGGCTTCCTTGATCCGCTGGATGTCGGTGATCTGGCTGCCGATGTGGAAATGCAAAAGCTCCAGGCAGTCGAGCATGTTGCGGCGCTTAAGCTGCTTCAAGGCCTCGACGATCTCGGCGGCGAAGAGGCCGAACTTGCTGCGGTCGCCCCCCGAACTCTCCCAGGGGCCGCGGCCGCGACTGGAGAGCTTCATCCGGATGCCCAGGCGGGGCGAGTGCTTCATCCGCTTGGCCACCTCCATGATCAGATTGAGCTCGGCGGGCTTCTCGATCACCAGAAAGATCTGCAATCCCAGCCGGGAGGCCTCGAGGGCCAGCTCGACGTAACGCCGGTCCTTGAACCCGTTGCAGACCAGGAGCGCCTCGGGGTCGCTCAGTTCGGCCAAGGCGATGAGGAGCTCGGCCTTGGAGCCGACCTCCAGGCCGTAGTGAAACTCGCGGCCGCAGGTGACCACGTCCTCGACCACGTGCCGGTGCTGGTTGACCTTGATCGGATAGACGCCGCGGTATTCGCCAGCGTAGTCGTGCTCGCGGATGGCCTTGGCGAAGGCGGTGCAGATCTTGGTCAGCCGGTGGCGGAGGATGTCGGTGAAGCGCAGGACCACCGGCGGGTAGAGCCCGCGCAGGCGGATCTCGTCGATCAGGGCCTTGAGGTCGATCTCGCTGGCCGCCACGCCCCGCTGGAGGCAGAGGTTGCCGGCGGCGTTGATGCTGAAGACATCCTTGCCCCAACGATCGATGCCGTACAGGTCGGAAGCGTCGGCAATCCCCCACTCCCGCAAATGATCCTTGTCTTTGCGCTGCATCTTCGGACGGCCAGACATAGCCTCACCCCCCTCGGTTGTATTCTTCTTCTTCATGCCCCCAGCATATGCGGAGCGGTGGAAAATGGTCGTTATTTTTCGGTTAGGCTTGGCCGGCTGCGGCCCCTCCCCCGACGCTACATTTAATTGCCGCTTTGCAGGCTGGCGGCCAGATCCTCCAGCTCGCCGATCTGCCGGGTGAGTTCCTCCTTGCGTGCCTGCTCGGTCTCGACCACCTTGGCCGGCGCCTTCTGCAGGAACTCCTGGTTGCGCAGCTTACCGTTCAGGGCCGAGAGCGCGCCGCGCTTCTTCTCCAGATCCTTGGCGATCCGCTGGGCCTCGACGGCCACGTCCATGAACCCCGACAGCGGCACGTAGATCTGCCCGCCGTCGAGAATCTCGGCCGCCGATTGGGGCGGCTTGGCCAGGCCCGCGCCGATGGTGATCTCGCCGGTCTGAGCCTGGGTGCGGATCAGCTCCCGCTGGCCGGCGAGTTGGCCGGCCAGACGCTCGTCGGCCACGCTGACCATCACCGACAGCTCGGTGCGGGGCGGGATGTTGAACTTGGCCCGGACGTTGCGAACCGCGCGGACCACGTCCTGGGTGCGGGCCATGGCCTCTTCAACCTCCAGCGCCCGGCGGACCTCCTCCAGCTTGGGCCAGCCGGAGCGCATCAGGAACGGCTCGGCCGCCGGCGGGTTGGCCCCCAGGCCACGCCGCGGCGCTTGCTGGCCCAGAGCCTCCCAGACCTCCTCGGTGAAGAACGGGGCCAGCGGGTGCAGCAGGCGCAGGATCTGATCCAGCCCCCAGGCCAGCACCCGACCGGCCACCTGGGCCTCGCGGCCGCCGGCGCGCAGGCGAGGCTTGACCATCTCCACGTACCAGTCGCAATAATCCCGCCAGGTGAAGTCGTAGATCAGCGAGGCGAAGTCGCTGTAGCGGAAGTTGTCCAGCGCCTTGGTCATCTCCCCGATCACGGCCTGCAGCCGGGAGAGGATCCAGCGGTCCTCGAAGGCCAGCTCCGCGTCGGTCACAGCTGAATCGTCGGCCGGCAATTCGGCCAGATTGAGCAGCACGAAACGCGAGGCGTTCCAGAGCTTGTTGATGAAGTTGCGCCCCATCTCAAAACGGGTGGGCGAGAGGCGGATGTCCTGGCCTTCGGTGGTCAACGCCGCCAGGGTGTAGCGCACGGCGTCGGCGCCGTAGCCCTCCAGCTGGACGGCCTTGCCCTGGGTCTTGTGCTCGCCGCCGGCGATCATGACCAGGGGGTCGATGCCGTTGCCCTTGGACTTGGACATCTTCGCCCCGTGCTCGTCGAGGATGGTGCCGTGGATATAGACGTGGCGGAAGGGCGGCCGGTCGAGGAAATGCAGCCCCATCATCACCATCCGGGCGACCCAGAAGTAGATGATGCCCCGGTCGGTGACCAGGGTCTCGGTCGGGTAATAGTATTCCAGCTCCGGCGTCTTCTCCGGCCAGCCCAGGGTGCTGAAGGGCCAGAGGGCCGAGCTGAACCAGGTGTCCAGCACGTCCGGGTCCTGTTCCAGCTTGCCCGAATTGCACTTGGGGCAAATGGTCGGATCGGTCTCGCTCACCACTTCCTCGCCGCAGTCGCGGCAATACCAGACCGGAATCCGGTGGCCCCACCAGATCTGCCGGGAGATGCACCAGTCGCGCACGTTCTCCAGCCAGGAGAGGTAGACCTTCTCCCAGCGGGCGGGATGGAACTCGACCTGCCCCTCGCGGGTGGCGGCGATGGCCCGCTCGGCCAGCGGCTGCATGCGCACGAACCACTGCTCCGAGAGGTACGGCTCGATCACCGTGTGGCAGCGGTAGCAGTGGCCGACGTTGTGGGTGTGGTCCTCGACCTTCTCCAGGAACTTGGTCTCCTCCAGCTCCTGGACCAGCTTCTCCCGGCAGCGGGCCCGGTCCAGGCCGGCGTACTTGCCGGCCTCGGCGGTCATCGCCCCGTCGGGGCCGATCACGATCAATTGCGGCAGGTCGTGGCGCAGGCCGCATTCGTAGTCGTTGGGATCGTGGGCCGGGGTGATCTTGACCACGCCCGTGCCGAAGCGCGGATCGACGAATTCGTCGGCGATGATCGGGATCTCCCGGTTGCAGATCGGCAGGATCACCTTCTGCCCCACCAGGTGCTTGTACCGTTCGTCCTCGGGATGCACGGCCACGGCCGTGTCGCCCAGCATGGTCTCGGGCCGGGTGGTGGCCACGACCAGGGTCGTGGGCCGCCCCTTGACCGGATAGCGGATGTGCCAGAGGGCGCCGGGTTTTTCCTCGTGGTCGACCTCGTCGTCTGCCAGGGCGGTGTGACAGCGCACGCACCAGTTGATCAGCCGCCGGCCGCGATAGATCAGGCCTTCGCGGTAGAGGCGGACGAAGACCTCGCGCACCGCGCGGCTCAGGCCCTCGTCCATGGTGAAGCGAGTGCGCTCCCAGTCGCAGGAGCTGCCCAGCTTCTTGAGCTGCGAGATGATGGTCGAACCGTAGCGCTCCTTCCAATCCCAGACCCGCTCGATGAACTTCTCGCGCCCCAGGTCCTCGCGCTGGAGCCCCTCCTCCTGCAAGGCGCGCTCGACCACGTTCTGGGTGGCGATGCCGGCGTGGTCCGTGCCGGGCATCCAGAGCGCATTCTGCCCCCGCAGCCGCGCGGCCCGGATCAGGATGTCTTGCAGGGTGTTGTTGAGCGCGTGGCCCATGTGCAGGATGCCGGTGACGTTGGGCGGCGGGATGACGATAGTGTAGGGGCGCTTCTCCGGATCGGGCACGGAGTGGAAACAGCCGGACGCCTCCCAACGGGCGTACCACTTGGCCTCGACCGACGCCGGGGCGTAATGCTTGGGCAGTTCGAGCGCGGAATCGCGCGCAGTCTCGCTCATGATTCTTCCACTCCCTCTGAGTCAGGAAAAACGCTCCGGGGAAAACTTTTTTGCCAAAAAGTTTTCCCCGGCCCCCTTTTAAAAAACTCACACGCGGCTTCGCCGTTTCGGGCCACAAACGCGCGAATCAGCGTTTGCTCTTCCGGCCGGCCGGAGCCGAACGCTTCCCGCCGTAGTTGACCAGCAGGTATTCGTAGGCATCGACCAGGGCCTGGACGCTGGCGTCAATTATGTTCTCCGAAACCCCGACCGTGTTCCAGGAGTGCCCGCGCCACTCGGACTCGACCACCACCCGGACCTTGGCTTCGGCCGCGGCCTGGGCGTTGACGATGTGGACCTTGTAGTCGACCAGCTTGAGCTCCTCCAGCAGCGGGAACGGCCCCAGGAGCGCTTTGCGCAAGGCCTTGTCCAGGGCGTTGACCGGCCCGTGGTCGCCCTCGCTGACCGTGTGGTACTCGATCCCGCCCACGTCGACCTTGACCGAGGCTTCGGAAACACGCCGGCCGTTGGCCTCGGAGATCACCCGGAAGGCCAGCAGCTTGAACGGCGCGACGTAATCCCCCGCCACCCGCCGGACCAGCAGATCGAAGCTGCCCTCGGCGTTCTCGAAGGAGTAGCCCTGGTTCTCCAACTCCATCAACTTGGCCAGCACGGCCTGCATCTTGGCCGGATCGCCGCTCAGATCGACACGGGAGCGGGCCAGGATGTTGCTGCGCCCGGAAAGCTCGGAGACCAGGATGCGCCGCTCATTGCCGACAGTCTCGGGGCGGATATGTTCATAGGTGAGCGGATTGCGGGCCATGGCCGAGACGTGCACGCCGGCCTTGTGGGCGAAGGCGCTGCGGCCCACGAAGGGCTGGTTGCCCGGCGCGGGCAGGTTGGCGGTTTCGTAGACGAAACGGCTCGATTCGGTCAGCCGCCGCAACTGCTTCTCGCCCAGGCACCGATGGCCCAACTTCAATTCCAGGTTGGGCAGAACCTGCACCAGGTCGGCGTTGCCGGTCCGCTCGCCCAGACCGTTCATCGTGCCCTGCACCTGCCGGGCGCCGGCGGCCACGGCCTCGACGCTGTTGGCCACGGCCATGCCCCCGTCGTTATGGGCATGGATGCCCACCGGAGTCTGCGGCAGGGCGGCGCGGACCACGCGCACCACCTCGGCCACGACCGAGGGCAGGCTGCCGCCGTTGGTGTCGCAAAGCACGACCGTCTCGGCCCCGGCTTCGGCCGCGGCGGCCAGAGCCTTGAGCGCGTACTCGGAGTTAGCCCGGTAGCCGTCGAAAAAGTGTTCGGCGTCAAATATGACCCGCCCGATCCGTTTCTTCAGATACTCGACCGAGGAGTAGATCATGTCCAGGTTCTGCTCCAGGCTGACGCGCAGGGCGTCGCGCACGTGCAGATCCCAGGACTTGCCGAAAATGGTCGCCACCGCCACGCCCGAGCGGACCAGGCATTGCAAATTCGGATCGCCGGCGGGCGAGTTCTTGGCGTGACGGGTGGAACCGAAGGCCACCACCCGCGTGTGGCGCAGCTTGAGCTTGCGGACCGCGGTGAAGAACTCCAGATCCTTGGGGTTCGACCCCGGCCAGCCGCCCTCGACGTAGTGGATGCCCAGGGTGTCGAATTCTTCGGTCAACCGCAGTTTGTCGGCCAGAGAGAAGCTGATCCCCTCCCCCTGGGCGCCGTCGCGTAAAGTGGTGTCGTAAACTTCTACCTTGCAGGTCATTACCTCTCCTTCCGGAAGCCGTATAATTTATGGCTTTAGGGTAAAAAATCCAATTCAAATGTCCGCCCGATCCGTAAAAAAAGCCGCCCCCGCGAAGGGGCGGCTCGGCAATTCGGCGTTATGACTGACCTGGCCGAAAACGTCACCTCCCTCCGCTCACGTCGGAAGCGGCGCTAATAATTCGCCCGGAGAGTACGTTTACGGTCATTTGCATGTGCATCTTTTCGTTCATTCCTTTGCGACGGCCAAAATCACGGCAGCCAGCTTATCTATACCCTACCCGTCAGCCCGGAGCTCTGTCAAGTCTTTCCTGATCGCAGAATCAGCCGATCCCAATCTGGGCCAAATAATCCCGGATCAGCGGAATCGGCACCTGCTCGTAACCTGAGCGGTTGAGGTGGAGCCGGTCGGGTTGGAACAGCTCCTCGCGGATGCGGCTTTTGGCATCAAGCACGCCGGAGTACAGATCCAGCACCGCGCCCCGGGAATCGGCGCGGGCCCACTCCCGCATGCGCTCGTTGCACCAGGCCGAACTCTCCCAGATCGCCGGCCGGCTGGGCACGGGAAAAATGCCCAGATAGACCAGCCGCGTCTGCGGCAGCGCGGCCCGGATTCGGGCGAATATGGTTTGCAGATTGTCCACCACGGCCGGCGGCTCGGCCCCCTGGGCCAGGTCATTGCTGCCACAGTAGAAGAAGACCAGGCCGGGCTGGTAACGGATCAGATATTGATCCACGGTCAGCCGCCAGAGCTTGGAGGTCGAGCCACCGTAGCCCCGGTTGAGAACTCGGAGCGCGGGAAAATCCTCGGCCACCCGCTCCCAGAGGGTGATGGTGGAGCTGCCGGCAAAGACCGTGCCGCCGGCCGGGGGCAGGCCGACCTGGTCCTGGCGCTCGAACAAAAACAGCCGTTCGCCAAAGCCTTTCAGCTCGTTGGGCAGGTCGCGTATAAAATCTTCGTAATCCATGGCTCTCCCCTGGCGAAATCTGCTCCTGTATATCCGTCCCGGCCGACTCGCGTCCTAAGCCCCCCGAGAATCATCAATCAACAATCAACATTCACCACTCATAAACCCGGATTATGCTCGTTGCCCGGATTTATGATTTTTAAATGCTGATTGACGATTTATGAATGATTCGGCTCGCGCCGGCTTCATCCATCCCAGAGACATTATACTTGTCACGCCGGATTTGCCCAGAAAACCTTCGCCGACAAAAAGGGATGAGAGTTTTTTGCGGGGGCCCGGGGGAGCTTTTTTGCAAAAAAGCTCCCCCGGAGCGGTTGGCGAATATAACGCGGCGGCTAGGCCTTGCCCGCCGTCGCCCATTCCCGGCCGGCCAGGAAGAGGGCCGCGGCGTTGGCGGCGGGCACGTCCTCCTGGATGTGGTGAGCGGCCGAAAGGATATAGCCGCCCTGCGCGCCCAGGATGCCGATCAGCCGGTGGACCTCGGCGGCCACCTCTTCCGGCCGTCCGCGCGGCAGAAGCTGCTGGGTGTCGACCCCGCCGTAAAAGGTCAGGTGGTCGCCGAAGTCGCGCTTGAGCCGCTCCGGCTCCATGTTTTTGGCGTGCGGCTGGATGGGATTGAGAATATCCACGCCCGCCCGGATCAGGCTGGGGATCAGGTCGTACACCGCGCCGCAGGTGTGATTGAAAAAGGCCGCGTCCGTATACTGACGGATGAACTTGATCCGCCGGGCCAGGAAGGGCGCAATCAACTCGTCGAACATGGCCGGCGAGAAGAACGGCCCGGTCTGGGTGCCGAAATCGTCGCCGCTGGTGGTGAAATGAATATAGGGCCCGACCCGTTCGTAATAGGGCTGCATGACCGCGGCCTGATACCGCCAGATGATTTCGAAGAAGCGCTCGACGAATTCCGGTTCGCCCGCCATCCGATAAAGGAAATCGTCGAATCCGCATAGCCAGCAACCCAGCTCAAAAATGCCGTAACAGGGGTGCCGCGCGCAGACCACATAAGGCGAATTTTCATATAGCTGCCGAGCCCGTTCGCCGATCGCGTCCAGCTCGGCGGCGGGGATCGAGGCCGGCTCGGGCCAGGGATACCGTTCCAGATCGTCAAGCGTCGCGTCGGCCAGCGGCCGGCCGACCGCCTCGTGATGATGCCCGTTGAAGCGCTGAGTAATGCCCCATTCGTTAACAAACTCGGGCTGGGAGCCGTCTCCCCGGGCCAGTGGCCCGCGCATCCGCAGCACTCCGCCCACGCCGCGGATATCGATATCCAGAGTCTGAAGCACCGCTTCGGCGTCGGCCGCAGCCGGCAGGCCCAGGATTTTCGCCAGAGAACCAGCGCCGCCGTCGATCCCGGTCATGTCCGTGGCGCCCAGA
Organism: uncultured Planctomycetaceae bacterium; assembly: GCA_964389915.1. GTDB lineage: Bacteria > Planctomycetota > SZUA-567 > SZUA-567 > SZUA-567 > CAYMGG01. The sequence goes on from CAYMGG010000028.1 coordinate 16,711, forward strand.
TCCATGGGCGGCCGGTCGACCGCCCGGTGGGCCAGGGTCAGAGCGAAACGCTCGCGATAGACTGAATTGGCGACCCGACTCATAACGTTTCTCCTGTTTGCCATTCTCGGGAACCTTTTTTATACAAAAGGTTCCCGAACCTCCAAAAAACTCTCACCCGGCTTCGCCGTTTCGAACGTTCAGACGGACAGCGTCAACGTAGATTCCATTCGTGCGACTCGCCCATCTGGACCGGCCGGCTACGCGAAGCGTTGACTGCGCGTGCGGCACGCACTTTTGCAAAAAAACTCGCCTAGTTCCCCTCTCCGGTTGAAGCCGGCGAAGCTCGGTTAAAGTTTTTTGAAAGAGTTTGAGAGGACTTTTTTCCAAAAAAGTTCTCTCAATGCCTGAGTGATTTTTTAGCGGTTCACTTGCTAAAATAGCTGCCGCCCGTCCAGCCCCTACGGGCTGCACGGGCGGCATTCGTCAAAAAAATTGGCGCCGTTATTTGCCGGCCCAGGGAATCTCCTTGAGCATCCCGTATTCGCGCAGCCAGCCGCGGTACTGCTCCAGATCGAAGGGCGGGTGGCCAGCCAGGTAATGGTTACGCCCGGCCTGACCGCCGGCCGTCCACTCGATCAGGTAGAACTTTTTCTCGCCGGCGAAAAACGGCACCCGGCCCAGGACCGTGGTCGCGTCGCCCTTGGCCGTGCCCTGCCCTTCGGCGACCACCTTTCCGCCGCCCAGTTCGCGCACCTTATAATTGACGACCAGATCCTCGCGCCGGTCGTTGGCCGCCACCAGATCTTGCCCCCAACTGGAGGGTTCGCGCAGCATCAGACAGAGCGGTTGCTGGACGGCCTTGAGGAAATGATAGGCCAGCTTCTTGTCCCAGTAATAGTCGACCACCGCGTCGGAAAGCTGCGGCCAGCCGTCCAGGATGTTCCACCAGAGGATGCCGGTGCGCCGCCACTTGGCGGTCCGGAAGAGTTCGACGAAGAATTTCTTGGCCTCGGCTTGGGCCACCTGGCTGGCGAAGGCGAATTCGTCCAGGTTGCGGGGTTCGATCCCGAACAGTTCGCGGACCTGCTTGTACATCAGCTCCACGCGGTAGCCGTAGAGGAAGGTCTCCGGCCGCGGATCGGTGCAATGGAGGAGCCACTCGGGATTGTCCCGCCCCGGCCAGAGCTTGTCGGGCGAGAGGAATTTCTTGAGCGACTCGGGCGAGGGGCAGCCGTGATAGCCGATCTCGCTGGCGAAATGGGCGTTGGAGCCGGTGTAGAAGGTGCTCTTATAGTAGTCGCGCGGCCCCCAGAGATGCTGTTCGGGAATCCCGGCCTCGTTGTGGCCGTAGCGGGCGAAGGCCGCCGAATCGATGAACGGGCTGCTGGGCAGATACGGCCGGGTCGGGTCCTCGGCCTTGAGCACCTCGGGCAGCACCTGGCGGGTGAGCACGTTGCGGTTGGGATCGCCCCGCTCGTTCCACTTGTGGGCGCTGTCGCACTCGTTGTCGCCGGCCCAGAGGGCCAGGCAGGCATGCGAACGCAGGCGGCGGACCACAGCCCGGGCCTCGGCCGCCAGCCGCTCCTTGAATTCCGGATCGTGGGGATAGACCGCGCAGGCCAGGGCGAAATCCTGCCAGATCAGGATGCCTTTTTCGTCGCACAAATCGAAGAAATGGTCGGATTCGTAGACATTTCCGCCCCAGCAGCGCAGCATATTGCAGCCGCAATCCTCGACCAGGGCCAGCGCCCGCTCAACGCGTTCGGCGTCGCGCGAGTGAAGCGCGTCCAGCGGCACCCAGTTCGAACCGTTTATAAAGACCTTTTCACCGTTCACTTTGAAAACGAACTCGCCTTCGGCCCGGTCATTGGTCGTGGCGGTCCGCTCCAGAGCCACGGTGCGGATGCCGTGCCGGAAGCGCTTGGCGTCCAGCTCCTGCCCGTTCTTGAGCAGTTGGACGGTGACGGCGTAGAGGCTGGCCGCGCCCCGGCCCCGCGGCCACCAGAGGGCCGGAGCTTTGACGTCAAAGACCAGACGGCCGGCCTTGAACAAGGCCGGCTGGCGGGTGGAGAAGTGATACGCACCACATTCACCGATCACTTCGATTTCATATTTATCGCCAATCTTGGGGATCAGATGAGCCTGGTAGCACAACTGTAGCGTGGCCCGCTCAGCCGCCACCGCGCGATTCTCCAGAAACGCTATCTCCAACCGCTCCGGGGCCAGGTATTGCAGTTCCACCGAGCGCCAGAGGCCGGCCGAGATGAACCGGGGCATGATGTCCCAACCGTACATGTGGGGAGCCTTGCGGACATACATGGCCTCGTAGCAATGAGCGCCGGCGGTCGAGCCGGGCGTATAATCGTACTGCTCGGCGGCCACGAAAGCCGGCCGCAGGTGGATGAACAGTTCGTTCTCCGGCCGAAGCTTACCGCCCACCGCGAAGCGGTGCTCGATCAGCATATTGTCGGTCCGGCCGATCAATTCGCCGTTCAAGTAAATGTCGGCGAAGCAGTCCAGACCGTGGAAGACCAACTCGGCCTCGGCTCCGACCCGGCCGGCGGCGCGGCCCATGCGCCCCGAGGCGAAATTGGGGCGCTCAAATTTTTGATATGCGAGCGGAATCAGCCCGAAGAAACGCTCAGGTTCCCGCCCGGCCCGATATAGATCCAGCTCGAAATTGCCGGGCACTTGCGCGGGAATCCGCGCCCAGCCTAAGGCCTCGGTCGTCGCCCAACCGCCCACCTGGGCCCCAAATTCCACCTCTCCATAGGCCAGCGACCATTCCCCGTCCAGACTGATGACCTGTTGCCCGTCCATGTCGTCCCTTTCGGAAAAAGTATTTCGAGCATTCGGTTAAGTGCAAAATATTCCGTTTGTGCGCCCGGCGCAACCGTCGGCCGGACGATTCTTTTGGTAGTATAGATTACTACCTTTAACTCCGCAAGGCACCCATCCAATTCCCGCCAAGCCCTGATTCGCCCCCAGCCCTTTGCTCGCCAGCAGCAGCCCCACTTATAATCCCTTTATTCAAAGCGAGGTTAGTCTGCGCCCGGGGACGATCCAGGCCAGGCGGGGCGGCCCGAAGGGCCGCCAGAATCGGAAATCCAAAATGCAGAAATGGATATCAGAGCGGTAATTTCGGTTGAAGTTGAAATACAAATATGTAGGGTACGGAATAAAGTTGACGCGTCTATTTGTAGGCGGCACACGGGAGATCGCGAATCTGTTCCGGATCGACGGTGGTGCGCTCGGCGGGTGGTCCGATAAAAAGCCGCGCCAAGCTCTACGGGTTTGGCAATTGAGCAAATAAAAGTGGAGTCTGGACTGGCGGAAAAAATTTTAACTACTACTGCGTTCTTTCACTTGTAATGTTTTTTCCGTAATGTATAATTTAAATGGCTTGGAGTAGGAACAATGATTACTTATATGACTAGACGCATGTCGCTCGTTTTTTATCGGGCCTCGACCTATCGGGGGCTGGTTAAGCTCTTTTGTATCGTTTGTTACATTTTCGCGCTTTTATTTTTCTTCGGCACGATCTCCCACCAGGACAATCAAACCGCGGTGGATATCTTTGGGGTGGCAGAGTTGAACTTCAAAGACGGCCAAGCTAACGTCCACATCAATGACAACTCTCTGGTGGTTACAAGCTATGACATCGAGCGCGCCCGCACCGGGCGCACGGGCATGATTGAAGCGGGCAAAGACGTTCTGCACCGGGCCCTGGAAAAAGACACTATCACCGAGGTGCGGATCGAAAAATAGCGCGGCCCAGAACTAAAAAATTTCGGGCCGGCCCTGAGGCCGGCCCGTTTTCGTTTGCCCTTAAGCATAGACCCTAAAGTCATAAACTTCCGCATGCGGCAGGCCCCAGGTGGCCTTGACCGTCAAGCGCAGTCGCCGAGTTTTGACGGCCGGGAATTCATGCCGGCGGAAGCGCCGGAAATTCTCCGTTTCACTCGCCAGCACCTGCTCCGCACCGTCTGCCGCCACGGCCGACACGGCATAGGACTTGGCCAATTCGCCATACATCCGCGTCTTGCCCATATGGTCTTCGTTCAGTTCCGAATTGAAGGCCAGTTCCACCGCCCCCACCTCGACTTCGCGCCCGAAATCGTATTCGATCCATTCCGGCCGGTCCGCGCTCATCTGCCCCGAAGACCAGAGGTGGGGCAAACCGTAGGGCCGGATATGGCCGTCGTTCACCCGCTGGGCGCCATACAGATCCTGAGCCGGCCCGAGCCGGAAGCAGGGAATGACCGGCAGCCGCGTATAGGAAGTCTCGAATCCCAAATTTGCCGCGGGTTGATGGCCCTTCAGTTGGGCCGGGTCGTGGATCGGGCTGTAATCCAGCCCCATGGTTCCGACCAGATTGGTCCGGGCCGCGCGCAAAGCCACGCCGGGCGTCGGCCGGAGCACGATGAAAAGCTTGTGCCCCGCCCCCGGCTTGACCCGGGCCGCAAACCGCACCCAGCCCTCCTGATCCCACCGAGCCTTGACGGCGCCCAGCGGCGTCGCCAGTCGATAATTCTCCAACCGGGAACAGCCGAACAGATCGGCGGTCAATTCCGTCCCGGCCGGCCCGCGGGCAAAAAGTTCGAAATTCTCGACCGACTCACCTTCAACCGGCACGACCAGGCCAACGCAACGCTCCAGAGACTGCCATTCGTCACCCGCCTCCAGATTCGAGCTGCGGACCGAGGAGGCCCGCACCTGGGCCGCACGCGACAGATCCGCCGGTTCGTTCAGCGTCTGGCCCAGCAGGCACTGGTCCAGGCGCAGGAGCCGGGTCTGCAATTCGGTCAGCTCTCCGGCCGAAAGGTCGGCCGGATTGCGCCCGCGCCCGGCGCAGAGCGCGGCGGCCGCCCCCGCCGCCTGGCCCATGACCGCGCAGGTGCAGGCCACCCGCAGCGTGCCGATGGCGACGTGCGTGGCGCTGACGTTGCGGCCGGCGAAGAAGAGGTTGGGAACGTTGCGCGAGTAGAGGCAGGAGAGCGGCACCTCCCCCGGACCGGGCTGATAGTTGTGGGCCGAACGCCAGTCGGGATTGCGAAAACCGTGCGGCGGATGGACGTCAAGCATGTAGCCGCAGTGGGCCACCGCGTCGGGAAAGGAATCCTGCCGCTTGTAGGTCAGCTCGGTCACGATGGTCGGCCCCAGCAGCCGCCGAGATTCACGCTTGCCCGGCAGGGGCGCGATCCAGTCCAGCTCCTGGTTGGCCACGTTCTCAAACCGGCCGCTGTTCTTGACATAGTCCCACAGCCCCAGGACCACGGCCCGGGCCTGGCGGCAGACCTCCTCGTCGTCGGCCACCGGGTCGATCAGCCCACCGATCTCGGCCCACCACCAGCAGCCGAAACTCCCGTCCGGCCGCTGGCAGAAGCACCGGCCGAAATATGGGAACTGCTCATCCTTCCACCCGGAGAAGTCGAAGCTGCCGGGCGAAGCCTTGAAGGGCACCGGCCGACCGCGATCCGTAGTGGCGAAGTTGAGGGTCGAGCCCATCGTGATCCGGTCCGGCGTTTCGGGTGCGGCCGGCTCGCCGAATTCGGCCCGCGCCTCCCGCCCCAGCCGGTAGTCCGCCCCGGCCAGATAACCGAGGGTGCCGTCGCCGGTGCAGTCGATGAAGAACGGAGCCTGGAACTCGAATTCGACCTCGGAGCGTTGCTGCACGCCATAGACCGCCTCGACCTGTCCTCTGGGTTGCCGCGTCACGCGATGCACCAGCGTGTTGAGGTGGAGGCGCAGATTGGGTTCGGCCAGGGCCATCTCCATGTACAGCTGTTCGGCATTGCTCCAGCGCCAGGCGCCGCTGGCCTGGCTGCGGTGGATCATGCCCAGCATGAAATCCTCGATCACGCCGGTCTCCTGGGAATAACGCCCCCAGGCCCGGTGCCCCGAACCGCTGGCCCCGCTCAGGCCGATCCGGATCTCGTTGCTATGGTTGCCGCCCAGCACCGGCCGCTCGGTGACCAGCGCGACCCGCGCTCCAGCCCGCGCCGCAGTCAAGGCCGCCCCGAATCCAGCCGGCCCCGCCCCGACCACCACCAGATCGTAACTCTCACTCCGGCGCGCAAACTCGCGCGTGCCCGTTTCGCCTTGGCCGATTTCCATTCGCTCATTCCTTTCTGGTCGTTGGTACCGCTTTCCGGGAGACCTTTTTGATAACAAAGTTACCTCGGCCCCCGGCAAAAAATTCCCATCCGATTCACGAATTGAGCATATCCCCGGATGGGCGCAAAAAAATGGTCTGCTTGGCCATTTTTTTATACTTTAATGCTATTTGATGGGCGTATAATCAATTTAGAGCCGGTTTCTTCTATGTCAATGTCTTCTGGGCGAAGCAGGCAACCGTTTGGACGCGATAAACTTACGGAGTATTTCCAAAAGGGGTTAGGGAAACTTTCGGGCAAAAAATCCCCCCAGTCCCCGGACCTGACACTACTCCGCTGGATTTTGGGCGGCAGTGGCGGCAAGTCCCGGGAGCGACCATTGATGGGTGGCCCGGAGAACTTTGCTCTCCGAACGCCGCAAGCGCAAGAAACCTTGGAATGTCCGTTATTCGGCTGAACAAAACCGGGCGGCCTCTTGCGGCTTCGCCACCCCGACAGCCAAGCTATCGGGGCCGCCCAAAATCCAGCGGCGCCGTGCCAAAGCGGCCAGGGAAATACATGTCGTTGATCGACCCCGCCCCCCGCCGGCGAATCGATAATCTGCTGACCCAGGTCGAAGAAACGCTGGGCGTGAGACTGGCGGTCCACGACCACCGCGGCCTTTTTCGGCTGCCCGACGGCGAACCGCTGTTGGGCAAGCGGCATCAGCACACGCACCCTTATTGCGAAAGCGGCAAATACACGAGCGCGGGCTGGAACCTGCGCTGCCGCGCCCATTGCCTAGACATCATCATTCCCCGAGCCGCCCGCGAGGGCGAACCGTTCGTGGCGGTTTGCTGGAAGGGGGCCAAGGAGGTGATCGTCCCGATCATCGAAGGACCGGAGCACGTCAGCACGATCTATGCCGGAGCTTTTAGAGAAGAGCCCGCGCCGCCCGGGGTGGCCGAATTGCCGGCCGCGATGCAGGCCGCCTACGCCGCCCTGCCGGAACTGACGGCCGAAAACGCCGCCCGGATCGCCGGAATCCTGCACGTTCTGGGCCAGGGCTTGCTCAAGGAACTGCGCCCGTTGCACGGGATTCAGGAAGGAGAGCTCAGCCGCCAGAGCGCGATCCGGCGGTTTGTTTATTTTAACGCGGATAAACCGGTCGGACTGCGGGAGCTGGCCGCAGCCCTACACCTCTCGCCCTCGCGGACCAGCCACGCGGTCCAGGAGATCTTCGGCCTGCCTTTCCAGACCTTGCTGGCCCAGGAGCGCATCCGCCGGGCCAAGGCCCTCTTAATCGGCACCGACCTGCCCCACGCCCAGATCGCGGCGCGGGTCGGCATCCGTAACGAGTATTACCTCAACCGACTCTTCAAACAGATCGCCGGGGAGACTCCGGGACGTTTTCGCCGCCAGCACCGACTCTAGCCGGTCGTATGCAAAGGCCGGTCAGCGAACCTGACGCACCGGCTGGTACTGGTCCGGACAGGGATTGACCGGGGCGTCGCCGGCCACCTTCATCACCTCGTGATACTCGCCTTTGAAGTCCACCCGGCGAAAGTAGGGGGCGATCGGCATGTCCCCCCCCTGCCCGCCGGGCACGAACACCAGGTAATCGTAAGTCCCGCTTTTCAATTCGATCGCCGCCGCGGCGTCCACCGCCAGTTCGAGCTTGAAAATCTCGGCGCCGTCGAACAGGAGCCATACGCGCTTGCCCAGGCGATTGCAGAAATTCAGCCGGCTTACGCCCGGCCGGGGTTCGGGGCCGACCAGGGAGGGAGGGGGAAGCTCGCCCCCCCGCCCGCCCTGCCAGATGGCGCTGCGGGCGGAATGCTCCAGCTCCCGCCGGACGGCTTTCTCCGCGGAATTTTCGACCGCCCGCACCGGTTCGGGCAGACGCTCGGGCCGGGGCGGATTGAAAAAATTATTGATCCCCGCCGCCACATACAGCCCGACCAGGATCAGGCCGACACAGCCGCACCCCATGCCCGCCACCCCCGGCCCGTCCTTGCGCTCCGGCTCAGCCCCTGACTTGTTCGCCATGAATGATCCTCGCCCGGCAAAAGACCTGATCGCCCGCCAGCGGCGGGCGCAGACGCAGATATCTGGCTGGACTCGAAAGGAAGAGGGGTGATTTCGGTCCGCAAAACCCGTCCGGCCCGCGTGACCCGCGGGCTATTTCCCTGACCGGCAACGCGGTTCAGCCGAAGCAGGCGCTGGCTCCGGGGATCATTCGGGCAGATGCTCGCGAATGCGGGCCACCTGCATGGAGATCTCCTGCGCGGCCCGGTAGCGCTCGGCCAGAGAAAGAAGAATCTCGTAATGGTCGCGCAGGGGCGAGGTGTAGACCGGCACGTCCGGGTGCCCGCTCAACTTGCCCAGCGTCAGCGCTTCCAATCCGAAATCGATCTCGGCGTGCTCCAGGCGCAACCCCCACAGCACCCGCTGATAAGCGGAACTGCCGCCGTAAGCCAGGGCTTCGCGGGCGACATGCTTGATCGCATCCAGCCGGATTTCGCTGATGTCGACCTCGGGCAGGTCGTCCTGCTCCATGACCCGGGAGACAAAATTGACGTGCGCCAGTTCCTCGCGCAGCATCTGCCACCAGACCTCCCGCTCCCGCCCTTCGGAATATTTGACAAACATGGCGTAGACTTCGGCGGCCACCAGCTGACTGGTCAAGAGATCCGGCAAGAGGTCCTTGAGGACTCGACTATTTTCTGCCATTTTCACCCAACTCCTCGCAATAGTTTGGCTTGGCCCGCCCGACACCGCCCGCTTCCCGGCCGGCCAGGCGCCGCCCGGGCTTTTTTCGGCCCGCCATACTGTATTTTAAAAGGCAGTTTCGCATACGCAATAGGTCAGATGCTTTTCCTGGTTCCGCCTTGGGGCTTGACAGGCCGCCAGCCCAGCATAAACTTAGCCATCGCAAAAAGATCAACGAAAAAATATCCTCTCGACTCCCGAAAAAGACGAGAAAGGCCGGGCATGCCGTTACTGATCTCCCATTTTGAAGGCCAGATCCGGGCTCACGAGCTGGGCGCGGAGGCCACTCTGGGGCGCAGCTCGCAAAACGATATCCGCATCCCCGGCGGCAAGGCCTCCCGCCAACAGGCCCGGGTCAGCAAGCGCGACGGCCGCTACTTTATCGAAGACCTCGCCTCGGCCAACGGCACCATCGTCAACGGCCGCAAGCTTACCGCCGAATGCCCGCTCACCGGGGGCGAGAATATCGATCTGGGCGGGGTCACCTTCTATTTTGTGGACAACCGGCCGGACCCGCTCCTGGGCGCGAAACTTGGGGATTACCTGCCCCTGGCCGTGCTCGGTTCTGGCGGGATGGGGGCGGTCTACCGCGCCCGCCAACTCTCGATGGATCGCGATGTAGCCCTGAAGGTGATGAAGCCCAAGATGGCCAAACAGCCGGGCTTCGTCAAAGACTTCATCCGCGAAGCCCAGCTCGCCGGCCAGCTCAACCACCCCAACATCATCAAGATCCATGATTTCGGCGACGAAGGCGGCCGCTTCTTCTTCAGCATGGAATTCGCCGCCGGCGATAATTTGAAAAGCCTGGTCGACCGCGACGGGCCGCTGCCGCCCGACCGGATCGCCAACGTCAGCCGCCAGATCGCCCTGGGCCTGGCCCACGCCCACTCCAAGGGAATTCTGCATCAGGACGTGAAACCCCACAACGCCATCCTCCTGCCCGACGGCCAGGTCAAGGTGGCCGACCTCGGGCTGGCCAAGGTCATGCGCTACGGCGAAGAGGCCGCCGGCGACAACCGTCCGCCCATGGGCACGCCGCAGTATGTGGCCCCGGAGGTGATCCGCCGCAGCCCGCCCGACCCGCGCAGCGACATCTACTCCCTGGGGGCCACCATGTTCCACCTGGCCACCGGCCGGCCGCCCTTCGAGGGGGAGAAGACCACCCAGATCGTGCGCATGCACCTGGACGAACCGGTGCCCGATCCGCGGCGCTACGCCCCCGGCCTGGCGGGCGAACTGGCCGAGCTGATCATGCGCTGCCTGAGCAAGGATCCGGCCCGGCGGCCGGAGAACTGCACCGAACTGGCCGCCACGCTGGAGAAGCTGAATTTCTCGGCCTCGGCCGCGCCTGCCCCGGCGGCGGCCACACCCCGGCCTTCCCGGCAGTCGACCAAACAGTCCGCCCGCCAGCGGCCGGTCACGCCCCCCCCGGCGGCGTCCGAACCGGCGGCCGATGCCACCGATTCCCTGCCGGCGCCCGGCCATAGCTGGCGGCCGATGGCCATCGCTTTGTACGGGCTGGCCTCGATCGCCGTGGCGGCCATCCTGGCCGTCGGCGTCATTCGCCTGCTCCACTCCCGGCCGGGCGAGGCGGCCATTCTCCTGAGTCAGGCCGAGGAGCAGCTGGCCGCCGATCATCTGGACCAGGCCCGCAAGTTGCTGGAGGAGCTGGGCACGGGCTACCCGGACAGCCCCCAGGCCGCCAGCGGCAAGGAGCTGCTCGAACGCGTCCGCAAGCGGCAGGGCGAAAAGCTCGCCGCCGCCGAACAGGAACTTGCCCAGATCCTGACCTGGCACAAGGACGGGGTGTTGACCGCCGGGCAGGCCCGCACCCGCATCGCGCATATGGTGGAGGTGCTTCCCGACCGGAGTCTGGCCGACAAGGCCAAGCTCGCGCTCGACGAACTGGCCAAAAAGCCGGCCCCGGCGGCCGCCGCCGCGGAAAAGCCCTCGGCGGACACCGAGGCGGCCGCGGCCTGGAAGGAGGCCGACCCCTTGATCCAGTCCCGCCTGCGGACGGAGAATTTCGGGGAGGCCGAAGACATGCTGGCGGCCTTCATCCGCAATTATCCCGGCACCCCCTCGGCCACCACCGCCCAGGGTCAGCTGGAAGAGCTGCGCCGCCAGGCTTCCGAGCGCTTCGCCCCCCGCCTGGCCGAAGGCCGCAAGCTGCAAAGCTCCGGCCAGCTCGCCGCCGCCGCCGAAGCGCTCCAGGAAATCTTCGACAAATATCCCGGCTCGGATCTGGCCGAGCAGGCCCGAAAGGTCAGCATCGAGATCCAGCGCGCCGCCGCCGAACTGGGGCTGAACGCGACCCGCGGCTGTCTGACGGCCTTCCGCACGCTGGACATTTCCCCGGCCAGCCAGCAACTGGAGGCGGCCAAACCGCGCC
>CAYMGG010000029.1:0-27938 GCA_964389915.1 uncultured Planctomycetaceae bacterium
AGGTGCGGCGGCTGCGGCCGGAGCGGGGCTTTGCTCCGGCCCTGGCCGCGCCCGCGGCCGAGGAGCTGGGCCGGGGCGAACCGGCGGCCACCCAGGCTGCGGCCCAGGCCCTGGGCCAGGAATTGCGCGCTCTGGGTTTCAATCTTGACCTCGCCCCGGTGGCAGACGTGAACGTCAATCCCGACAACCCGGCCATCGGCCGGCTGGGGCGGAGCTTTTCGGCCGATCCCGCAATTGTAACCGCCCAGGCCCGGGCCTACGCCGCCGGGCTGCGCGCGGCGGGCGTAATCTCCTGTCTGAAACATTTTCCCGGCCACGGCAGCGCTTACAACGATTCCCACTTAGGCCTGACCGACGTGACGGCCAGCTGGAGCGAAGCCGAACTGCGCCCTTTTGCTGAACTGATCGCCGGCGGCTATGCCGATCCGGTGATGACGGCGCACGTTTTCAACGCCAAGCTCGATCCCGAACGGCCGGCCACGCTCTCGCCGGCCATGGTGGACGGACTACTGCGCGGTAAACTCAAACATTCCGGTGTTATCATCACCGATGACTTGCAGATGAAGGCCATCGCCGCGCAATATACGTTGGAGCAGACGGTCGAGCTGGCGCTGAAGGCCGGCAACGACATCCTGCTCTTCGGCAACAATCTGGCGGAAACCCCCGACATCGTGCCCCAGACCGTGGCCATCATCGAACGCCTGGTCGAAACCGGCCAGATCACCCCCGCCCGCCTCCAGGCCTCCTGGGCGCGAATCAAAACCCTCAAAGCCAGCCTGCCCCGGTCCTGAAAATCGCCTTATACCAATTCATTTCAAATTCATGACCGTCGAATAGGCGCGAAAGCCATCCGCGCCGAATTTGTTCATCTGAACGTTCGAAACGGCAAAGCAGACTGAGAGTTTTAGGGGAGGGTCAGGGGAACCTTTTTTGCAAAAAAGGTTCCCCTGAATCGGTCTCAATTAACTTGGATTGATATTAAATCGACCGATATCTGCCCGGCGGGATCAGCCCCGCCAGTAGCGCCGGCTTCATTTGCCCCGGCGAAGAATCACCGCGTTTCCGGGGGAACTTTTGGGCAAAAAAGTTCTCCGCTTCCCGGCAAAAAATCCCGCCCCGAGGCGCATTTTCGAATATTCGGACAAATGAATTCAGCGGGCTGGCGGTTGATCGTCGACCCGGGACGATCACGGGCGGGCGGGAGTGTCGCTGGAGGCGGAGGGAAGGCCGCGCTCGCTTAACAAGGCGTCGATCCGTTCCAGGCGGCGGTTCAATTCGGTCTCGCGTTCGGCGGTGAGCGAGCCCAGGCGGGCCACGGCGGTCACCGCCCGGCGGTAGCGGGTGATGAGGCCGGCGCGGGCCTCGGGCCGGCGCTGTTCTATGATTACGACAATCGCGTCGAGCTCGGCCATGGCGGCGCGAAAACCGGCTTCGTCGCGGACCTGGTTCTCGTGCATGGTCACGAGGGTGAAGGCCGCCACGGCGATGGCCAGCAGCGCCGCGACCAGCGCGGGCATAGCCCCGGTCGGAGCCACGGGCCGGGTCGGCCGGGAAACGTTCTGTCCGCTTTTCGTTGTCGAGTCGACCACGGGTGCCCCTTTTTCACTCCGGTTTCCGGGGGCCTTTTCATAAGCAGAAAAGTTCCCCCGACAACGTCCTTGCCTGTAAGGAATTTTTAGCGGCTGCTTACGCTACGCTTACTCGCGCGGCGCAAACCGCCCCACCGCCCAGTTGAGCAGGCCGGGCGCAAAGCGTTTGAGCCAAATCGCGCCCAGTTCCCAGCCGCCGACGTTGAACTCGTCGCGGCCGGCGGCCAGGCCGGTCAGGATGCGCCGGGCGCATTCATCGGCCGTCAGGCCGTGCAATTGGGCGTCGGAGACGCCGCGCGGCCGGCCCGAGGCGTCCAGGGCATGGCGGGAGATTTCCGTGCGGACAAAGCCGGGGCAGACCAGGGTCACGCCCACGCCCGTGCCGCTGATTTCATGGCGCAGGGAGTCGAAATAGCCGTGCAGGGCGTGCTTGGAGGCGGCATAGCCCGAGCGGTGGGGCGCGCCGAATTTACCCTGCACGCTGCTGATGACCACGATCCGCCCCCGGCCCTGGGCGATCAGGCCCGGCAGGACCGCCTGGGTCAGTTCGACGGCGGCGAAGAAATTGACCTCCAGAATTTGGCGCACCAGGCCGAGCGGCGCTTCGCGGGCCAGACAACGCTGGCTCAGGCCCGCGTTGTTGACCAGCAGATCCAGCCCGCCAAAGATCTCCTGAGCCCGCCGGGCCGCCTCGGCCCGGCTTTCGGCCGCGGCCAGGTCGAGGGGCAGAACCTTGGCCGTTGCGCCCAGTTCGCGACAGGCGGCGGCCACGGCGGTCAGCTGGTCGACCTGTCGGGCGCTGAGGACCAGCTTCGCCCCCTGGGCAGCCCAAGCCTTGGCCAGCGCGGCGCCGATGCCGGTGGACGCGCCGGTCAACCAGATGCGGGTGTCTTTATCCGTCATGCTTTGCCTCGGACCGTGATTCTCATATGGATAAATCGCTCGAAACGAGCGATTCCGGCCCGAAAGTCTATTGATTAAGAGGCATTTCAGCGAGAAAAAACAGCCGCTCCGATTTGACGGGGCGGCTGGTTTGCGTGCAGTGGCGGGCTCGCAGAATCTGATTCGCGCCGGCGGACGGCTTAATAAACCCCGAATTCATGGGCCGCGGCGACCATGGCCAAAAAGTTCTCGGGTTTGACGCTGTCGATGATCGAATGGCCCGAGCAGACCACATAACCGCCGTCACCGGCCAGTTCGGCCAGATGCCGGCGCGTGTCCTCGCGCACCTGGTCGGGCGTACCAGAGCTGAGCAGGTTGATATCGATGTTGCCCACCAGGGTGATCCGCTGTCCGTAGCGCTTTTTGACCGCGTAGATGTCGTTGGCCTGCGGTTGCAGCGGATGGCAGGCCTCGACCCCCCATTCCAGCCAGTAGGGCAGGACCGGCGACTGGTCGCCGCAGCAGTGGCAGATCACCGGCCGGCCAGCGTCATGCGCGGCGGCGATGATCTTTTGATAGCGGGGCGCCCAGAACTGCGCCAGATGCTCGGGGCTGATGAGCGGACCGCAATTGGCACTCAGGTCGTCGCCGATATAAAACAAGTGGAAAGGCAGTTCCCGACAGGCGGCGATAATCCGCAGGGTCCAGTCGGTGAATAAATCCAGACACTCCTCGATCAACTCTGGCTGATCGTACAGCAGCAGCATGAAAGACTGGATCGGGATCGGGCCGCAGGCCATGTAGGTCTGGGTGAGCGGTCCGCCCAGACGCGCGACCACGCCCAACTGGCTGCCGCGGACGGCGGCCAGGTATTCCGCCAGCTTGGCCTTCAGAGCCGGCAGATCGGGCGGGGTGTGTTTGTACGGCGCGAGGTCAGTGGAATTAAGGATAGAGCCGTTGGTCGGCAGCCGGGGGGCCAGGGAGCAGACGATGGCGTCCTGGCCGATGGCAGAGGCCGCAGCTGCGGCCTGCGCCGGCGGCATGTCCCAGAAGCTCTGCGCATAGTCCGGGCGGTTGAGAATCCGGCCCAGGCTGCGCGCGCCGATCCAGATTTCGAAGTTCGGCACCCGGTCGAGTTTCTGCCGCCGCAGGGCGGCCAGGAGGCGGTCGATGTTCGGCTGCGACAGCGCGAGTGCCGGCGTCATGTTTTTTATCCCTGACAGCAATTGGCGGCCGAAACGGTTTGAATTCCATCACGCAAATAGGCTTACCCGAGACGCCCGCCAATACCGAGCTGGTGAGAGTTTTTTGGCGGGATCTGGGGGACCTTTTTTGCAAAAAAGGCCCCCCAGAATCGATCCTAATTATCGCAAAGCGCATTAACCCTTGGGGATGATCACGGTTTCGATATTCAGGGTTTCGGCCAAAAGCCGGATGGTTTCGGCCTCGTGCCCCACGCCCAGGGCGAAGTGGTGGGTCGGGCCTTCGGCGCACCAGCGAGTAAGGAAGGTCCGGGCGTCGGGGGCGAAGAAGCCGCGGGTGTTGGTGTTGCCCGTGGCCGGGATGGGGCCGGCCACGCTCTGCCCCTCGGCGATCACGAACTTGAGCTTGCCCCCATAGGTCTGGGTGACCCCGAGCATGGTGATCGGGCCTTCCTTGAGCTTGAACTCGACCGAGGCACCCGCGCCGGGCTTGCCGTGGTACTTGGTCAGGCTGCGCAGGCGCGGCCGCCCGTCGGCCACGTTCAGGTGGTGCGGCCCGTCGTGGCCGACCAGGATGAAGCCTTCGGCGAAGTCGACGGGGTGGAACTCGGCGAAGCTGCCGCCGATGTCGAGCCGGTCCATGATCATCATCGCCGAGCAGGTCTTCAGATCCGACTCGCCGCACATCGGGAAGCCCGCCGCGCAGAGCAGCGAATTACCCACGATCAGGCTGGCCGCCAGCCGTTCGGTCGGGCTGCCCGGCCGGCCCTTGTAGTAGTAGGCCAGGCCGTCGAGGGCGAACTCGTCGACGAATTTGTCGAGCGTGACCGAGGCTTGGGCCGCATAGCGCAGATCCTCGGCCGTCAGCTTGCGGGTGAGCGGGTCGCTCTCGGGTTCGGGGGTGTCGAACATGTCGAGGATGGATTTTTCCTTGGCCTGGATCTCCTTCTCCGTGACCGTGGCCTCCAGCCGGATCAGGTCGTCGATCTCGGTCTGCACCACATGCACGCCCAGGGCGGAGGTCAGGGCGGTGGGGTCGCTGTGCATGTCGAGCATGGCCTCCAGCGGATGCCCGAAGTGGCCGATGCGGGCCCGGCGCAGGTCGTGGCGGACCATGGCGATGTTGC
Source organism: uncultured Planctomycetaceae bacterium (assembly GCA_964389915.1). Classification (GTDB taxonomy): domain Bacteria; phylum Planctomycetota; class SZUA-567; order SZUA-567; family SZUA-567; genus CAYMGG01. The sequence continues at coordinate 4,801 of CAYMGG010000029.1, forward strand.
ACCAGCGCTTGACCTCGGCCTGGGCGGCGGGGTCGTCGTGCAGGGTGCCGATGATGGTGGGCGGGGCCTTGCGGCCCATGCGCACGGCCACGCCGGTGAACTCGGGCAGGGAGCAAATGTTGTCGTTGCACAGCTGCATGTAGATGGTGGCGCCGGCGTAGTCGAGGGCCGCCCGCGGCTGGAGGGCCACCAGCACGATCGGGACGTTCAGTTCCCGCGCCAGGATGCCGAAGGTCGAGGAGGTGGCGTAGGTGAGCATGTCGCAGAAGATCAGGTCCAGGTCGCCCGCCTGCAGGCGCGGCAAAGTGGCGTAGGCGACCTGGGCGTTGTCGACCAGGCCGTAGTTGAAGGTCTGGACCCCGTAGCCCTGGACCTGCTTTTCGAAGACGTCCATGTAACCGATAAGCTCTTCGCGCAGGCCGGGGAACTGCCCCCAGTAGATGTCCAGACCCACGCCGAAGATGCCGACCCGCGCCGCGCGCGGTTTACGCCGTTCAACCAACATGAGTTGATTCTCCTTTAGGAAGATGTTTTCGTTTTGGGCGGGCGATCTTCGCCTCGGCCCCGAAACCCCGGACCTTGCCGGTCCGGGGATTTGCGGGAACGAGCCGAAGCTCGTTCCCGCTCAGATTCACCAATAGATCATGAGTTGCCCGCTGACGTTTTTGACCGTCAGGCAGGAACCGAAGGGCGTTTCTTCCTTTTCGGGGCTAAGGCGTTCGGTCGCAATCGGGCTCCAGGGATTCGGATTGGGCCAGAAGCCGGGCTCCTTGCCCGTTTCGGGGAAGAAGCGCACGGTGGCGTTCTGCAGCCCGGTCAAGATGTAGCGCCGGCCCACGCCGGGCAGGCCAGAGCAGCGCTCGCGACAGGAGACTAGGCCGGCGGCCTGTTCGATGAAAATGCGGCATTCCTTGCGCCAGGCCCGGGTGACGCCGTATTCGGCCGCGCCGTCCGCCAGGGCGGTTTCGGCGTCCAGGAAGAGCGGCGCGCCCATCGGCAGCCGCAGCGATTGGGTCACGGTCGTGTCCGGTCCGTGGCCGCAGAAGTAGAAGGCATTGCGCCAGCGGTGAATGGTCAGCATCGGCCCCTGGCGGCCGGGGGCCATACCCCCGCCCGCGTCGGGCGACTGGCCGCAGAAGCGCAGGTCCAGACCGAATTCGCTCAAGACCAGCCGCGCCAGACGCTCGGCGCGGAAGCATTCGGTTTCGGCCAGCATGAGCGGATGGTGCGCGCTCTTGGTCTCCGGCAGGGTGAAGGAGTTAGTGCCGCGCACCCAGACCAGTTTTCCGCGACCGCAGGCGGCGGAGGCGGCGATGATCCGCGTCTGACCGTTCTGAATCGCGCTGGCCAGAATCTTGACTCCCTTGGCCCCGGCGCGGGCCATTTCGCCCAAGCCGCCAGCCGAGGAGAGAGCGTCGTGCCGGATTTTTAGCGGGCTCTGGCCGCCGCGCATCTCGTCCAGTTTCAGACTGGTCTGCAATTCGAACTCGCCGGCTAAAGGCGCGGCGTTATCCACGCCCAAGAGTTCGCGCAATTTCGGTTCGGCCTGGTCCAGCGGGCCGTAGAGCAGGGCTCGGCCGCCGGCCTCGACCTGCTTGAGCAGCGTTTGGGCCACCGCGCCGGCGGCCGGCGCGGGCGAAACCAGGATCGACTGGGCAAAGGCGGCCGGATTCTTCTCCCGCGCGGCGGGAAAGCTCTTGGTGCTGATGACCGAGTTGAGCGGCAGGCCCACATTGAAGGCCGAGCGCAGGAACCAGTCGCCGAAGAAGACCCGGTCAATGCCTTTGCCGCCGTAGGTCAATTCGTGGTATTCGTCGAAGGGATAGATCCAGAGCAGCGGCCCGGCTTGATCCGGCCCGCTGCGGAAGCCTTCCAGAATGTGCGGGATGACCTCGTTGGGCACTTCTTCGGGCATCTGACCGAAAGAGTCGTCTACGGTCAGGATGTTCACCGTGGTCGGCTTGCGGACCGTGCCGGTGTCGTCCAATCGGCCGACCGCCAAAGGCAAAAAGATGTCGTGCGGCTGGCGGCAGTAGCGGTCCAGCCAGGGGCTGTTGATGAACCATGGGTCGTGGGTGTAGAAACGGAACGGGAAGACTTCGCCCGGGATTTCGGCGATGTGGCTCATCCAGCCGATGATCTCCATGCCGAAGTCGCCGTTCAGCGCAGCCCACGGCGAGTTTGGCGGCGGCTCGAGGTCAAAGTTGCCGCGGTAGATGTCGCGCAGGGGCACCGCGTCGGAGGAGAGGTCCATGCCCGTGGTCAGGTTGGTGCCGCGGGTGCGCAGGGGCAGGCGTGGGCATTCTTTTCGGAAACTTTCCCAGAAGACCAGGCTTTTTTCGCGCACTTCGGGGCAGCGGTCGGCGCTAAAGCTCTTGCCGTCGAAGACCGCGCCGTACATGCCCCAGGTCTCCAGGCCGAAGCCGAAGCCGTTGGAGAGCCAGAGATAGTCGAAGCCCAGGTCGTGGGCGAAGCGCTCGGTCTGGCGGCCTAGGAAGGCGCCGAAAGGCGTGCCGGCGGGGATGCCCTGCGGATAGCCGGCGTAACGGTCGGCGTCGGCGTTGAGGGTCGAGTAGCAGCAGACGAAACTGGCCTTGCCCATGGTCAGGCCGGAACAGATCTCGGGATGCTTTTCATATTTGAATTTCGAAACCGCGAATTCCGGCCCCGGGTCAAAGGTCGCCCCCACGGTCACGGGCCGGCCGGTCTCCTCCCGGCCGATCTCTTTGAGCGTGGTCACCAGGCGCTTCAACCACCCGTAGGTATAGACCGGCGCGTCGGCGGTATAGGCCTGCGGTCCCTCGGCGCATTCGGGCGCGTCGAAGATCAGAACCGGCTTGTGATTGGTATAGACCCGTGGCTTGCGGTGGATCGATTGGTTCTCCGGATGCTCCGGCGGCAGGGGCTCGTAACGCGGATTGGCCACGCCCAGCCACTTGGCCCACTCGAACGGTTCGCTCAGGTCGCCCTTGTATTCCAGGATCTCCGAGCCGTCCGAGGTCCAGAGCATGACCGAGATGGTTTCGGCGTGGCGGATCAACGCCCGCCACTGGCGGAACATCTCGCGGCAGACCTTCTCCATCGCCGCCGCCGAAGCGCTGCGGAACGGCTTGGAACTGAGTTCCAACGCCACGTTGCGCACCTTGACCGCGGCCTGGCCATCGAACTCGCATTCCGACATTTGCTGCTCTCCATTATATTAGGGGTTTGCCGGCGTCTTCCTGCATCGCGTCGGCGCTTGGATCATTCCTGATAGACTTACGGCAGCTGCGCGGCCAGCCGCTGGGCCATCTGGGCGAAGCCCGCGTCGTTGGGGTGCACCGCCACCCGGTCGAAGAGTTTCGGATCGTGGTCGATCAACTTGGTCCCGTCGATCAAATGACTCTGGGCATCCTTGGTCTCGGCCACCAAGTCGCTCCTCCAGCGGCTGTTTGGCCGTCTTGGGCTGCCAACTCTCCGGCACCCAGAGCGGAGTGAGGAAATAGATCGGCGTCTGCGGCTTTTTGGCCCGGAAAGCCGCGATAAAACCGGCCATATTCTTTTTATAGGCTTCCACGGGCCGGCCCGCCTGCCAGTCGTTGACCCCGAGCAGGACGGTCACCAGGTCGCACTCGACTCCGCCCAGCACCGTGCCGTCGGCCACGGTCGAGGCCCGGCCGCCCAGTCCCAGGTTGAGCAGCTGCCAATTCTTCAATTGGGCGGTTTTGAAGGTATAGCTGCCGGTCACGTCGGCGGCGGTGAAACCATGGGTGATCGAATCGCCGTACATCAAGAGGCGGAAGGCCGGCCGCGGCGTGGGGGCGGTCAGCTCCGCGCCCGGTTCGATCCAGACGCCGGCCACGTCCGTCGAATCACCATAGGGCATGACCAACTCGTAATCGTGGGCCCCGGCGGCCGGTGCTGTCAGCGCGACCTTGACCGTCTCTTCGGGCCGAACCACGGCCGATTCCTGGGTGGCAAAGGTCCAGCCCGGCTGGGTCTGGCCGTCGATGAAGTAGACGCCGCGCGGATTGCGGGCCGATTTCGAGACGTGCAGGGAGTTGTAGAACAGCTCCACGGTCACGCTGGCGGAGTTGGTCCGAAACCGCAGGCGCGCGCCGGGATTGTCGCTGCCGTAGCCCTTCTGCGGCATGTCCAGCGGCCGCGAGAAGCGGGCCAGCTTGGCCCCCGGCCGGGCCGGCGAATCGACAAAGGCCAGGTTCAGATAATCCGAATAGGTGAGCCGCTGGTCGTCGGCCGGCACGAACACCGGTTCGGCCGCCGCCAGGGTCGTTGCAAAAATCGCCGCCGCCAGGCCGAGTAGTCCGATTCTTCCGAGCATTACCGCTCCTCCTTGAACACCTTCTTGACGGCTTCCAGATAGGCATAGCCGTGCCGCTGATCCGGCTCCAGGTAGCTGCCCTCGGTCCATTCGTTCCAGGCGTTCAAGGTCAGCATCTGGCCCGTGGCCTGCCCGGAACCAAGGAACTCGCGGGCGTTTCGCAGCGCCGCTTCGAATTGAGCCGGAGCGCCGTACATCACGTTGGTGAACGGATAGCCGACGTTCTCGTAAATTTCCGATTGCACCGAGCGCGGACTGACGTCCCAGCCCATGGTCACGTTGGGGTAATAAGGCGAACGGCCGCAATTGGTGGTCAGGGTGTGGTAGTTGGCGGCAATATCCCGGGCCGTCTTTTCGTAATCGCAAACCGGAAAGACCTCCTGATTCCGATCCCAGATATAGCTGCCATACGAGTCCACCCCCACTCGCTCCAAGAGGGCGTAATCCTCGGGTTTGCGCCAAGGGTTGGTGCAGGCGTTGAGGTTGACCTTGCCCAGTCCGGCCTTTTCCACCCGGTTGCGCAAATCTCGGAACGCTTCGCGCGCCCCGGCCTCGCCGCCCAGATTCTCGATCAACCGATCGAACAGGAAGAAGGAGAAATACAGGCCGTCGTTCAGCCGCAGATAATTGGGCCGCTTGAAATAGGTCGCGATGCAATAGTCCGTGGCCTGGCGGAAGGTCTCCGGCGAAGTGGCTCCGTCGAGCAAAGCCGGGCGGGGATACATGCGGCTGCCTGGATGGACGCAGATCGGATCGTGATTGGCCCACATGACCGCGAATTTGAGGTCCGCGCAATTAGGCGCGTCTAGAAAGCCGTGATCGATGCATTTCAACCTAAACCCGCCGTCGGAGAACCAGTACCAATCGAAAATGAATCCGTCGATTCCGTGGTCGACGGCGGCGGCGATCTTCTTGCTCATGACGGCCGGGTCGGATTCGTCCTCATAGCCCCAGAGGGGAACCTTGGGCTGCTGGTGGCCCGGAAAGCGCGGCCGGGCGCACTTGGTCACTTCCCATTCGGTCCAGCCGGTTCCGTGCCACTTGTCGTTTCTTGGGTCGGGGTGCCAATTCGGAAAATAATAGGCGCAGACAAGCGGTTTTTGCGACATCGACAGCTCCTCGGCAAAACTCACAGCGAATATTCGGGATTATCCCCGCGATTCGGGGCTCGATTCCGGAACCCGGCCGCCCAGAGCCGCGGTCATGCGGGCGGTCACGGCGAGCAGCTTGGCCAGGGCTTCGTCGCGCCGGGTCGCCTCCAGGCGGGTGAGCGGCGCGCTGAAGGCCAGGGCCAGCACGATCCGGCCGGTGGCGTCGAAGACCGGCGCGGACATGGCCCAGATGCCCGATTCGCGGGTGTTCACCGCCTCGCCGTAACCCTGCCGGCGGGTGCGGGCGAACTCCGTCTCCAATTCCGCGGGCGTGGCCGGGATATTTATCCCCAGATTCGCTTCAAAGACATGCTCGGCGTAATACCGGCGGAAGGATTCATCCTGCCAGGCCAGCAGCACCCGCCCGCCGGCCAGCACGTGCGGCTGCTCGATAATCCGGCGGGGTTCGTGGACCACCAGGGCCTGCCGCCCGCCCCGCCAATCGGCCACCACCATCTGCCGCTGGAGGAGGATGAAGACCGCGACCGTTTCGTCATAGGCTTCCGACAACTCGTCCACATAAGGCCGGGCGAAGTCGCCCACCTGGCGCACGGGGTCCAAACCTTCCGCCAGACGCAAGACGGTCAGCCCCAGGCGGTAGCGGCGGGTCTGCTCGTCGAATTCGAGATATCCGGTCTTTTGCAGAGTTTTGAGAATGTTCTGAGCATTGGGCGCTTTCAGCCCGGCCAGCCGGGCCAGCTCGCGCACCCCGATCCAGTCGCCGTGGGCGGCGATGGTGTTGAGCAGTTGCAGGGCTTTTTCGACTGATTTTATTGTGTTCATCATTAGTAAACACCGTACAGTATAAATATACATAACCTCATGAATGGTGCGTTGTCAAGGGCAGAGGGTAAATTTTCCCGGGCCGAAAATTTTACCTGAAGCTCAAAACGACTTGACAAGGCGGAAATATATGACATTAATTGTTACCGAGTTAAAAACATGTCTTGATATGGTGGGCAGTTTGGCGGCACAAATTTTGAACCATGCCATAAACTTATGAAGGCGGTAATTCTACATTACGGCAACAGGTTCGAATATGCTTGAAGACACAGAAGCCAAAAAATATCTGTTAGTCGTCGACGACGATCCGCACATTCGCAAAATCTGCGCCGATGTCTTGCGTAAATCGGATCTCTACCAGGTCCAAACCGCCGAAAACGGCGAAGAGGCTTTGAAATTGCTGAGCGAGAGCAATTTCGCCTACGATCTGGTCCTGACCGATGTGCAAATGCCCAAAATGACGGGCGAGCAGTTGATCCAGGCGGTGCTGCCGGATCATCCCCGGATCGCCTTCATCGTTTTTACCGCCTACAAAAACGACCAGAACGTCCTGCGCTGCCTGAAACTGGGCGCGGTGGATTATCTGGAAAAGCCCATCAGCGTGGAAAAATTGCTGCAAATCGTCCGCCGCGCCCTGGACCGGCACGATCGTTTCTCCGGCGAGGAGGGCGAACTGGACATCACCAGCGAGGTCCAGGGCTGGGTCGAGATCACCGCGCCAACCGACTTCGAATACGTCGAGCGTTTCCAAAAGTTCACCGCCCTCTTGGGCAACATTCCCCTGGGCGACGAGGCCAAAGAGGACATTCGCGTCGCGGTCGACGAGCTGGGGCAGAACGCGGTGGAATGGGGCAATCGGGGCGATCGCCACAAGCGGATTCACCTCTCGTATTGCGTCTTCCCCGACCGCATCGTCTTCAAGATCGAGGACGAAGGGGAGGGGTTCTCCCCCGGCGGCCTGCGCGACCCCTCGGTCGATCCGCTGGCCCACATCATGGAACGGATGAAGGAAGGCAAGCGCGCCGGCGGCTACGGGGTCTACATCACCCGGCAGCTGATGGACGACGTCCAATACAACGACAAAGGCAACGTGGTCCTGCTCACCAAGCACTTCCGTGGTCAGGCCGCCGATCAAGCGCAATGACCGAATCCGCCGCTACCGAAGCCCAAAACACGCTGCTTGTGGTCTACGACTCCCGGGCCATCCGCGACACCCTGACGGTGTTGGATTTCGGGCCGGAGTTCCGGCTGGTGGCCATCGACGACCCGGCCGAGGTGGTGGGGGCCGTCCAGCGGGAGTGTCCCGATCTGGTCATTCTCTGCGCCATGGCCCGCGAGACCACGGCCTATGACAACTGCCAAAAACTGCGCCAGATCCTGGGCGACCGCTTCCTGCCCATCCTGATCTACTCTCTGCGCGGCGCGTCCGAGGATCTGACCCGGGCCTACGCCGCCGGCGCCGACGACCTGGTCCTGGTCAACCTCGCGCCCGAGGAGCTGCTCTTCCGGGTGCGCACGCTCCTGCGCCTGGGACGGATCGTCGGCCTCTGCGAGAAGCGGAGCCATTCGCTAGCCCGCGCCAGCTCGCAGGCCGCCGACATGATGCTCCAACTGGAGGAGGCCGGGCGGCGCATCCAGGATCAGAACCGCGAGCTAGAACGGATGCAGGGCGAGATCGCCGGTCACCTGCGCCGGTTGGAGCAGGAGTTGGAGCTGGCCGCCTCGCTCCAATTCAACCTGCTGCCGACGGTTCTGCCCGATCTGGGCGAGATCCGGCTCCACGACCGCTACCTGCCCGCCGCCCAGCTCTGCGGCGACTATTACGACTGCTTCGCCCTGCCCGACGGCCGCTGCTTTCTCTGCGTGGCCGACGTCACCGGCCACGGCGTGGCCCCGGCGCTGGTCAGCGTTCAAGTCCGGACTCTGGCGCGCTCTCTGGCTCTTTCGGGTCTGCCTTTGGGCGAGTTGATGAGCCAGCTCAACAACTTCATGTTCGAGACCTTCAACCGCGAATTCCTGATGACCACCGTGGCCATGGTCTGCGATCCGAACCGGCGTTGGATCGAATGTGTCGGCGCGGGTCATCCGCCGCTCATTCACCTGGCCGCCGACGGCAAGGACTGGCGCGAGTGGCCCAGCCGCGGCCTGCCCCTGGGCGTGACCGGCGGGGCGGAGTTTCACACCGACGGCTTCGAACTGCGGCCGGGCGAACGGCTGCTGGCCTATACCGACGGGCTGACCGAGGTCGAGGGCGAGGACGAGATCGGCTTCTTTGGCCACCAGCGCTTGGCCGAATGTTTCGCCCAGCAGAGCGGCCGGCCCGGCGCGGAGACGCCCGACCAACTGTTGGCCGCGGCGCGCCGCTTCTCGGCCGCCGGTACCTTCGCCGACGACGTCACCGTACTGCTTTTGGAACGGCCCGAAGTCGCGGGCGCTCCGGCCTGAAATTCCTCCCGCTCTTTCATGTCCCGCCTGTCCGCGGCTGCGATCGATTTATGATTGCTGATTTTTAACTTATGATCGATGATTCAACCGCCTCTCAAACGGGCCGGATAAGAGCTTTTCGAGCGGGGCTAGGGGAATTTTTTTGCAGGTGCGTGCCGCACGCCCGGCAAACGTTTCGCGCACCCGGCCGGTTCAGATGGGCAAGTCGCACGAATGGGATAGACGTAGAGCTCATCCATCTGAACGTTCGAAACGGCAAAGCTGGGTGAGAGTTTTTTGAAGGGGTCCGGGGGAACTTTTTTGCAAAAAAGTTCCCCCGGAAAGCGGGTTATTTTTGGCTCAACCTGAGGGGGTTTGCAAAGGCGACATGCTCAACGTCTGGCACATCCTCTCCGACCTGGAGGTGGGCGGAGCCCAGCTGGCGGTCCTGGACCTCGTCGCCCGTCTGGACCGGACGCGGTTCGCGCCCCGGGTCTGCTGCCTGCGTTCCGGCGGAGCGCTGGAGCCCCGGCTGCGGGAGATGGGGGTGCCCTTTCACCTCTGTCGCTTCGCCAGCCGGCTTTCGCCGCTCGGACTTTGGCGGCTCGGCCGGCTCTGGCGGGCCGACGGTGCGGCGATCGTCCACACCCACCTGCGCCGGGCCAATCACGCCGCCCGGCTGGCGGCGGTCCTGGCCCGCGTGCCCGTCATCATCGCCCATCACCACGACACGCTGGAAGAGCGCAAGTTGCGCCAGCGTTGGCTGACCGGCTGGCTCAACCGGCGTTCCGACCGCCTGCTCTGTGTCTCCGAAGGCGTGCGCGCCGCGCGGCTGGCCGCCGGCGACCGCCCGGAAGCCAAGCTGCAAGTATTCCACAACTGTATCGATCCGGACGAATACCGCGACCCGACTCCCTCCGCCACGGTCAAGGCCGAGTTGGGCCTGCCGCCGGCGGCTCCGGTGGTGGGCATGGTCGGGCGACTGCATCCGCTTAAAAATCATGACCTTTTTTTGCGCGCGGCCGCCTGCCTGGCCAAGCAGCGGCCCGACGTCGCCTTCGCCGTGGTCGGGGACGGCGAGCTGCGCCCGGCCTTGGAGACGCAGGCCAGGGAATTGGGACTGCGAATCGTCTTCACCGGCGCGCGGCTGGACATGGCCCGTGTTTATCGGGCGCTCGATTGCCTGGCGGTCTGCTCCGAGCGCGAGGGCTTCGGCAAGGTAATCCTCGAGGCCCAGGCCGCAGGCCTGCCCGTGGCCGCCCGCGACGTCGACGGCGTGGCCGAGGTCCTGCGCGGCGGCGGCGGCCGGTTGGTGGCCAGCACGGCGCCCGAAACCTGGGCGGAAGTCTGGAGCGAGCTTCTGCGGCCCGAGGTCCGCCGCGAAATGCAGGTTCAGGCCGAAGGGAATTTGCAGCGTTTCCTGGCTCCGCGCCTGATCGGACAGCTGGAGAGTCTGTATCTGGAGCTGTATTCGCGCAACACGGCGGGATCGGGCCAGGCGAAGTGAAAAACTTGCGGGAAAACCTTTTTTGCAGTGCGTGCCGCACACCCATCAAACGCTTCGCGTAACCGGCAGGTTCAGAAGGGCAAGTCGCACGAATGGGATAGACGTAGAGTTTATCCATCTGAACGTTCGAAACTGCAAAGCTGGGTGAGAGTTTTTTGGGGGGGACCGGGGGAACTTTTTTGCAAAAAAGTTCCCCCGGAGATCGGATATAATGATGGTTTCGGGCGTCACGGAGCCAAACAGATGATAAAAATCGGACGAAAATGGGCGGCGGTGCTGATCCTGCTGGCTGGCGGCGCCGGGCAGAGCGCGGAATCGGAATCGGCAAAGGCCAAACGCATGGAAGAACTGAAAAAATACACGGTCACTCTCGCCAGTTCCAAGGACGGCGCGGAGCAGAAAGCCGTTTTTTATACGCCGTCAGAGTCGGGCGACAGTCTGCGGCCGCTGTTGGTCGCGTTGCATACCTGGAGCGGCAATTACGACCAGGGCTTGGGCTATCTCGGGCCGGCCCGGGACCGGGGGTGGGTGCTGATCGCGCCCGATTTTCGCGGGCCGAACCAGCGGCCGGAGGCCTGCGCCTCGGAGCTGGCGGTGCAGGACGTGCTCGATGCGGTCGAATATGCCAAGCGGCAGGCGCGCATCGACGCGGCGCGGATTTATCTGGTCGGCGCTTCGGGCGGCGGGCATATGTCGCTGGTGATGGCCGCACGCGCGCCTAAGGTCTGGACCGCGGTGTCGGCCTGGGTGCCAATCTCCGATCTGGCCGCCTGGCACGCGCAGAACAGCCAACGCGGCGGGCATTACTCGCAGATGCTCGAGCGCGTCTGCGGCGGCGCGCCCGGGCCGCAGACCGAGAAAGAATACGCCGCCCGCTCGCCCCTGTTCGGCCTGGCCGCCGCCGCTGGCCTGCCGCTGGACATCAACGTCGGCATCCACGACGGCCACACCGGCTCGGTACCCGTCAGCCAGTCGCTCAACGCCTTCAACGTGCTGGCCGAGGCCAACGGCCTGGCCGACCGGCGGCTCAGTCCGCAAGCCATCGACTTCATGACTAAACAGCAGGCCGTGCCGCCGGAGCTGGCGGCCGAGCGCGAGGACGATCCCGAGCGAACCCGGGCGGTCCTGTTCCGCCGGGCGGCCGGCGCGGCGCGGATCACGGTCTTCGAGGGCGGGCACGATTCGGAGGTGGCCGCGGCGCTGAACTGGTTGGCCCGGCAGCGGCGAGGCAAACCGGCCGACTTTTCGCTCGGCCAAGGGGCGGCCAAGGCGGAGCCCGGCGCCCGGCCCGGCGCGCAGCAGGTGGCGCCCTAGTATTAATTATGGCGTCGCAAGCTTCCCGGGGGCTGACTTTGCGCCCCGCCCTGAGGGATAATTTTATTGCCTTTTCAACTTTGGTTGCATATATATCTGATTCATGAATAGCACGTTGTGTTCGGGCAGATCAGATTCGACCAGGCAATCAGCCGTTGCCCCTCATCCTTGCCAGGAGATTCCCGGCATGGCGCAGAGTCCTTTGCCGCAGCCGCCGGATTTCGGTTTGGTGGAGATCCGCGATTCGGAAATCGACGTTCTGGACATCATGAAGCGGGTCCGCCGGAATCTGGAACTGCGCTTCGCTTTGCCCGAACTGCCGACCGAACCCCAAGAACGCCAGCTCGCCCTCCGGCATGAGGAACTCTCCGGCCAGCGGTTGCAGCTGCATCACGAATTCGCCCGGCTGCGCCAGAGCGTGGCCGCGTTCGGCACGCTCTTCACCCACCGTCCGGGTCTGCTGGGCAAGCTGATTCTGGCCGGGAAGCGGCTCATCCGCTTTCTCATCCGCCAGCAGCTCTTTCAGGTGTCGGAAGTCTTCAACGCTCAACTGGTCCTGGCCGATCGGCTGCTGCACCATGCCGCGGCCCAGGAGGCCCTGCTGGCGGAGCTCTCGCGGCAGCTGCGCTGCCTGCCGGATCGCACCCCGCCGCTCTTCGACCAGTTGGCGTTCACCGAACGCTTCGGAAAATCCTTCGCCGAGACTCAGGCCGAGCGGCGCAAGTATCTGCCCTATCTGGCCGAAGCCGACAAGGTGCTGGACATCGGTTGCGGCCGGGGCGAGCTGGTGGAGCTGCTCTGGGACGCGGGCGTGGCCGTGCGCGGCGTGGACAGCAATCCGCAGATCGTCAAGTTTGGCAAAGAGCGCGGCCTGCCGGTGGAGCGCAGAGACGGGTTCGACGCCCTGGCCGCGCTGCCCGAGGCCTGCCTGGGCGGAATCGCCCTGCTCCAGGTGGTCGAGTATTTCGCCGCCCCGCAGATGATCCAGCTTCTGCGCGCGGCGATCCAGCGGCTCAAGCCGGGAGGTCTGCTGCTGATCGAAACCCTCAATCCCGGCGCGCCCGACGCGGCCGCCCGCCTGGGGTTGGATCTGACCCGGGTGCAGGCGCCCCAGCCGGCGGCGCTGGTTTTCCTGCTGGAGGATCTGGGCTGCCGCGAGGTCGCGCTGCTGACCGGCGCGTCGGCCCGGCGGACGGAGCTGCCCGCAGCGGCGCGGACCGAACCCCGGGCCGTCGGCGAACTGCTGGGCGGCGCGCCCGAATACGCGGTGCTGGCCAGGAAATGACCCGGATGAAGCTGGGCTTCGTCATTCCCTGGTTCGGTCGGGACATTCCCGGCGGCGCGGAGGCCGAGTGCCGCCTGACCGCGCGGCATCTGCACCGCTCCGGCCTGGACGTAGAAATCCTCACCACCTGCATCCGCGAGTTCCAGAGCGACTGGAACGTCGAGCACTACCGGCCGGGCGTGGAAGACTACGACGGCCTCCCCATCCGGCGGTTCCGCACCACGCCCCAGGACGACATCGAAGGCTTCGCCCGGCTCAACCGGCGGCTGATGGCCGGCGAGCGCCTTACGCCCGCCGAGGAGACCGTCTTCATGCGCAACATCGTGCGCAGCGAGGAACTGGTCGAGTATATGCGCGCCCACCGGGACGAATATGTCTACGTGGCCATTCCCTACATGTTCGGCACCAGCTACTGGGGCACGCTCGCCTGCCCGGAGCGGACGGTGCTGATTCCCTGCCTGCACGACGAGGGCTATGCCTACATGGTCGCCTACAAGCCCATGTTCGAGCAAGCCGCGGGCATCGTCTTTCATGTGCCGGCCGAACAGCGCTTGGCCAAGCGCTTGTACGATCTCAAGCCCGGCCGGGGTGTGCTGCTGGGTGAAGGGGTGAATACGGACTTCGAGAGCCGGCCCGAGCGGTTCCGCGAAAAATACAAGTTGGGCGAATATCTGCTCTGCGCCGGGCGCAAGGACGCCACCAAGAACGTGCCGCAACTGGTGGAGTTTTTCAGCCGCTACCGGGCGACGACGGGACGGGAACTTAAGCTAGTCCTGATCGGCCCCGGCGAGGTGCCCGTGCCGGCCGGCCACGAGCGGGATGTGGTCGACCTGGGCTTCGTGCCGACCCAGGACAAATACGACGCCTACGGCGGAGCCGCGGCCCTCTGCCAGCCCTCGCTGAACGAGAGTTTTTCACTGGTGGTGATGGAGGCCTGGATCGCCGGCTCGCCGGTTCTGGTCAACGCCGACTGCGCGGTCACCCGCGACCACTGCGTGGCCAGCAACGGCGGCCTCTTCTTCACCGATTACGCTGAATTCTCCGGCTGCATCGATTACCTGCTCGATCATCCGGCCGAACGGCAGCGCATGGCCGAGAACGGCGCGCGCTACGTCCGGGCCAACTACGCCTGGCCCAAGATCGTGGAGAAATTCCGGGCCGCGTTGAACGGCTGGGGCTTTGCTTTGAAGTGAATAAGCCGCTTTGAGAAAACTTTTTTGGAAAAAAGTTTTCTCAAACTCTTCAAAAAACTTTAATCAAGCTTCGCCTGCTTCAACGTTCAGATGGATGAATCGCGCGAATGAGACAGACGCCAAATTTGTTTGTCTGAACGTTCGAAACGGCGAAGTCAGGTGAGAGTTTTTTGGAGGGCCTGGGAATCTTTTTTGCAAAAAAGGTTCCCGGAAAATCGGCCAGAGTCGATTGATCCGGGGTTCGCATGAAGGTCGTCCAGCTCCTGCCCACGTTCATGGCCGGCGACGCGATCGGCAACCACGCCATCGCCATCGACGGTTTCCTGCGTGCCCAGGGGCACGACTCGCGCATCCACGCCATCAACGTGCTCGATAACGCCCGCCACCTGGGCCGGCCGCTGGGCGAGCTCTCCGCCGACCGCCAGACCGCTACGATCTATCATTATTCAATCGGCGACGCGAAGTTGAACCAACTGTTTCGTGAGCTGCCCGGCCGGAAGGTGCTCTGGTATCACAACATCACCCCGGCCGTCTTCTTCGCCGGCTACGACGGGCCGCAGTACGAGGAGACCCGCCTCGGCCGGGCCCAGCTGGCCGATTTCCGCGAGGTGGTCGACCTGGCGGTGGGCGATTCGGAGTTCAACGCCGCGGAGCTGGTCGAGGTCGGCTACGCTACGCCCCGGGTGGCCCCGCCGGTCATCATGGATTGGAGCAAGCTCGACGCCGAGCCCGACCCCGAGGTTATGGAGCGCTTCGGCGACGGCAAGACCAACTTCCTCTTCGTCGGCCGGCTCAGCCCCAACAAGTGCCAGGAGGACGTGATCCGCGCCTTCGGCTGGTACCGGCGCTACATCGACGCCCAGAGCCGGCTGATCCTGGTCGGCGGGCAGAGCCTGCCGGAATACAAGGCCGAGTTGCTAGAGGTCGCCCGCTCAGTCGGCGCCTCCGCGGACGTCATCTTTCCCGACCACATCTCCCAGGCAGGTTTGCTCGCCTGCTACCGGCGGGCAGGGGTCTTCCTCTGCCTGAGCGAACATGAAGGCTTTTGCGTGCCTCTGTTGGAGGCGATGCACCACGGTGTGCCGGTTTTGGCCTATGCGGCCGGGGCGGTGCCGGAAACCCTGGGCGGAGCGGGCGTGCTGGTCAAGGAGAAGGACATTCCGCTGATCGCGGAACTGGCGCGGCTCTTGGTGACGGACCAGGGGCTGCGCGCGCGGATCATCGCCCGCCAGCGCGAGCGCCTGAACGACTACTCGCCCGAGGTGGTGGGCGGCAAGATCCAGGCGATTCTGCGGGAGGTCTGCCGATGAAGCTGGCGTTGGTCGTGCCCCGTTACGGTCCGGGCGTGGGCGGTCCCGAGGCCGACCTCTGCCGGGCCGTGCTGCGCGCCGCGCGCGGCTGGGCCGAGGGCGAGGCCGAAGTGCTGACCACCTGCGCCCTGAGCGAAGAGACCTGGGAGGATCATTTTCCGGCCGGGGCCGGCCGCGAGGACGGCGTGCTGGTGCGCCGCTTCCCGGTGGATTTTCCGCGCTCGCTTTTTTACTTCCATCGCGTGGCCCGAATCGTTTTCGAACCAGACTTGCGGTCGCGCCTGACGCCGGAACTGGAGAAGCGCTTCCTGCGCGAGCAGGGGCCGTGGTCTTCGGAGCTCTTCCGCCACCTGGCGGCCGAGCCGGAGCGGGTCTGGCTATTTTGCGGCGCGGCCTACGCGCCGGTCTGCCTGGGCCTGCCCCGGGTGCGCGGGGCGCGGATTCTGGCCCCGGTCTTCGACGATGAGCCGCGCCTGCGTTTTGCCGCCGTGCGTTCGGTCTTGGCCCAGGCCGACGGCTTCCTTTACCGAAACGAAACCGAACGCCGGTTGATCGACTCCGTAGCGGCACCGACCGCACCCGGCGCGGTCCGACCGGCGGAAGATCCGGCCCTGGCCGCGACTCTGGCCGACCTGCTCAGCGCCGTGGCCGGAGATGGGGCGTCCGCCCGCTGACCGTTTTCCCGGGGGAGCTCTTTTTACAAAAAAAGTTCCCCCGGACCCCCGCAAAAAAATTCTCGCCCAGCTTCGCCGTTTCGTGCGTTCAGATGGATGAATTCAGTCGGTCACGTTTTAGAACCCTTGGGGTTTTCGTTGATGGATGATTGCCTGGCTTTCAAACCGGCACTCAAGCGCCAAGTATCTTGAATTCGTCCATCTGGACGCCCACGCGAGCAAAACTGGCTAAAGTTTTTGAGGGGGTCCGGCGGGAATTTTTTTTCAAAAAAATTCCCCCGGAAACGGAGTGCGCGCAGTTCAACCGCCCGGGCGATTAAGTTCCCGAAATCGGGCCGGCGTCCGGCCGGTGCGCTGGCGGAAGAAGCGGCAGAAGTAGCTGGGGTTGGGCATGCCGCAGAGCGCGCCGATCTCCTTGACCGTGTATTCGCTCTCTTGCAGCAGTTTTTCGGCCTGGGCCAAGCGCAGGCGCTGCATGGTCTCCCAGACCGTGAGTTGGCGGCGTTGGCGAAAGACCCGGCAGAGATGGCGGATGCTGATGCCCAAGTGGCCGGCGATGGTCCGCAGCGAGATCTCCCGGGCCATAAGCGAGCTGCTCATCCCCTCCACCCGGCGGCAGATCCGTTCGGCTTCGTCCAGTTCAGGCGGGAACTCGGGTTGGGTCGCCAGGTCGATTTCATCGCCGCCCGCTTGGAGCAGCTCCTGGCAGAGCAGGCCCAGGTAGGTGCTGAGGGCGAAACGGCCGGTCTGGGGCAGGAGCCGGCCCCCGGCGTCGACCAGGTTGATCAGGAGTTCGGCGGCCGGGCGGAGTTCGGCGGTCGGGATCAGTCGATAGCCCAGGTTCTCGCCCACCCGGCGCAGGAAGGGGTGGCACTCGCGGGGCGAACCGCCGCCGGCCGGCGCGAACGAGAGTATGAAGCTCAGGTGGAGTTGCGGCTGGCGCAGGGCGGTCCAGCGGTGGCGGACGTTGGGCGGCATGATGAACAGTTCGCCTGCCCGGACCGCGATCTCCCGCCGGCCGCAGCGGTAATCCATCCCTCCGACCAGGATGAAGGTCGCTTCCAGATGGGGATGAGCATGGGGGGTGACGCTCTGTCCGGGGGGAGTGGCCACCCAGTGGCCCAGGCGGGGGGTGACGGCCAAGCGTTCGAATTCCAGTTCGCCCAGTTCGGAAATCAGCCCGCCCAGGCGCCGGTTGAAAATCTTCACCTCGCTGCGCAGTTTCATGTTCGCCAGTATCCTTTCAGTCCAGATAGTTTTATATATTGTCTAGATTGTGCTATAGTGTCAACCGGGAGAGAGAATAAAGTAAGTAATGAATGCCGAAACGCCGCTTGCGGGTCAGAGAGAGGGGGAAAGAATCATGCGTCGTCATTGCCTCGCCGCCGGTTTCACGCTAGTGGAGTTGCTGGTCGTAACCGCCATCATCTCGGTTCTGGCGGCCATGCTTCTGCCGGCGTTGGAGAAGGCGAATCAGAGCGCCAAGACCAGCTATTGCGCCAACAATCTGCGCCAGATCGCCACCGGCTTCATGCTCTATGCCGACGATTACGGCGGCCTGCTGCCCGTGGTCAACGCCGGCGCCACCGGGAGCTATCCCGATTATGACCGCAAATATTTCGCCAATATTCTGGCCGACCGCTACGGTCTGCCGGCCGAGCGCTGGACCGGCAACATCGGCAACGGCCGGGCCGTGGGCGGGGTCTGGAGCTGCCCCTCCGGTCACCCGGCCACGATGGAAGACGCCGGCAGCGGCTACGGCGTCAACCAGCAGCACCTGATCAGCTTTCCGACCGGCTGGGGCGCCTGGGCCCGGGGCTGGGTCTCCCTGGCCGCCATCAAGCGGCCCAGCGGCATCGTCATGATCGCCGACACCGAGCAGTATTCCGGCGGCCGGCCGCAGCTCAATTCCTCCGGCGTGCCGGCCTACAATTCGATCATCCGCTGCCCGGTCTGCCGTGACTGGATGATCGTCAGTCCGCCGGCGAGCGTGATCCCCCCGCGCCATCAGGGCAAGGGCAACCTCGCCTTTCCCGACGGGCATCTGACGACCGGCTCCTACGGCCCGCTCAGTCTCAATGAAAACGACGTCTTCGGCCATCTCGACGGCCCGATCAAGTGATCTTCGCTCAAGGAGAAAACCATGCCCCGTTCCCGTTGCATTACGCTTTTGGCCGCCCTGGGCAGTCTGTGGGGGTTGGCCGCCGGTCTGGCCGCAGAAGAGAATTGGCTTTACCCGGCGGAGATCGCCGCCTGGACCGATGAGATCAAGCAGGGCCAGCGCGAAGCCGCCGCCAAGCTGATGGCCGAGCTCAAGGAGGCAATTGCGCGCGGCGACAAAAACTTCGCCGTTGCGCCGGGCGATTACCGCTTCGGCAGCAAGGAGACCCCGAATTTCAAATTGGAGAAGGTTTACGGCCTGACCATCGACGCGCGCGGGGCGACCTTCTGGTTCGACGGCCGGCAGCGGATCGACGGCGTGATGCTGGTCGACTGCCGCGAAGTGACCCTGCGCGGCCTGACCATCGACTATGACCCTTACGGCTCCTCCCAGGGCGAGATCAAGGCCATCGATCCGGAGGACCGCAGCGTCGAGATCACGATCGATCCTGGCTTCCCTCTGCCGGACGGCTGGAAGACGGGCGGCAACATCAAGGCCGTTATTTATGGCCCGGACGGTCACATGCGCGACGTGCGCATGGACTGGGTCAAGACGCTGGAAAAGCTGGAAGGCAAAGACGGGCGCACCTACAAGGCCCGGTTCATGCACGGCTGGATCTTCGCCTACCAGACCCAGGTGGCGGTGGGCGACCGGCTCTGCCTGCCCGACCGGTCGATGCGCATGGCCGTGAACTGCAACGGGGCGGGCAACGTGCTGGAGGATCTGACCATTTATTTCGCCCCGCACATGGCCTTTTCCGACGTGGGCGGCGAGGGGGGCAACGTCTATCGCCGCTGCCGGGTGATCCGTCGGCCGGGCACGCGCCGGCTTCTGGCCTGCAACGCCGACATCTTCCATGCGATCAAAAACGTGCGCGGCCCGATCATCGAGGAGTGCGAATTCTCCCACGCGGCCGACGATTTCATCAACATCCACGGTTTCTTCATGCTCGTGGTCGAACAGAACGCGCCCGACCGGATCACGGTCCTGGGCCATTACGGCGACGAGTTGGTCGAAGGCAGCGAACTGGAATTCAATCGGCTGGAGACGCTCGAACCGCTCGGTACGGCCAAAGTCAAAGCGGTCGAGCATATCACGGACGAGAAGATCCTGGCGGCGATCCGGGCCATGCCGGCCGAATACCGCAAGCAGGGCGGGCGGATGATCGATCTGCACCCCAAGGCTTTCGCAGACATCGTGACCCTGGATCAGCCGATCACGGTGGGCAAATTCGACTTCATCAGTTGTCTGGACCGGGCCTGCCGGGGGGCCATCATCCGCAACAATTACTTCCACGATGGCTTCGTGCGCGGGATTCTGAGCAAGAGCACCGACGCGGTGATCGAGAACAACCGGCTGGAACGGTTCGGCTTGCCGGGCATCGAGTTGGCGAGCGAAGCTTATTGGCTGGAAGGGCTGTTTCCGCGCAACGTGCGGGTGACGGGCAACACCCTGGTCGAATGCGCCAACATGCTCACCTGCCGTGTGCCCTGGGGGCTGCATCTGGGGGCGATCTCGGTCTTCAACGAGGGCGGCAAGCAGGTCTGCAAATATCCGCTCAGCTCGGGCCTGGTCATTGACGGCAACCAGATCGTGGATTCGGCCACCTGCGGCATCTCGCTCATCAACGTCGGCGACAGCGCGGTGACGAACAACACGATCACCCGACCCGGCCGCCGCCAGCCTTTGGAGATGGGGGCCGAGGCCGGAGTCAGGGACAGCGGCGACCCCAGTTACGGGATCTTTCTGGCCAGTTGCCGCAATGTCAAAATCGAGGGCAACACTGTAACCAACCTTGGCCCCTTCAGCCGCGGCGAGATCGGCTTCGGCCCCTTGGTCGAAGCTTGCGGCCCGCAGCTTCCTGCCGCGCCGGCAACGGATAAAAAATAAACGCCGGCGCCGGACGTTCCGGTCGACCGCCTTCCCCCGCTTGAGCTCCGGCCCGAGCGGGGGAAAGTTTTTTCCGCTGCAGGTTAGGATTGCCGCCCGTCGGCCAATTTTGCTTGCGAGCCGGCCTTAATCCTTTAGAATTCCGGTTCGCCGGGGGTGCCGTTCGCGCCGCCGGCTGCATGCGTCGCCAGTTTCCCCCAGGAGGACCGAGATGGGCGTCTTCAAGGCCTACGACATTCGCGGCACGTATCCACAGCAGATTGACGAAGAGCTCTTCACCCAGATCGGTTTGGCGGCGGTCGCGGTGCTCAAGGCCAAGACCGTGGTCGTCGGCCGCGACATGCGCGAGAGCGGCCCGGCCCTGGCCGCGGCCATGATCAAGGGCCTGACCATGGCCGGCGCCGACGTCATCGACATCGGCATGGCCTCCACCCCCATGCTCTACTACGCCACCGCCTTCTGGAAGGCCGACGCCGGCGTCCAGATCACCGCCAGCCATAATCCCGCCGAATATAACGGCTGCAAATGGTGCCGGGCCGACGCCGTGCCCGTGGCCTACGACACCGGCCTCAAGGAGATGGAGAAGCTGATCGCCGCCGACCGCCTGCCCACCGGCGGCAAGGTCGGTTCGGTCGAGGAGCGCGACATCCAGGCCGACTACTGCGCGCACCTGCTCAAGTTTTCGGAAGGGATCAAGCCACTGACCGTGGTGGTCGACGCGGGCAACGGGGTGATGGGCGCGTTCCTGCCGCAGCTGTTCGAAAAGCTGCCCTGCGAGCTCATCCCCATGTACTTCGAGCCGGACGGCACCTTCCCCAACCACGAGGCCAACCCGCTCAAGGAAGAGAACATGCGCGACCTGCAAGCCAAGGTCCGCGAGGTCGGGGCGGACCTGGGCGTGGCCTACGACGGCGACGGGGACCGCAGCATGTACGTGGACGACGCGGGCAACATTGTTCCGGCCGACTTCGTCACCGCCCTGCTGGCCGGGGAGATGCTCGAGCGCGAGCCCGGCGCGACCATCATCTACGACCTGCGCAGCTCCTGGATCTGCAAGGAGGAGATCGAAAAGCGCGGCGGCAAGCCGGTGATGAGCCGGGTGGGCCACTCCTACATCAAGGCCACCATGCGCGAGCACGACAGCATCTTCGCCGGCGAGCTTTCCGGCCACTTTTATTTCCGCGACATCCATTTCACCGACAACGCCGAGATGGCCATGCTGGCCGTGCTCTCGCTCATCAGCAAGCGCAATAAAAAACTCTCCCAGATCGTCGCCCCCTGCCGCAAGTATTTCGCCACCGGCGAGATCAACTTCGAGGTCGAGGACAAGGACGCCAAGATGGCGGCGGTGGAGAAGACTTTTGGCGCGGGCGGCGAGATCCTCCATCTCGACGGCCTCTCGGTCATTCATTCCGACTGGTGGTGCAATGTCCGGGCCAGCAACACCGAGCCCGTGTTGCGCCTCAATCTGGAGGCCCGCACCGCCGAGCTGCGCGACCAGATGCGCCGCGAAGTCGAGGCCGTCATCAACGGCTGAACATTCGAAACGGCGAAGCTGGTCGAGAGTTTTTTGAAGGGGCCCGGGGGAACTTTTTTGCAAAAAAGTTCCCCCGGGTTGTTTTGCGGTCAACCCAGCGCGTGCGGCAACAGTTTGCGGACCACTTCGAGCAGTTCGCTTAGCGGCACCGCAGCTTGCGTGCCACCCTCGCGCATATCCTTGACGATGATCTCGCCCTTTTCCAACTCCGCGTCGCCCAGGATCAGGGCCAGGAGCGCCCCGCGTTTGTTGGCCGCGCGCAACTGGGCTTTGAAGGAGCGGCCCTCGTAGTCCAAATCGGCCGAGTAGCCTTCCGCCCGCAGCCGGGCGATCAGGCCGGACATGGCCCGGTGGCCGGCCTCGCCCAGGCCGACGCCGAAGATGCAGAAGGGAGCCTGGCAGCAGCAGGCGCTCAGCGCCTCCATGGCCAGCATCACCCGTTCCACCCCCAGCGCAAAGCCCACCGCCGGCGTGGCCGGGCCGCCCAATTCTTCGACCAGGCCGTCATAGCGGCCGCCGCCGCCGATGGCGTCCTGCGCCCCCAGGGCCGAGTGGGTGTATTCGAAGACGGTCTTGGTGTAATAGTCCAACCCGCGCACCAGGGTGGCGTCGACCGTGTATTCCACGCCCTGGGCGTCCAGGCCCTCGCGCACGGCGACGAAGTGGTCGGCGCATTCGCCGCAGAGGTGCTCGTGGCTCTTCGACAGGCCGGCGACCACTTGGCGGCAGGCCTCGTTCTTGCAATCCAGGATGCGCAGGATGTTGCGGCCGAAGCGGTCGCGGCAGGTCTTGCACAGCTCGCCCAGGCGGGGCTCCAGTTCCGTGCGCAGCCGGGCGCGAAATGCCGGGCGGCATTCGGGCTTGGCGCAGCCGATGCTGTTCAGGCGCGTACGCACGCCGCTGACGCCCACGGAGGCGTAATAAGCCAGGCCCAGGGCCACGGTCTCGGCGTCCAGCAGCGGATCGGTCGCGCCCAGGGCCTCCACGCCGACCTGGTTAAATTGGCGGTAGCGCCCTTTCTGCGGGCGCTCGCGGCGGAACATGGGGCCGGCGTACCAGAGCTTGGTCAGTCCGCCCGACTTGTGCAGGCTGTGTTGCAGGTAGGCGCGGACCACGCCGGCCGTGCCCTCGGGGCGCAGGGTGAGGGTTTCGGAGCCGGGGGTGAAGGTGTACATCTCCTTCTCGACGATGTCGGTGGTCTCGCCGATGGAACGGGCGAAGAGCTCGGTCGGCTCGAAGACCGGCGTGCCGATCCAGGCGTAGCCGTAGCGGCCGAACATCTCCTCGGCCGCGCGCAGGGCCTTGCGGAACCGGGCGCCGTCCAGATCGAAGTAGTCGCGGGTGCCTTCGATGGCGCGGATCAGGGGCATGGACACGGGAAACCTCCTCTGTGCGGGTGAGACGGTCAGGGTCAGCCCCGCAACGATGGTCCGGAATTGAAAGTGGGAAAACTTTCTTATAAGAAAGTTTTCCCACACCCTTTCAAAGAATTTTCAGCAAACCGCTTTGCCGGCCTTAACGTTTGAGGGTCAGGCGCATGGCTTTGCCGCAGTTGCGGCAGGTGACGATGGCGCCCAAACGGCTGACC
>CAYMGG010000030.1:0-27603 GCA_964389915.1 uncultured Planctomycetaceae bacterium
CAAAGTGGACGGACAGCTGGACGAGGAGGTCTACGGCCAGCTCTCGACCCTGCCCAAGCCTTTCTGGAGCGCTTACGACAGCCATCCCGACATCGGCGAGGCGGGCGAGCTGTCCCCCGAGGTGCGGATGCTCTATAACGACACCGACCTGTATATCGCGGTGCGCTGCCCGGAGAAATACGTCCGGCAGCTCAGGCGCAATTACCGGCCGGGATATGAGGAGACGGCCTGGAAGGACGACGCGGTCGAGTTCTTTATCGACGCCACCCGGGACTACGATTATCAGCAGTTCGTGATCGCCGCCTCCGGCGCCTTCGTTCGCTACTGCCCCTTGGGCGGGACGGGCAAGGGGCTGACCGACGAGCAGAAGAAGAGCCAGGATTTTTCGGCCGCGGCCGTGGTGGTGGGTGACGGCTACACCACGGAAATGCGGCTGCCGCTGGCGATCCTGGGGCTGTCAGGCAAGCTCTCGGGCAAGCTGGCCAACGGCAATGTCCGGCGCAACCGCTATATGACCGGGCCGATGAAGGACGATGCCAAATATCCCAACGCCGAACGCAACAGCATCACCTGGTCGAAGATCGCTAACAACAACCATCAGTTCTGGCTGGCGGATTTCTTCCAGTTCGAATAAGCGCCGGCCGGGGGCCTTGGGGGCGCAAAAGGTTCCCCGGAATCGGCCAGTAGCGGTTGGGCTTAACACTCATTCCAGACGCAGACGCGGTTCTTGCCGGCATGCTTGGCGTCGTACATGGCGTCATCGGCCTTGCGGATCAGGTCATCGCCCTCCCGGGCGTGTTCGGGGCAGGCGGCCACTCCCAGGCTGGCCGTGGTCTGAAAATCTTCCGCGAAGGTTTTTTCAATGCTGCGCCGCAGCCGCTGGGCGATCACCTCGGCCTGGGCGACGTCGGTATGGGGCAGGAGCAGCGCAAACTCCTCGCCGCCGATCCGGGCGGCCACGTCCATCTCGCGGCAGTTCTGGCGGATCACCGCGCCCAGGCGCTTGAGCAGCCGGTCGCCTTCCGGGTGGCCACGCGTGTCGTTGAAGCGCTTGAAATTGTCCAGGTCCAGCAGGATCAGCGAGAGCGTGGTCCCGTAGCGTTTGAAGCGCTTCATCTCCCGTTCCAGGAAGGTTTGGAAAGACCCGGAGTCGTAGAGCTCGGTCAGGCCGTCCTTGAGGGCCACCTCGGCCAGCAGGGTCATGCGCTCGGCCGGGATCAGGACCAGCGACTTGAGCGCCTGGCGGACGTTGATCAGGTAGTCGTGGACGGCCACCGAGACCCCGGGGTTGCGGCCCAGGCTCTCGGTCAGGCGATCCTTGTGATCCAGGATCTCGCCCCAGACCGCCTTGGCTTCGTCTTCGGGGAAATAGACGTGGGTCAGGGCGAAGAGCAGATCGCAATAGATGTTGCGCCCCCGGCGGCGGCGGATGTGGGAATACTGCCGCTTCTCCTCGGCGCTGAGCGGGCGGTCGCCGGCCACGGCGGCCACCATTTCGGGGTCGAGCGCAGGATTGTCCAGCAGGCGCATCAGCGAGCGCTTGACCGACCGCCGCCGCTCTGAAAACATGGTCATATGTCCAGCCTTGTGTCAATCCCGGCCACCGAGGCCGGCCAAACAATTCCTAACATTCTAGTCTGGCGTCGGCCGGGGGCAAGGGGGAGGATAACTTTTTTGCCTCTCCGGCACGACAAGCTTTGCCTGGCCGGTCATTTCCGTATAATGTTGATTAACGCAGCGCCGTTTGAATGGACTGGAGAACCCCATGGGCGATTACGCCAAGATCGTGACTTTTGAAGAGTTCGCGCGCATTCGGGAGATTCTGGGCGAGCGGTTGGGCCGGATCGTCTGCACCTCCGGCGGCTATGACCCGCTCCATCCCGGCCACGCCACCTGCATCAACGAATCCCGCCGCCACGGCGATACGCTGGTCGTGGTCGTCAACGGCGACGGTTTCCTGCGGCGCAAGAAGGGCAAGGCCTTTCAAGACGTGCAGACCCGCTGCCACCTGGTCGCCTGCCTGCGCGGAGTGGATTACGTGATCCCCTATGAGACCGACGCCGACCAGACAGTCTGCGGCGCGCTGCGCCAGCTCAAGCCCCATGTCTTCACCAAGGGCGGCGACCGGGTGGATATGAAGACCATTCCCGAGTGGGCGGTCTGCCAGGAGTTGCAGATCGAGATCGTGCCCGGCGTGGGGCTGGCCAAGGAATGGAGCAGCTCCGACTTCCTGGCCGAATGGGGCGAGTTCTGGGCGCAGCGGAATAAAAAATAGGCGCCGGCCGCCGGAAAGGCACCAGTCCATGCAGGACGTATTGGAAAAGTTCGCCGTCAAGCTGGCGCGGATGGGGATGGCCGACGCGGGAGCGCCGGTGCTGGCCGGGGTGGACGAGGAGACGGTCTGGAACCGCACCGGTCCCGAGGCAGACTACGCCCGGGAGGTGTGGCGCGAGTTGGGCTCCGGGCCGGCGGCGCTGGTCTACAGCCAGCCGGCGTCACCCTATCTGGAAATGTTCGAATCCCTGGCCAAGACGTATCCGGATTTCGTCCGGCCCGAAGACAACGAGAGCCGCACCTTTCTGCGCGGCATCGCGGTGACCCGGGAGACCGCGCCGGCGGCCGTGGCCGGCGTGCTGCGCCGGGCGGGCAACGCCTGGGTGGTGGGCCGCGGCCTGTTCACGATCGGCCCCTACACCCCGGAGCAGGCGTATGTGGTCTACAGCTCGGCTTGTTTTGCCGCCTTCGTGAAGTTCTGCGGCGACCGGCTGGACGAGGCCGCCGACGGCAGGCTCAAACGAGCCGAGAAGAAGATCCTGCAACAGGCCCTGGCTGCGGACCTGCCGCCGGCCGTGGCCGGCGGGGGGGCGCTGGTCGGCCCCTTCACCGAGAGCGGCCCGGCTCAGGCGGCCGTGGCCGAAGCCGGGCGGCTGGTGGTCGAGTGGGGGCTGGTCGATTCCTATTTCGGTAACGTCTCCTACCGGTTGGGCGAGACCCTCTACATCAGCCAGACCGGCGCGCCGCTGGACGAATTGCCCGGTCAGATCGACCCCGTGGCCCTGGACGGCTCCTCCTGCGCGGGGCTGACCGCGTCGAGTGAGTTGGCCGCCCACCGCGCGGCCGTGCTGGATACGGGCGCCCGCGCTATTCTCCACAGCCATCCGCGTTTCACCGTGGTCCTGTCGCTGCGCTGCGAGCGTACGGATTGTCCGCAACGCGGGGCCTGCCACGTCGCCTGTCCGGAGCGCCCGCTGGTTTGCGGGGTGCCGGTCGTGCCGGGCGAAACCGGCAACGGTCCCACCGGCCTCTGCCGGACCGTGCCGCCGGCGTTGGCGGAAAACGGCCGGGGGGCGATTGTTCGCGGGCACGGGATCTTCTGTCTGGGGCAGGAGGATTTCCGCCAGCCGTTGCAGGAGATGCTCACCGTCGAGCACGGCGCACGCGCCGAGTATGCCCGGCAGGCGGGAATTTGATCCGTTTACTTGCCGATTCCGGGGGAACTTTTTTACAAAAAAATTCCCCAGACCCCCTTTAAAAAATTCTCACCCGGCTTGGCCGTTTCGCGCGTTCAGATGGACGGACTCAACGTCCGCCTCGTGCGTGCGATTCGCCCATCCGAACGGGCCGGGCATGCAAGGCGTTTTTTTTTACTGTTCTACCTGGCGAAATTCGGCAGCGTGATGCCCGGTTCCGTACTTGGTCCAGAACCGGGAGTGGCCGGCGCGGACTTGCTCGATGTTCAAGTTGCGGCCATTGAACCAGACGTAAGCCAAAAGCCGGCCAAAGCGGTCGCGGGCGATCTGCCCGGGAGTTTCGAATTCCAAGTCGACCATGTGGGCACTGGCAAGCTGTTCGCGCAAATGAGCCGTCGCTTGCGCGTAACCTGGTTGGCCGCGTTCCGGCGTATTGATGCACAACAAACGCACCGAAACCCGCTCGTCCTGCCACCACACCTGCAAGGTGTCTCCATCGACCACGCGGATCAGCTTTGCTGGATATAAACCGTTTTGGGCCAAAGCATTCAAGTCTTCTGGACCAGTTTTTGCAATATGCAGCGTCCGGGTGCTCCAGCCCGTAGCCACGCCTGCAAAAAAGATCAACAGCCAGCATGCGGATAGTTTTAGTATATTATTAAAAGGCATGTAGAAAAAGCTCCAAAGAATATCAATAGCCTACTCTGTGTGTTATTAAAAACAAGGATAAAAGATTATTTGCGAGGCAAATAGAAACGCTTTTCGGCTAAACTGGCTAATTGATGATTGGAATGTCCGAAAATTTGCAGGCGCAGGCTTGGCGATCCGAGTCGGGAGGCTTTAAAATACGTTTGGGCGTTGAAGCGGATGGCAAAGAAGGGGGAGAGAAAGATGAATTTCGTCGAACGATTGCGTAACGGACAGAACTGCTGCCTTGTGACCTATGGCACCAGTCTGACCGCCAGCGGGGCCTGGGTCACGCTGCTCAAGGAAGAACTGGCGCGGCGTTTTCCCGGCCAAGCCGACGTGGTCAACAGCGGCATGGGCGGCAAATGGTCCCAGACCGGCGTGGAAAGCATTTCCGAAAAAGTGTTGGCCTACCGGCCCGCCGCGCTGTTCATCGAGTTTGCCATGAACGACGCGTTTCTGAACCACCGCACCAGCGTGGCGGCCGCACGCCTCAACCTGGAGTACATCCTCGACCGCACGGCCGAGGAGTCGCCCGACTGCGAATTCATCCTCATGACCATGAATCCGCCCACGGGCATCCATCTCGAACGCCGCCCCCGGATCGACGACTACTACGACCTCTACCGGGAGGTCGCCGCCGAACAAGGGCTGACCCTGCTGGACCACCATCGGCCCTGGCAGGAATTGCTGACCCGTGACCGAGAACGCTTCTTCGCCCTGGTCCCCGACGGCATCCACCCCAGCCCCGAAGGCAGCCGGCTGATCACCTACGACCTGATCGCCCGTCACTTCGGGCTGAGCTGAACCCGCGCGCGGAACATTTCCGGGGGAACTTTTTTGCAAAAAAGTTCCCCCGGCCCCCCTCAAAAAACTCTCACCCGGCTTCGCCGTTTCGAGCGTTCAGATGGACAGGCTCAGCGTCTACCCCATACGTGCGACTCGCCCATCTGAGGCCGCCGGATACGCGAAGCGATTTATGGGGGTGCGGCACGCACTGCAAAAAAGGTTCCCCAAAATCCGGTACGATTATCTTGAATTGGTATAAACGTTCACACCCCCCGGTCCTGGTCGGGCCAGATCAGCCTGTGGAGTTGTAGTTGCAGCCGGACGTTTAGCCCGTCCTGCAGAATCCATTCCGCCAATTGGCGCGGCGTTAGGCGGCTCGTCACGGGCGAGAAGAGCGGCGGGTTGAGCAGGACCGGCAGGCGAGGCAGAAGGGCGCGCGCCCATTCGTAATCAGCGCGGTCTACCAGGACCAGCTTGACCTCGTCAGTCGGCCGCAGGCGGGCGGGATTATTCCAG
The DNA here is from genome assembly GCA_964389915.1 of uncultured Planctomycetaceae bacterium. Lineage (GTDB taxonomy): Bacteria > Planctomycetota > SZUA-567 > SZUA-567 > SZUA-567 > CAYMGG01. The sequence goes on from CAYMGG010000030.1 coordinate 5,463, forward strand.
TCCATCCGGTCGGTCATGCCCGAGGCCGGGGCTTTGAAGTCCACGATCCGGACGACCGGCGGGGGCAGGACCGAGATGTCTTGCGCCCCGTTGGTCTCGACCAGCACCTCCCAGCCGGTCGCCGCCAGCCGGACGGCCAGTTCTGGAGTCTCGGCCTGGAGCAATGGTTCGCCGCCGGTGAGAGCGACCAGGCCGCCGCCCAGTTCCTGCACCGTTTCGACCAATTTGGTCACGCTCCGGGGCGTGCCGGGCTCTCGGCGGGCGTAGGTCGTGTCGCACCAGGCGCACTCCAGATCGCACCCGCTCAGGCGCACGAAGACGCAGGGCCGGCCGGCGCGGCTGGTCTCGCCTTGCAGACTCTTGAAGATCTCGCAGACTTGCAGCATCTGTTTCTAACCTCGAGCGCCGGTTTTACGGGGGAACTTTTTTTGCAAAAAAGTTCCCCCGGACCCCCTCAAAAAACTCTCATCCGGCTTCGCCGTCTCGAACGTTCAGATGGATAAATTCAGCGTCTGCCCCATTCGTGCGACTCGCCCATCTGAACCTGCCGGGCACGCGAAGCGTTTTATGGGAGTGCGGCACGCACTTGCAAAAAAGTTCCCCCGGCCCCCTTAAAAAAACTCTCATCCGGCTTCGCCGGTTCGAGCGCTCAGATGGTCAAACTCAACGTCTGCCTTATTCGTACGACTCGTCCATCTGAACGCCGAAGCATGCGAAGCCGGCTAAAGTTTTTGAAAGAGTTTGAGAGAACTTTTTTCCAAAAAAGTTCTCTCAAGATTGATCCGCAGCTTTCTGTAGTTCATTTCAGCCAAATCGTCTTGACCTGCCACGGCGTCAGCGGCAGGGCCAGTTCTCCGCTCACCGGGCGCGATTGGCCGGACGTGCGGCCCAAGGCATCGGCTTCGGCCCAGCCCGTGATCCAGGCGGGCAACTTGAGCTTGGCCGTTTGGGCCTGGCCGGACATCTCCACCAGCCGGGCCAGCAGGCCTTCGGGGCGCGACCGCAGGCTTTGCAGGCGCACCGTGCCCGGTTCCAAGCCCCAGACATCGCCGGCGGTCTGCGGGGCGGGGGCGCAGGCCAGCGGCGCGGCCGTGTAGAATTCGGCTTGGTGGATGATATGCTCGTCCGCGTCCGGGCCATGCGGTAGCAGGGCGTATTCGCAGAGCTGTTCGGTGCCCTCGCCGAAGGAGAGTTCGCTTTCGGTCTTGTATTCCATGGCCGCGGCGCGGAAAAGGGTGAGCATCATGATCCCGTCGGTCGTGTTGTTGCCGGGCAGACCGCGGTTGAAGAGCGCCAGGCCCTTTTCGGCGTCGGCATAATCGGCCCAGGTCAGGGCTGAGTGTTCGCCGGGACCGCGTTCCTGGACGCCGGCAGCCACTTCGTGGCGCACCCGGCCGGCGACGATGGTGGTGGGGAAGCCCACCCGCAAGCGGTAGTGGCGACCGGTCGGGAAGAGGCGGCAGGTGTACTCCAGGCGCGGGTGGAAACGATTCAGCCGCAGGCGGAGTTTGAAGGGGACGCGCAGGCGCCAGAAGCTGACCTCGCCTTCTTGCTCGATCTCCACCTCGGTCTCCCCGCGCCGCCGGGCCGTGGCCTTGGTGATCCGCGCCCCCACCGTGCCCCGGAAGACCAGGTCGGCGGGATTATGGCCGTCCCAGGGGTCGGGTACATTGTTGGCCAGGCCCGATTCGAAGGAGCCGCCGCTGATCGGGCCGGCGAAGTTGAGCCACGAATCGCCGTAATCGAGTTGCAGCCCGGGCGTGCCGGCCGCGGGTCGGCCGCCGCGTAGCAGCTCCGCCCCTCCATTTCCCGGGCGCAGGGAGGTCAGATGGCCGTCGGCGCTGATGCGGGCGGAATACCATTCGTTGGCGAACTCCAGGGGCAGGGCGGTTTCGCTGGCGGCCGGCAACGGCTCAGCGGCGCTCGCTGCCGCACAGCCGAGGGGAGGCAGGCGCAGGGCGGCCCGGCCGGCAGGCAGGTCCACGATTTCGGTCCGGGCCGCCGGGGCCGGGTTGAAGTACGCTCCGCCCAGGCCGGCCAGTTCGCGGCGAGCTTCGGCCAGGGCGGCGGCGGCCAGCGCCGTCTCCTGGCGGCTGTCGCGCAGCGCGCCGTCGGCGATCGTGCCGCAGATGATGTCATGGAACTGCTGCTTGAGGATCGGCCGCCAGAGGGAGTCGGCCACCGGCTCGCGCCGCCGGACCGCGGCCAGGGTTTCCAGGGAGAGAAGCTCCCGGACCAGCCGGCGGTTGTCCCGCTTAATGTCGATGTTGGTGGTGTAGGTGCCGTGGAAGAGACTGTTGAATTCGCCTTCGACCAGGGGAACCTGCGTCCAGTCGATGGCCTTCAAACCGTCGTCCGGGGTGGCGAAACGCAGATCGGCGAATTCGGGCAAACGCTGCAACTCGGCCAGGCAGTCCGGGGCCGTGGCCTGGGGGAAGAGGAAGTCCCCGCCGTTGCCCAGAAGCACCGGCTGGCCGGGGCTGAATGCGCCCAGTTCGCGGGCCAGTCCCCGAACCTTCTCCGGGCCGCAGCCGGCCAGGTCCAGGTCGCGGGCGTTGCCCACCTCCCGGTCGGTGGGGAAGATCAGGTTGCCGTAGCCGCGGGCCAGCCAGTGGGTGAGGATCTCCGTGCCGTCCGGGGCGCGCCAGCGGAAATCCCCCCGCAGCACCTCACGGCGCATGCCCCGCCAGAAGACGTAATATTTGTATCCCGCCTGGCTCAGGAGCTGCGGCAGCTGGGCCGGGTGGCCCCAGCAGTCGGCGATCCAGCAGACCTCGGGCTCCCACTCCAGATGTTCGCGCAGCCAACGCCGGCCCAGCTCGATCTGCCGCAGTAGCGACTCGGCATCGATCAGGTTCATGTCCGGCATCACGTACATGCCCGGCGAAATCGAGAGCCTTCCCGCGGCCGCCAGTCCCTTCAGTTCCTCGCGCCGCTCGGGTCGGGTGCGCCAGTATTCCTCCAGCAAAATGGTCTGCTCGACCAGGAACCGATACTCCGGCCGGGCGGCCAGAATGCGTAGCGCTTCGTCGATGTTGGCCAGGCAGATGGGCAGGTACTCCTCGTACCGGCGCAGATAGGCCACGTCATAGTGGAAGTGGGGGATCACCAGAATCGTGGAAGCGGTGGACATCGGGTTCTCCTGGCCGCCACAGCGCAGCGGCAAAATGGTTATATAATAGCATACCATTATAGCCGTTGCCGACCGCGTTGGCAAGAGCGGGCAAGCAGGCGGCGCTCAAGCCGCCATTGGCTTAGCCGGTCTTTTTCAACGGCCGGATAGATCATAAATCAACCAGCGGAAATTATAAATCATAAATTCAGACCTGTTTGGGTGGCCGAATTTATGATTTATAATTGATAATATGCGAATGATGAGTTCGTCGGCGTGGCAAGGCTCCGGGCAGGCCAGACCAGTTTTTCTTATCGAGAGCCGGATAAGATCGAGTTGCGCAAACCTTGAATTTGTCTAGCTGCGCGCGCGAGCGGGCGAAGCCGGGGGAGGTTTTTTTGGAGGGGCCGGGGAACCTTTTCAAGCAATAAAGGTTCCCCGGAATCGGTCTCAGTCGATGGCCTCCAACTCGACCAGCAACTGTTCGAATTTGGCCTTGAGTCCGGCCGGGACGCTCTTGGCCTCGGCCAGCTTGCGCCGCAGCAGGCGGGCGGTGCGCAGGATGTCGTCGAGCTCCCCCCGGCGGCGGCCGTTGGCGGCCGAGATGTCTTCCTCGCCGCCCGGGCGCAGGGCCGAGCGCAGGCGCTTGCGCAGCTGTCCCTCCTCCTCCTCGCCGGAGAAGGCCTGCTGGTGGAGCTCCTCCTTCTCCGTTTCGTCCAGGTCCTCGCGCTGACGGGCGCGGTGGAGCAGTTCAACGGTCTGGTAATCCGGCACGCTGAAGGGGGCGGTCTCCTCCTCGTCGGCCAGGGAGTCCAGCCGCTGGGGTTCGTACTTTTTCATATAGTTGAAGCTGACCATCAGTTTCTTGACCGTCGGCTTCTTCAGACCCAGTTCGCGGGCGCAATAGACCTCGAAGTCGTCGTAGCCCCATTCCTTGTAGTCGCCGCCGTAGGCTACGTCGGTCAGCAGTCGGCCAAGCTCCACCCAGCTGGCCCGAAACTGCCGCAGGGCGCTGAGCACCTGGTGGCGCAGGCTGCCCGGCTCCAGGTCGGACAGCTGCTTGTCGATTCGTCCCAATGCCGCATTAGCCATTTTCTACTCTCCCCGCTCCTCGGCGGCCTGGTTCAGCCGCCGCAGGATGCGCTCGAATTTGCCGTGGAAGGTGTCCTGGTCGAAGGGCTTGACCAAAAAGTCGCGGGCGCCGGATTTGAGCGCGTCGTTGACGACCTCCTTGCCGTTCTCGGTGGTGATCATCATGACGAAGGGGCGCCGGCTCTGGGCCATGATCCGCCGGAGTGCCTCCAGCCCGTTCATGCCCGGCATGTTGACGTCCATGGTCACCAGGTCCGGGGCGAAGGATTCGGTCTCGGCCACCCCCGCAGCCCCGTCGGCGGCGAAACGGATGCGCTCGTCGGCCACGCCCATTACCCGCAGGTACTGGCCGATGATCCGCCGCATGGTCGAACTGTCGTCCACCACCAGCACTTTGACGTCGTTGGCTTCCATGCCCGTCCCGTCCGTCCGAAAAACTCCGGCGGGAAACTTCTTGCCGCCGCCGGCCGGACATTTAATAATTAAAAACCGGCCGCGACGCAATGCAAAACCCGCGTACAGGAGAACCCGTGCACCAGCCATCCCGTGAGGAGTTCCGCAAACTTTCCGCCCAGGGCAACCTGGTGCCCGTCTACCGCCAGCTCATGTCCGACACTCTTACCCCGGTTCTGGCCTTCACCAAGCTGGCCGACGCGGGGGTGGGTTTCCTGCTCGAGAGCGTCACCGGCGGCGAAAAAATCGGCCGGTTCTCCTTTCTGGGCGTGGAGCCGGAACTGGTCTTTTGCTCCCGCGACCGGGAGACCCGGATCACCGACACCCGCACTGGCCAGGTCCGGCGCGAGACCGAGCGGCCGCCCCTGGACCTGTTGCAGGAGCTGCTGGCCGGCTACCAACCGGTCCATCTGCCCGGGCTGCCCCGCTTCACCGGCGGCCTGGTCGGCTACTTCAGCTACGACGTGATCCGCCAGATCGAAAACCTGCCCAACGGCCCTCAGCGCGGCCTGGGCCTGCCGGACATCTACTTCGGCCTCTACAAGACCATGCTGGTCTTCGATCATGTCAACATGACCTGCAAGGTGGTGGCCCAGGCCGACTGCCGGCAGGGCGATCCGGAGGCGGCCTACGCCGATGCCGTCGAGCGCATCGACGGGCTGATCGCCCGGTTGACCGCTCCCGGCGGCCTGCCGGTCGCGGAAGTGCCGCCCCTGCCCACCGAAGACCCCGCGGTCGAGAGCAATTTCACCAAGGAGGGTTTCAAGGAGGCGGTGGTCAAGTGCCAGGAGTATATCAAGGCCGGCGACATCTTCCAGGTCGTGCTCTCGCAGCGCCTCTCCATGCCCTGCCGGGTCGATCCGTTCAAGATCTACCGCAACATCCGGGTGATCAATCCCAGCCCCTATCTTTTCTATCTAAAATATCCGGAACTGGCTTTGATCGGCAGTTCGCCCGAGGTGATGGTCCGGGTGGAGAACGAGCGCATCACCGTCCGCCCCATCGCCGGCACCCGGCCGCGCGGTCGCGACGAAGCCCAGGACCGGGCCCTGGCCGAGGAGCTGCTGGCCGACCCCAAGGAGCGGGCCGAGCACACCATGCTGGTCGATTTGGCGCGTAACGACGTGGGGCGCACGGCGGAATACGGTTCGGTGCGGCTGACCGAGGAGATGACCATCGAGCGCTACTCGCACGTCATGCATATCGTCTCCAACGTCGAGGGCAAGCAGCGGGCGGACCTGAGCGCTTTCGACACCTTCAAGGCCTGCCTGCCGGCCGGCACGGTCTCGGGCGCGCCCAAGGTCCGGGCCATGCAGATCATCGACGAGTTCGAACCCGACCGGCGCGGCCCCTACGCCGGCGCGGTCGGCTACCTCGACTTCTCGGGCAACCTGGACACCTGCATCACCCTGCGCACCATGGTGGTCCACGACGGCAAGGCCTATGTCCAGGCCGGCGGTGGCCTAGTGGCCGATTCGGTGCCGGAGAGCGAATACCAGGAGTCGCGCAACAAGGCCCGCGCCATGCTGCGCGCCATCCAGGTCAGCCAGGATTGACGAGCGTGGCTATGGCCGGCGACCCCGGAAAAGCCCCGGGACGGTTTCAAAAATCAATTTGGTTTTGAGAGAACTTTTTTGCACAAAAGTTCTCTCAAACTCTTTCAAAAAACTCTCGCCTGCTCCGCCTTCTTCTGCGTTCAGACGGTCCGGCGCGGGAGAGTTATTTTTTGCCGGCAATTTTAAACGCTTCTTTGAGGGAGAATGGCTGGAATGGATCTGACGCCCGAACTATACGCCCGGACCCTGACGACGGGCGAACCTGCCCGCCTGGGCCGCTTTATGGCTCGCGCCGAACGGGGCGAGACGCTGATCGTCGGCGGAATCGGCGGCTCGATCACCGAAGGGGCCAGCGCCACCTCTCAGAAAAAGCGCTATCTTAATCGTTTCTCCGCCCGCTTGGCCGAGCGCTTTCCCGCCGCGCGCTTCCCCGTGGTCAACGCCGGCATCGGTGCTTCGGGCAGTCTGTTCGGCGCATTCCGCGCCGCGGGCGACCTGCTGTGCCACCGGCCCGACCTGATCCTGATCGATTATGCAGTCAACGACGCCGCCGATCCGGAATTGGCCCTGAGTTATGAGGGGTTACTGCGCCAGTGCCTGGGCGCTGAGCGTTGCCCGGCCGTCATCGCTCTGTTCATGTTCAACGAAGCCGGCGAAAATCGGCAGGAGCAGCAATTGCCGGCGTTGCGCTATTACGGCGTGCCGGCCCTCTCGGTTCGTGATGCGCTCTGGCCGCTCATGACCGCCGGCCAGATGACCTGGCGCGATTATTCGCCGGATACAGTCCATCCCAACAACGCGGGCCACGATTTCATCGCCCAAATGCTGATGCGCCTGCTGGCCGACATTCCCGCCGCCGACTGCGCTCTGCCGCCTCTGGCCGGGCGGTTCAATCCGGGCTGCGAACCCTACGAAGGCGCGGGGCAGATCCTGGATGCCGACGCTTTGCCGCTCGTCAGCGTTGAGGGTTGTACCAAAGGGCCGCACAAAGCCGGCTATACCGGTCTGCAGAGTGCCGCGCCCGGCAGCCGCTTTACCGCCCGGTTCTGCGGCCGCCAAGTCCAGATCGGGTATCAGCAGTATAAGGGCGATTTCGGCATCGCCGAGGCGCGGATCGACGCCGGCCCTTGGCAGGAACTGAACGGCCACTTTACACCCACTCGCGCCCACGGCGCTTGGGCCGGGGGCCATACCGTGCTGGCCCGGCTGGGCAAAGACCTGCCGGCCGGCGAGCACCTCCTGGAGGTGCGCCTGACCGACCGCCGCCATCCCGACAGCACCGGCCACCGCTTCGACTTCGGTTATCTGCTGGTGGCGTGATTTTTTTAAGGGGGAGCTTTTTTGCAAAAAAGCTCCCCCTGACCCCCGCAAAAAAACTCCACTTTTTGTGGATCGTCTTCCCGACAATTCGTCTATCTGAACGCTGGAGAATGCGAAGCTGGGTCAAAGTTTTTTGGAAGGGGCCCGGGGGAACTTTTTTTTCAAAAAAAGTTCCCCCGGAAACGTAGTTGCCGGCGGTTTACTCCGCCGTTGCGCACAGTCGGGGCAGGGCGGTGCCGGTGGTTTCCCGCACCACCAGGTCGGCCAGGTCATCGTAGGGCGTGGGCGTCAGGTTGACGATGATCAGTCTGGCGCCCTGGCGTTTGGCCCAGAGCGGGAAGGAGGCCGCCGGCTGAACCTCCAGCGAGGAACCGGCGGCGATGACCGCTTCGGCCCGGCCGCACCAGGCTTCGGCCAGGGTCAGCACCGCCTCGGGCAGGGACTGGCCGAACATCACAATGTCGGGTTTGAGGTGGCCGCCGCAAATCCGGCAGCGCGGGTCCGGCTCGCCTGCGTTCACCCGGGCCACTGCTTCGTCCATTCCCAGGCTCAAATCGCAATCCAGACAAGAAACGGTCCAAGTGGTACCGTGCAGTTCGGCCACCGCGCCGGCCGGCAGGCCGGCGCGCTGGTGCAGGCCGTCGATATTTTGGGTGATGACCCCCAGGAGCTTGCCCCGGCGCTGCAAGGCGACGAAGGCCGCGTGCGAAGGGTTGGGCTGGGCCGCGCGCATCTGGGGCCAGCTTTCGGCCTGCTGCCGCCAGAACTCGCGCTGGCCCGACTCCTCGGCCAGGAATTCCTGGTAGGTGACGTTGCGGTATTTGCTCCAGACTCCGCCAGGGCTGCGGAAATCCGGGATCTTGGACTCGGTGGAAACCCCGGCGCCGGTGAACCCCAGCACTCGGTCGGAATCAGCGATCAGTTCTTGGGCCGATTTAAAATTCATATGACATTTAATTCAGGGGGAACCTTTTTGGGAAAAAGGTTCCCCCGCTCACTGAAAAACGTTAGTCGGCGGCGGCTTGGTGGGCGCTCTGCGCCCGATTTGCCGGGTCCGCCTAATAGGCCGTGATGCCGTAGCTGGCGCAGAGATTGGAGAACTCGGCGGCGTAGATGAATCCATTCAGCACCGTAGAGCGGCTGGTGCCGGCGTTCAACTGGGTCAGCCAGCTCTGCTTGCCGGCCGAATCGGCGGTGCGGTTGAAGAAGGCCGCGTAGAGCACGTCCAGGAACGCCGAGTTGTCCAGATTGCGGTTGATGAATTCATTGCTCAGGACGAAGCCGCGGGCCACGTCGGCGCCCTTGTTGGCGCCGGAAAGCAGATTGTTGACCCAGTTGGTGATGCCGGTCTCGTCCGGCTCGCGGCTCAGGCACTGCTGGTAGAAGCGGCGGACGAAGTCGCGCACCTGTTTGGTGCGGATGGCCGCCGCCGAGGTGGTGGCGATCGCATAGGAGTTGCAAAGGTTCTGGTATTCGGCGGCGAAGGCGAAGCCGTAGAGCACGTCCTTGCGCAGGACGCCGCCTTCCAGCTGGGATAGCCAGGCGGATTTGCCCGCCGCATCCGAGGCGCGATTGAAACAGGATAGATAAAGGGTCTCTAGAAAATCGCTATTGCTCAGGTTGCGGTTCTTGAACTCGTCGCTGTCGATCAAGCCTTCGGCCAGGTCGACTCCCGCCTTGGCTCCGGTTTCCAATGCCGTGGCCCAGGAATTCAGGCCCGCTGAATCGGGCGTGCGGTTCAGGGCGTACTGATAGAAGCGGGTGACGAAATTCTCGATGTCCGTGCGGTGGGTGGAGTCGTAAATGGTCAGCGAGGCCGAGGTGGCCGAACTGTCCAGGCCGAAATTGCTCCCGGAATTCAGGGTCAGGATGACGGTTTCGGGGTTTTCCACCTCAATGTCGCTGATCGGGGTGATGGTGATGACGGCCGAGGTGGCCCCGGCCGCCAGGGTGACCTGGCCGTTTAGCGCCTGGTAGTCGTAGCCGTTGACGGCCGTGCCCGTGGCGGTGTAGGAGAGATTGAGGATTTCGGAGGTGTCGCCGGTGCGGATGATCAGGAACGAGCCGGAGTCGGGCCCTTTTTCCGAGGCGTAATTGTCGGCGGCGGTGAGCGAAATCGTCGGGTAGGCCGTGGCGTCGCCGGCTTCGAAGTTGAGCAGAATGTTGGTGCCCGAGGTGTTGGTGGCGACCGATTTCTTGATCCGGCCGGTCAGCTCGCCGCCGGAAAGAATGAGGTTGAGCGTGCCGCTGGTGGTCAGGGGCAGGCTGTAGCCGCCGGTCGAGCAGGAGGTGGCGTAATAGGTTCCCTGGTCGGGCATGATGGTCACGCCGCTTAGACCTTCGCCTGCGTCGAACTCGCCGTCGCCGTCGGCGTCCTTGTAGACCACGCCGGTGAGGAAGGTGTCGGTGGAGTTGGTGTAGGCGGTGTGCGCGGCCCAGTAATAGGTGTAGGTCGAGGCGGAGTCATAGCCGTAGCCGACGCCGATCTCGCGGTATTTCTGATAGCCCGTGGTGGTCGAAAGCAACAACGCCCGGTCGGCCTTGGAGGAGCTGTAGTCGTCCTCGATCAGGGCGATCAGCGCGTCGAGGGCGCTGGAATAGCCGGCGGCGATCGATTCGATGTTGTTGGCCTCCAGGCTGAAGATGGAATTGAGCGTATAGCCGCTGTCGTCGGCCAGTTCGTTGGGATAGATTCCGGTGGTCTGGCTGACGTGGTTAAAGTAATCGTCGTCGGCCATCTCCTCGGCCTTGGTGCCGGCCGAGTCCATCAGGTAGGGGTTGGGCGCCAGGGGCGGCTGGGATGCCACGCTGCTCAAAGAAACCGAGAGGTCCATCTCTTCGGCCCAGGCGGCCGGGTCGCTGCGGGCGCGGTTGAGCTGGTGGATGAAGTACATCTCCTGCTTGGTGGGCGAGCCGATGGTGTAGTTGACGCTGGGCGTGCTGCTGATCTGCCGGGCGGCGGCCAGCGCCGGGGGCAGGGGCAGGAGCGTCTCCGTCGGCGGCTGCGGCGCCGGGCCCAGATCGGCCTCGGTATACTCGGCGCTCAGCCCCGGGCGGCCGTTGAGCGTAAGAAACAGCAGAAGAAAACTTGTCAGAAGCGTGGAATGGCGATAGATAGACACCGTGACCTCCTTGCAGCTGGATTTGGACTGCATTCTACGATAAACGGTCGGCAAGTCAACTTTTGTCGTAACTCACGGAGTCGGGCATGCAACCACCGGTCGGCCAACGAACGCCTCTTTCCTTTGAGCTGTTGCAGGCGGCGGTTTATCGGCGCGGCTGGGGACCAGACGGCCGGCGCGAGATCTGCGATTTTGCCCCCTCGATGTCGACAAGCGACGGTGTCTATCCTTACCATCGAAAACCGATCGATCTGGCGCAGGTCGCGCCTACCGGGAAAGCATTTGCGGAAAGCTATAAGCGCCGAGCACTTCGCTTCCTGTCCGCCGGAATACCTCCAGCGGCGGTGGTGTTGGAAGTAGGGTGTGCTAATTGTGAAATTCTCGATCTCTTTCCCTCCACCGCGCTAAGGATCGGCGTGGATGTTAGTGCTGAATCCATGTTCGGGCGTGTACCCAATGCCCTGGACACAGCGGTTGACCAGCTTTGGCTGGCCGACGCGGCCAAGTTGCCTCTGCCGGACGAGGTAGTAGATCTGGCGCTTTGCTGCGATCTGTTGGAGCATCTGGTTCGGCCGGAAGCAGTATTGGCTGAACTGCGGCGGGTAGTCCGCCCCGGGGGAAGAATCCTGGTCACGACCCCCAACCTGGTCCATTACGGCAATCGACTCAGTTTTTTATTTGGCTCCGGAGTGGGGCTCGAACTGGCGCAGATAATGAAGTTTCGTTCCCCCTGGATCCCGATTTCCGGCCCGCGCTTTCCCGACCAGCGTCTTCACCTGCGCTGGTTCACCCGCCGTTCCCTTTGTCGATTTTTAGCCGAAAACGGGTTGCGGGTCAGGAAGTGTTTCGGCATTGGCCCCGTGGTCACTCGTTGTGGATTGGGGCCGTGGTTGAGCGGCGGAGCCTTGCTTCTTGGGGCCCTGGCGGAAAAACAGTAGCCATAAACAGGTCGACGGCCTCCTAAAGCAAGGAACAGGCATGCTCGCACAATTGGCTTCCGTTGCCATTAATGGCATCGACGCCGAAATAGTAACGGTAGAAATTGATCTGGCGCTGGGGCTGCCGGGGCTGCGGCTGGTCGGGCTGCCCGACAAGTCGGTGCAGGAATCGGGCGACCGGGTGCGCAGCGCGCTGCAAAACAGCGGCTACGAGTTTCCCAATCGCAAGCTGGTGGTCAATCTGGCCCCGGCCGAACTGAAAAAGGAAGGGGCGATCTACGATCTGCCCCTGGCGCTGGCGATCCTGCTGGCCAGCGAACAACTCCGGAGCGAAATTCTGCCGGGCTATCTGATCCTGGGCGAGCTGGCCCTCGACGGAGCGGTCCGGCCGGCGCGGGGCGTGCTGGCCGCGGCGATCACGGCCCGACAGCGCGGCTATCGGGGGGTGATCGTTCCCCGCGACAACGCCCGCGAGGCCATGGTCCTGGGGCCCGAACTGGAGGTGGTCGGGGTCGCCAAGCTGGCCGAGGCAGTGCGCTTTCTGGCCGGCCAGCCGGCCCCGGAACTGCCGCCGGCCGCGCCGGAGGCCGAGCCCGAAGAAGCGCTTTGCTTCTCCGAGGTCCGGGGACAGGAGCACGTCAAGCGCGCCCTGGAGGTGGCCGCCGCCGGCGGGCACAACGCGATTCTGATGGGGCCGCCGGGCAGCGGCAAAACCATGTCCGCCCAGCGACTGCCCTCGATCCTGCCGCCGTTGAGTTTTGGCGAGTCGCTGGAAACCACCAAGATCCATTCCGTGGCCGGGGAACTGCGCCCGGGCCGGGGCTTGCTGCGCATGCGCCCCTTTCGCAGTCCGCACCACACGGCCTCGGCCCCCGGCCTGATCGGCGGCGGGACCTGGCCCCGACCGGGCGAATTGAGTCTGGCCCATAACGGGGTGCTGTTTATGGACGAAGCGCCTGAGTTCTCCCGGTCGATTCTGGAGACTTTGCGCCAACCGCTGGAGGATGGGCAGGTCACCATCAGCCGCGCCGCGGCCAGTCTGACTTTTCCGGCTCGGATAATGTTGGTCCTGGCCATGAACATGTGCCCCTGCGGCCGGCGCGGCGACAGTCGCAAGGTCTGCCACTGCACGCCCGCCCAGGTGGGCGGTTATGTCGGGAAACTGACGGGCCCTCTGCTGGACCGGATCGACATCCACGTCGAGGTGCCGGCCGTGACCTATGAGGAATTGCGCGGGCCGCGCCGGGGCGAGACTTCGGCGGCGATTCGCGCGCGGGTGGTCGCGGCCCGCGAACGCCAGGCGCGGCGGCTGGCCGGGCGAGCCACGCCGATCAATGCGGCCATGTCGGCCGGCGAAGTCGAGCAATACTGCCGGCTGGATGCGGATTGCGAGAACCTGCTCAAAACGGCCATCAACGAATTCGGCCTTTCGGCCCGCGCCCACAGCAGCATTCTCAAGCTTGCGCGCACCATCGCCGACCTGGCCGGGAGTGAGGGCATCGCATTGTCGCATCTCTCAGAGGCCATCCAGTACCGCGTCCTGGACCGTCGTGACAGTTACTGAATAATGCGCCATGAACCGCTTTGGATTTGAGGGAACTTTTTTGAAAAAAAGTTTCCTCAAACTCCTTCAAAAAACTTTAGCCCGGCTCCGCCTGTTTCTGCGTTCAGCCGGGCGAAACGCCGGGGAGACGGACGGGGGCGGATTTTATGCCGCTGACCGTTCGAACGGGCGAAGCCAGGCGAGAGTTTTTGGGAAGGGGCCGGGGAACCTTTTTTGCAAAAAAGGTTCCCCGGAATCGGCGGAAACCGAAATCTGCGCTACGGGCGGCTACGGTAGATCCAGCACAATGGTCACCGGGCCGTCGTTGAGCAGTTCGACGGCCATATGCGCGCCGAAGACGCCGCGGGCGGTGGGCACGCCGCGGGCGCTCAGGCTTTCGCAAAAACGCTCATACAGCGCTTGGGCCGGCTCCGGGCCGGCGGCGGCGGTGAAGGAGGGGCGGTTGCCCTGGCGGGCGTCGGCCAGTAGAGTGAATTGGCTCACGGCCAGCACGCTGCCGCCGACATCCAGCACCGAGAGATTCATTTTGTCCTGGGCGTCGCGAAAAATGCGGAGCTTGGCGATCTTGTCGGCCATTTTATCGGCCACTGGCGGCGTGTCGTCATGGCCGACGCCGAGCAGGACCAGCAGGCCGGTCTCGATCCGGCCGACAATTTCGGCCTCGACCGTGACTTGGGCGCGGGCGACGCGTTGGATGACGGCACGCATGACAAACTCCGTTTCTCGGGAGGGGCATCCAGCAAAAATGGCCCCCGAGGCCGGTTCAAAGAACTTTACACCCCATTTTGCGCTTCCGGCCGGCTCGGGCCGGCGAAAAAACGCCCGGGAGTTGACGGGTATATAATATGAGGGTAAATTTCCCTCTTGACCGCCCGGAACGGCGAAGCCGGAAGAAAATGCGCCAGAAGGGCAGACGCAACCGTTCTTATAAGAAAGTTTTTTTAAATAGGGAAGTCGAAAAACTATCGCTGTAAGTGGCAGTAAGGTAGTTAGTTATGACCCATACGAATTGAGTTGGTGGGTTTTGTCGTGCATTCGATAGGGGGGGCTGAAAGAATTTTTTAGAAAAAAAGCGAAAAAACAAAAAAATAATTGACTCCGAGGGCAACCCCCATAGAATGCTCTTTCCCCAGTAAACCAGTTCTGGCTATGGGGAGCTCTTATGATTGCGGGGCTTGGCCGGTAAGCCGGTTCAAGAGTAAGTCATAAAGAGCGCGCCCCCAGGCGTTCCGACCGTCTGCGTCCCGCGGCGCAGTAGCTAGCGTTTTCGCGGGGCAAAGGGAAGCGGTCGGGATTTTTTATTTGGTGCGGGTTATTGCATGAATGGGCGACCGCCTTGGTGCGAAGCGGCGTCGCCGGGAGTGTCGGTGATGATCGAGCTACCAGTTCACAACCGTCAGGGCCAAGTGGTGGACAAGTTGTCCTTCGACGAGACCTGTCTGGGCGAGTTTATCAATCGTCAGCTGCTGCATCAGGCGCTGGTGATGTACGAAGCCAACCGCCGCCAGGGCACGGCCTCGACCAAGAATCAGCGGGCCGTGGCCGGTTCGACCCGCAAGCCGTACCGGCAGAAGGGCACCGGCCGGGCGCGCATGGGTCTGCGGATGCGCGTGGGCAGCCGCGGTGGTGCGACCTGCTTCGGTCCCCATCCGCGCAGCTTCCGCCAGGACATGCCCCGGGCCGCCAAGCGCGCGGCCACCCGCAGCGCCCTGTTGGGCAAGTTCCGCGATCAGGAGGTGGTGGTGGTCGACGAGCTGCGCCAGAGCGCGCCCAAGACCAAGGAGGTCTTTGCCTCCCTCAAGGCCCTCAACGTCGACTGCGGCTGCCTGGTGGTGGTCAAGGAAGCCGACGCCAATCTCTGGAAGAGCCTGCGCAATATTCCCGCCACCGAGCTGGTGGTGCTCAAGGATCTGAACGCCCTGGCCGTGCTGAAGCGCAAGCGGGTGCTCTTCACCAAGGAAGCCCTGCAGGCCGTGGCCGCGGAGGTCAAATAATCATGCAAGTCCATCAGGTCATCATCAAGCCCCACACCTCGGAAAAGAGCCACGAGTCCGTCCAGGACAAGGAGACCTACGTCTTCCGCGTCCACCCCGAGGCGAGCAAGACCGACATCCGCCAGGCGGTCGAGGGCCTGTGGAACGTCAAGGTCAAGAGCGTGCGCACGGTCAACGTCATGGGCAAGGTCAAGCGCTACGGGCGTTACACCGGCCGCAGTGGCGATTGGAAGAAGGCGATCGTGCGCCTGGTCGCGGGGCAGGCGATCGAGGTTCTGCGATAGATCATTAGGACGGTTCAGGAACCCGCCGGATCGCGCCGGTTCAGGGCGCTACGGGGGGAGGAGCGAGGTTCATGGCAATCAAGAGTTATCGGCCGATTACGCCCAGCCTGCGCCACATGACGGTGCTGGACTTCTCAGAGCTGAGCAAGAATGCGCCCGAGAAGAAGCTGGTCAAGGTCATCAAGAAGCACGGCGGCCGCAACCACCGGGGCGTGATCACCTCCCGCCATCTGGGCGGCGGCGCCACCCGTAAGTATCGCGAGATCGACTTCCGCCGCAACGACAAGGACGGCATGACCGCCAAGGTCGCGGCCCTGGAGTACGATCCCAACCGCACGGCGAACATCGCCCTTCTGCACTACGCCGACGGGATCAAGCGCTACATCCTGGCGCCGGAAGGACTCAAGGTCGGCGCGCACGTGATGAGCGGCGAGACCGCCGAGCCGGAAGTCGGCAACTGCCTGCCCCTGGAAAAGATCCCCCTGGGCCTGTCGGTGCACAACGTCGAGCTCAACCCCGGGCAGGGGGGCAAATTCGCCCGCTCCGCCGGGATGCAGTGCACGCTGATGGCGCGCGAAGGCGCGCATGCGATCCTTACCATGCCCTCCGGCGAGATGCGGCGGGTGAACGTCAAGTGCCGGGCCACCATCGGCATGATCGGCAACCTTGACCACTCCATGGTCAGCATCGGCAAGGCCGGCCGCAAGCGGCACATGGGCCGCCGCCCGATCGTGCGCGGCAGCACCATGAACCCGGTCGACCACCCGCTGGGTGGCGGTGAAGGCCGGCGCGCGGGCGGCAAGCATTTCTGCAGTCCGACGGGCGTCTACGCCAAGGGCGGCAAGACGCGCAATCCGCGGTCGCGCAGCAACAATATGATCATCAGTCGGCGCAAGAAATAGACGGGGAGCCAGATGAGCCGTTCATTGAAAAAAGGTCCCTTCGTGGACCCCAAGCTGCTCAAGAAGGTAATGAAACAGAAGGACAACAGCGACCGCGAGCCGATCAAGACCTGGGCCCGCAGCTGTGTGATCGTGCCGGAATTCGTGGGGCACCATTTCGCCGTGCACAATGGCAACAAGCATGTGCCTGTCTTCATCAGCGAAGGCATGGTGGGGCACAAACTCGGCGAATTCGCCCTGACCCGCAACTTCCACGGACATTCGTGAGGACGAGAGATGGGCTATTACGCTAGTCATCGCCACGCCCCGGTTTCGCCGCGCAAGGCCCGCCTGGTCGCCGACCTGGTCCGGGGCCAGAGCGTGGGCGAGGCGCTGCGCACCCTGAAGTACGCCCCCCAGCGGGCGGCCAAGTTGCTCTATCGGGTGATCCGCAGCGCGCAGGCCAACGCCGAAGACCGCGGGGTGCGCGACGTGGACAATCTTTTCGTGGCCAAGGCCTGGGTCGATGACGGCGTGCGCCTGAAGCGCTGGCGGCCGCGCTCGCGGGGCATGGCCGTGCCGATTCTCCGCCGCCGCAGCCACCTCTGCGTGGAACTGGCCGAAAGCCGGGAACTCTAGGAGATCAACGTGGGGCAGAAGGTACATCCGATCGGGTTTAGGACCGGGGTGACGCGCGACTGGGATTCGCGCTGGTTCGCCAACAAGCAGAACTACGGGCGCTACCTGGTCGAGGACTTCAACATTCGGCGCTATCTGAAGAAGGCCCTGGCCTTCGCCGCCGTGGCCAAGATCGAGATCGAGCGCACCGAGGACGAGCTCGAGATCATCATCCACACCGCCCGTCCGGGCGTAGTCATCGGCCGCCGCGGCGCCGAGGTCGACCGCCTGCGCGACGAGCTGATGGAGACCGTGGGCCGGAAGGTGACGATCAAGATCAAGGAGATCTCCAAGCCCGAGCTCAACGCCCAGCTGGTCGCCGAGGGCATCGCCGAGCAGATCGCCAAGCGCGTCAACTACCGCCGGGCGATGAAGAAGATGGTCGAGGCCTGCATTCAGGGCGGCGTCTACGGCGTTAAGGTCCGCTGTTCCGGTCGTCTGGGCGGGGCCGAGATCGCCCGCGCCGACGGCTATACCGTGGGCAACCTGCCCCTGCAGAAGCTGCGCGCCAACATTGACTACGGCTTTGCCGAAGCCGCGACCACGATGGGCAACATCGGCGTCAAGGTCTGGCTGTACAAGGGCGACATCGGCGACGCCAACGCCATCGAGGAGAACTGACCATGGCGCTTATGCCCAAACGCGTCAAGTTCCGCAAATTCCACCGCGGCCGCCTGCGCGGCCAGGCCACCAGCGGCAACTACGTGGCCTTCGGCGAGTACGGCATCCAGTCCCTGGAACTCGGGCGGATCACCTCGCAGCAGATCGAAGCGGCGCGCGTGGCCGCTAACCGCGCCACCGGCGGCCAGGGCAAGATCTGGATCCGGATCTTCCCCCACCGCTCGGCCACCGCCCGTCCGGCCGAAACTCGAATGGGTAAGGGCAAGGGCGAAGTGGACTACTGGTACGCCGCGGTCAAGCCCGGCACGATCCTGTTCGAAATCGGCGGCGTGAGCGAAGACGTGGCCAAGGAAGCTTTCCGGCGCCAGGCCTACAAGCTGCCGATCAAGACCTGTCTGGCGCGAAGGAGGCACACGGCATGAAGGCCAAGGAGATGCGCGGGCTGGATCAGACGGCCTTGGATGCGGAGTTGAGCAAGAACCAGCGCGATCTGATCAACCTGCGCTGCCAGGTGGCCCTGGGCGAGGAGGTCCATCCGCACCAGGTCCGCCAGACGCGGCGGGAGATCGCCCGGCTGCAGACGGTTATGCGCGAGGCCTCCGGCGCGCGCGGGGAGAAATAAAGATGACGGAAAACAGCGTCGCGCGCAATCAGCGGCGGAGCGTCGTCGGCGTGGTCACCAGCGACAAGGCCGACAAGACGATCAAGGTCACGGTCGAGCGGCAGGTGAAGCACCCCAAGTACGAGAAGCGCGTCCGGCAACGGACGGTGTATACCGCGCACGATGAGAAGAACGAGGCGAAGAACGGCGACCAGGTCGAGTTGATGGAGACCCGCAAGCTCTCCAAGACCAAGTGCTGGCGGTTGGTGAACATTCTGAAGCGGGCCGAGTAGCCGGGTCCGGCGGCGGGAGAACTAGCGTGATACAGATGCAGACCATGCTGGATGTGGCCGACAACACCGGCGCCAAGCGCGCCATGTGCATCAAGGTGCTCGGCAACACCCGGCGGCGGTACGCCTCCCTGGGCGACATCATCGTGGTCACGGTCAAGAAGGCCGTGCCCGGTTCTGCGGTCAAGCCCGGAACGGTGGCGAAGGGGGTGGTGGTGCGCACGAAGAAGGCGGTCAAGCGGCCGGACGGCAGCTCCATCCGGTTCGACACCAACGCCGTCGTGCTGGTGGATGCCGAGAAGAATCCGCGGGGCACGCGCATCTTCGGACCGGTGGCGCGCGAACTTCGGCAGAACAATTACATGAAGATCGTATCGCTTGCCCCCGAAGTGGTCTGACGGGTCGGCGTGCAGGAGAGTGGCGGAAAGATGGCTATCAAAACGCGCATTCGCAAGAACGACATCGTGCAAGTGATTAGCGGCGGTGACGGCGGCCGCCGGCACGCGGACACGCCCGAGCAGGAGAAGGACCGCGGCAAGCGGGGCAAGGTGCTCAGCGTCGACCGCGATTCGGGGCGGGCCACGGTCGAGGGCGTGCGGATGGTCTTCAAGCACCAGCGCTCGTCGCGGGACCCCAACCGGCCGAACCTGGGCCGGGTCGAGAAGGAGGCCCCGATCGACCTCTCCAATCTGGCGCTGGTCTGTCCCAAGTGCGACAAGGCCACCCGGATCGGCATGCGGCTGGAAACCCATCAGCGCGAGGGCGGCAAGAACAAGATTCGTCGCGTCCGCACCTGCAAGAAGTGCGGCGCGGATATTCCCGAGAGGACCTAAAGCATGGCGCGGTTGCTGGAGAAGTATCGCAAGGAGATCGTGCCGCAGCTCCAGAAATTCTGCGGCCGGACCAACATTATGTCCCTGCCCCGGCTGGAGAAGATCAGCCTGAACATGGGCGTGGGCAAGGCGATCGACAACGCCAAGATCCTGGACGAAGCCGTCGGTCACATGACGACCGTGGCCGGTCAGGCCGCGACGGTCACCAAGTCGCGCGTGTCGATCAGCAACTTCCGGCTGCGCCAGGGCTACCGGATCGGCTGCCGGGTGACCCTGCGGGGCGCGCGGATGTACGAGTTCTACGACCGGCTGGTCAACGCCGCGATCCCCTCGATCCGCGACTTCCGGGGCATCAACCCCCGGTCCTTCGACAAACAGGGCAACTTCTCCATGGGCATCGAGGAGTTGAACATCTTCCCCGAAATCGATCCCGACAAGGTGGAGAATTCCCTGGGCATGGACGTGACCATGGTGATCCGCAACAGTGGCAGCGCCGACGAAAGCCGGCAGTTGCTCAAGCTGCTGGGCATGCCTTTCCGTGAAATGTAAGGAGTAGCCGGCTGTGGCCAAGACCTCTCTAATCGAAAAGTGCAAGCGTCCGGCGAAGTTCTCCACCCGGGCGTACAACCGTTGCCTGCTGTGCGGTCGGGCGCGGGCGGTCTACCGGAAGTTCCGGATCTGCCGCATCTGTTTCCGGAATCTCGCCAATAAAGGCGAGATCCCGGGCGTGAAGAAAGCCAGTTGGTAACCAGGGAGTCAGCGACGATGAGCATGACCGATCCGATCGCCGACATGCTGACGCGCATCCGCAACGCCGGGGCCGTGGGTTACGCCTCGACCAGCATGCCGTCGACGAAGATCAAGATTCAAGTGGCCGAAGTCCTCCAGCGGGAAGGGTACATCACGGGCTTCGAGATCATCGAAAAGCCGGTGCAGAACGAGCTCAAGGTCAACCTCAAGTATGGACCGGAAGGCGAGAAGATCATGCAGCGCGTGGTCCGGGAGAGCAAGCCCGGCTGCCGCATCTACCGCGCGGCTAAGGATCTGCCCGTGGTTTTGAACGGTCTGGGGATTGCCATCGTCAGCACCAATCAGGGTGTGCTCTCCGATCGCGAGTGCCGCGCCAAGAACGTTGGCGGCGAAGTCCTCGCGACGGTGTGGTAGGGAGGCAAACATGTCGCGGATCGGAAAGAAACCCGTCGCCCTGCCTCAGGGCGTAACGGCTATGGTCGAGGCCGACCAGCTCAAGGTCAAGGGGCCCAAGGGCGAACTGAAGATCAAGTTCGACCTGGCCATCAAGATCAACGTCGACACCGCCGCCAAAGAGGTGGCCGTCGAGCGGCTGAACGACACCAAGCACGCGCGCGCCCTGCACGGTCTGTACCGGGCGCTGATCAGCAACATGGTCGTGGGCGTGACTGCGGGCTATGAGAAGAAGCTGCGGATCATGGGCACCGGCTACCGGGTGGAGTTGCAGGGCAAGACCCTGGTCATCCAGGCCGGCTTCTGCCATCCGGTCAATTTCGTCGCGCCGGCCGGCATCGAGATCGAAGTGCCCAAGGCGACCAGCCGCGAACAGATGGACTTCATCGTCCGGGGCATCGACAAGCAACTGGTGGGCGAGGTCGCCGCTCAGATTCGGCGCATTCGTCCGCCGGATCTGTACAAGGGCAAGGGGATCCGTTACGCCGACGAACACGTCCGCCGCCTGGAAGGCAAGACCTTCGGCTCGGCCTGATCAGGGCGCAGCGTTACCCTAAGCACGGAGAGTTTAAACCAACATGAAACCGATCATCAAAAAACGGATGTTGCGCGAGCGGCGCCACCTGCGGTTGCGCAACAAAGTGGCGGGTACCACCGCCCGGCCGCGCCTGTGCGTCACGCGCAGTCTGCGGCAGATCAGCGCCCAGATCATCGACGACTCGGCGGGGCGGACCCTGCTGACAGTCACCTCGCTCAAGGTGCAATTCAGCGACAAGGCGCGGGGCGGAAACGCCGCCGGCGCCAAGCTGGTCGGCCAGCAGTTGGCCGCCGCGGCCAAGAGCGCGGGGATCACCGAGGTCGTCTTCGACCGCGGGGGGCGCAAGTATCACGGCCGGGTCAAGGCTTTGGCCGACGCGGCGCGCGAGAACGGGCTGAAATTCTAAACGCTTCAGGAGCGGACCTAGCATGGCGGAAGATCAAGACAAGGCGACGGGCGAGGCCGAGGGCGCCACTAACCAAGAGGGCGCGGGTGATCGTCCGAGCCCCCGGGGTCGCGAGGGTCGCGATCGCGGCGAGCGGGGGGGCGGTGACCGCGGCGGTCGGGGTGGCCGGGGCCGTGAGGGCCGCGAGGGCGGCCGGGGCGGTAAGGGCCGGCGCGAGCGCGAGCCCGAGAGCGAATTCCAGGAAACCCTGATCGACGTCTACCGCTGCTCGGCGACGGTGAAGGGCGGCCGGCGCCTCTCTTTCGGCGCCCTGGTCACGGTGGGCGACCACTCGGGCCGGGTGTCGATCGGCTACGGCAAGTCCAAGGAAGTGCCCGGCGCGATCCAGAAGGCCGTCAAGCGCGGCCGGCGGGGTCTGACCCGCTACCCGATCACGCCCGAAGGTTCGGTGCCCCACAAGGTCCGCGGCCGGTTTGGGGCGAGCGAGGTTCTGCTCATCCCGGCTGCGCCCGGCACGGGCGTCATCGCCGGCGCGGCCGTCAAGGCGATTCTCGAGGCCACCGGCGTCAAAAACATTTTGACCAAAAGCTACGGCTCGACCAACACCCGCAACCTGACCAAGGCGACCATCAACGCCCTCGAGCAGCTGCGGAGC
>CAYMGG010000031.1:0-27452 GCA_964389915.1 uncultured Planctomycetaceae bacterium
CACGCGCGGCGTGGTCGGCCTGGCCCGCTCCCGCGACCTGACGGAATGGAAGATCCTGCCGCCGCTGGAACTCCCCCCCTTCGCCGAAGAATTGGAATGCCCCACTCTGCACCACCTGAACGGCCGTTACTACCTGCTCTTCTCAACCATTCCGCAACTGGTCGCGCCGTCGCTCAAGGCCGAATTCCCGAATCAGGCCTGGACCTGCGCGACCTATTCCTTTGTCGGCGACGGTCCTTTCGGGCCGTTTTGCCGGCACGGGCTGGGCGAGGTCCAGCCGGCCGGTTCGCCCAATCCGGTCTACGCCGGCCAACTGGTCGCCTGGCAGGGGCGGCTCTATCTGATGGGGTTCAGCCTGGAGCACGCCGACACGATCGCCGATCCGGTGCCGGTGGAGGCCCGGCCCGAAGGAATCAAGGCTGTCGGCGGCGACTGATATCATCCAAGTCAATTGAGACCGATTCAGGGGGACCTTTTTTGCAAAAAAGGTCCCCCTGCCCCTTCCAAAAAACTCTCGACCGGCTTCGCCGTTTCGAACGTTCAGATGGACAAATTCGGCGCGGATGGATTTCTCACCTATTCGACGATCATTAACTTGAATTGATATGAGGCGTGTGCGTCCCGCACTTGAGCCAAAAGGATTCCCCGGAATCAGTCGGAACTCGATTCTCCAAAAGTCAAAAAAAGAGGGCGGCCGGGAAGTATTCTTCCGGCCGCCCTGCCCCCCCTCCGCCAACGCCTGCCTTAGTAAGGATTGATCCCGTACTGCGAGCAAAGCGTTGCGAATTCCGCGCCGTGAGTGAAGCCGTCCAGCACGGCCTGCTTGCTGGTGCCGGCGTCCATTTGCGTCAGCCACGAACTCTTGCCGCCCGCATCGGCCGCGCGATTGAAGAATGCCTGGTACAGCACATCCAGCCAATCGGAATTGCTCAGGTTGCGGGCCTGGAATTCGGAGCTGAAGATGAAACCCGCACCCACGTCGGCCCCGGTGGAAGCGCCGCTCTTGAGGTTCGCCACCCAGGCATTGAGGCCGGTGGTATCCGGATCGCGCAACAGGCAGAGCTGGTAGAAGCGGGTGACGAACTGGGAGACCGGATCGACGTAACCAGAATAGGGCGTGATCCCGTAGGTGCTGCAGAGATTGATGAATTCCTGCCCGTGGGTGAAGCCGTCGAGCACGGTCTGCTTGCTAGTGCCGCCGTCCATTTGCGTCAGCCACGAACTCTTGCCGCCCGCGTCGGCCGCGCGGTTGAAGAAGGCTTGGTACAGCACGTCCAGCCAATCGGAATTGCTCAGGTTGCGGGCCTGGAATTCAGCGCTGAAGATGAAGCCCGTCCCCACGTCGGCGCCGGTCGAAGCGCCGCTCTTCAAATTCGCCACCCACGCATTCAAACCGGTCGAATCCGGTTCGCGCAGCAAGCAAAGTTGATAGAAGCGAGTGACGAACTGAGCCACCGGATCGGAACTACTGCCGACGGTGATAGTCACTGTGGCGGTGTTGCTGGAACTACCCTTAATGTCGACAATGCTGAAGGTGAGGGTATCGGTTCCGGTGAAGCCGGAGCTGGGCGTATAGGTCAGGATCGGCGCCGAGCCGGACAGCGTACCGTGGGCCGGGTAGGCGTTGACGGTGTAGAAGAGCGTATCCCCGTCGGCGTCGGTGCCGGTCAGGGTAATGGCCACGGCCGTATCGGCCGCGGTCGAGACGCTCTGATCGGCGGCCACCGGCGCGTGATTGGAACCGGAGCCGTCGCCCGCGACCAGGGTCATGCTCGTGCCGGGCGCGGAAATGGACGATAATTTCAGGCCCGAAGCCGAGCTGTCCCACCACGTGGAGTTCGGGGTGGTCGAATCGCTGAGCGAAGCGTTAACGCTGGCCGAGTACAGGTCGGTGGCGTCGCCCGGATTGCTCGCCTGGCTCTCCAGATCCCACCGGCCGTCGGCCTGGACCAGGGTACACTCGTAATGGCTGGCCAGGGTCCGTTGCTGATTGTCGTTGCTGCCCAATTGGTCAACGTGCCAGACGGCCAGGCCGGAGACGGGAATGTCCAGATCATAGCCGCTTTTGTAGCGGTTCTCGATGATGAAATATTCGTTACTGTTGCCGGAATTGCGGTAGAGCAGGGCATCCGCGCCGCCAGAGGTCACGGTATAGCTGCCGCTGGAAATCTCGCGCGCATCAAGCCATCCGGCCCGATAGCGCAGGTAGGCACAGACGAACTGCGGCCGGGTTTCATTGATCGAGGTGCACATCAGACAGAACTGCCCCACGCCGGAGGAGTCATAACCGTAGTCGTACAGGTCGTTGAACTCGCAGAGCATGTGCCCGTTTTCGTGACAGAAAGTATAGAGCGTCAGCTGAGAACCGAGATTGGTCATCTGATAGTTCTTGGCCGAAACTCCGTTGGACGAAAATTCAATGGTCGACTGATGCGGCCAGAGGTTGTCGCTGCCCGCCTCGCCGGCATAGAAAAGGTTGATGCCGTCGATGATGCCGTCACTGTTGCCGTCGAGCTGGCTGAAGTCAAAGCCGGCGGCTTTGACTGCGTTGAGCGCTTCGGTGACCAGATCCTGAGCGCCGGTGGCATTGCTCTTGTCGTCATAATAGGACTTGGCGTGGGTCACGGTGATGAAGGGGCGCACGTCGCAGGAATAGTTCAGCCGGCCGTTGGACATGGCGTAAAAATAATCGTGCGCCGAGCCGACGTTGCCGAATTCGGTGTAGCCGACCTGATTGCTAAAATTCTCGACCTGCCCGCTGGTGAGGTTGGAGCTCTCTTCCGGAAAGTTGACCAGGATGGTCACAGACTTGCGCGTGCCGGTGGTGACCTGGCCACCGGTGGATAGCTCGGCGCTCACCGACCGGTCGCCCAAAACGCTGCGCAACTGGCTGACCCGCCGCTGCTTGCGCTCGGCGAGGACGGTCCGGGCCGAAAGGGCCTTGGACTTTTGACTGGCCGCCGTCAGGCGCAGATGTTTGGCCAGCCCCAGCCCGGCCGGGTCGGCCGCGCCCACAATCGCGCCGGTGGCGACAAATTCGGTTCCCGCCTCGTTCAGCCGCGCATACTGCCACCAGCCCGCAACGTCGATTACGGTGTAGCCGTCGACCGTTTCGATGACCCGGTAGAATTCGTCGCCCCAGCCCCGCAGTTCGAGCCGGGTTCCGTCCGGCTGGGTCACCACCACCTTCTGGTTGGCCAGCGGCGCGCCCCAGGCCCCGGAGCCTGCCGCCGCGAGCATCATTGCTCCCAGCAAAATCCCGCCAATCGAGCTTCGCAGCCGTTGCGCGACCATGATGCACTCCTTTCAAATTTGCCTGGTTTTGTGCTGCCCGCCATCCGGGAGACTAACCCTTTTCTCCGGCCTGTCAAGCTTCGGTTGCCGCCGAAAATCAATCATTCCCTTCCCGGCCAAAAACAGCGGGGCGACGCTGCCGTCGCCCCGCTGCGGTCCCACCGTCGGCCGGCCGAGTCATTGCTTGGGCGGCATGGCCTCCAATACGACTGCGCCGTGGGTTTCGGTCTGAATCAACAAGGCGAAGCGTTCGACCCGCGCCAGCTGATCGGTGCTGAGCGAGACGTAATCGAACCGCCCCCGCAGGTCGGCGTAGCCATCCTTGTAAAACTCCACGCTGCCGTCCTGGAGCCGGGCGTAGACCTTGACGTAAGCGCCCGCCGCCGGCGGGCCCGTATCGCTCTGATTGACCTGCACCTGGCCGTAGGCCTCGATCAACCGCGGCGCCAGATGGTGGGCGGTGTAGACCCGGCTGCGGCTGACGCCGCCGGCGGAGGCCTCGACAATCAGATTGGTCTGCTTCCACTTCTCGGGCAGGGCCAGCGGCAGCCGGCCGCTGCGCTGCTCGAGCATCACGTTCAACGTCTGGGCGGGCTTCACATACGAGAAGCCCGCCGCCGCGTCGCGCAGGAACGGCTGGCGGGAGAAGAGCAGTTCCAGATCCAGCGGATAGAGGTTGACCGTCAGGGTCGCCAGATTCTGATAGTCCACGACCAGCCCGCCCTGGGCTTCGACCAGCTCCAGCGCCGCCTCGCCGGCGGCCAAATCGGGTTTCTCGCGCTGGGCCTGCCCGCCGGCGATCTCCGCCGCCTGGGCGTTCACCTCGGCAAACCGCTTCTGCCAGCGCGGCACGGGGTAGGCCGCGTAAGCCGCGGTGATCTTGGCCGCCTCGGCCGGCTGCCCCTGGGCGAAAGCCAGATAGGCGCGCAGGTAGTCGTACTGCACCTGCTCCACCGGCTTGGCCGCATCCAGCCGGGCGAAGATGGCCAGGGCTTCGGCCAGCCGGTCTTGCAGCAGCAGGTAATAGGTCGCGCCCAGCCGGTCGCCGTTGTCCAGTTGCGGTTTGTAGGCCAGCAGGCGCAGGAAATCGCCCCAGCGCTGGCGGAAGCGATCGTTGCGGATCGGCTCATGATCGGCGAAGCGATGGGCGCGGGCGTTGACCAGGGGCAGATACTCGCGGTGTTGCTCGAAGCCCAGGTCCACCGGATCGATCGTCAGCAGGGCCGAATCCAGCCACGGGCCGACCAGCTCCGCGGTGTTGGCGCGGACCGCCAGAAACTGGCGGATGCGCGGCACGTCGTTGTGCTTGAGGGCATAGCTCCAGAGCGTGTCGTCATACATGCCGCGCGCTTCGAGCGCGCCCAGGATGGCCCGGTAGGCCTCCGGTTCGCGCAGCCGCCAGGCCAGTTGATTCAGCTCCACCCGCCCCAGGTTCTCCTTGGCCAGCGCGGCCAGCAACTCGGGCAGGGAGGCCCGCTGCGAGAGGTAATTCCAGGAGGTCTTATCCTCCGTGGTCGGCTGGTCATTCACGGTCAGCCGCCGCGGATCGGCCCACGCCGCCAGGCCGTTGCTCCGGCCGACCTGCACGGGGTAGAAGGCCGCCTCGCCGGGCGCGGGGAAATAGAAGTAATACTCGACGGTCTGAGTGGCGTAGGCGGAGAGTTCCAGCTGCCGGCCGCTGGTGAAGAAACCGTTCTGCACCGGCAGGGCGCCAGCCGGAATCTGCAAGAGCAGTTCCAGCGACTGAGGCGCGGAGGTCGGGTTGGTCACCGCCACCCGGCAGCCGTAGACGACCTGGGTCAAAAACTCGCCGGCCACGAACTTGTCCACCTGCCGGTTGTCCTCGTAGCGATAGCGGTCGTCGGCCCGGAAGCAGTTCTGGGCCACCAGCACCGGCGAGCGTTCGGCCGGCGCGGGGGTTTCCCGGATCTCGCGCCGGTACACCTCGGCCGGCCCCGCCACGCGGCAGGTCAATCCGCCCTCGGCCACGGCCACGACCGGCTCGGGCGCGGCAAAGGGCAGTCCCAGCGCCCCCAAAGCCAGGAGCGCCTCGTGCCGGTTGCGGCAGGCCTCGGCCAGCGCCGGAGAGAGGAAGGCCCCTTCGCCGTGAGCGGCATAGTCCAGCCAGAAGCGCGCGGCGGTAATGAGTCCGGCTCCCTGCTCGCCGCGCGGCCGCTGGTAATACTGGTTCTCGACGTACTCCTCGGTCTTCTCCGGCGCGCGATAGAATTCGCGTTGCTTTTCGCGCGCGGCCAGGTCCTTGTCGGCCAGCTCATCCAGCATCCGCATGGCCTTGGCGGGGGCAGCCGCCGGCGGAGCGGCCGGCACGGCCGCCGCGGCCAAAGCTTCCTGGCGCGGCATACCTTTGGTCTTGTTTTCCTTCGCATCTTCCATAACTTCCGCCGCCACTCCGAAATTAGCCTGTCCCGCAGCCCCACCACCACGCCGAACCGCTGTTCTGCGAGACGAGCCATATCTTCCACCCGAAGCGCCTACCGATTCCGTGGATACGACTATCTCGTTCTTCTCCTCTTCGCTCGGCTTACTGGCAACGTTGTCCATCTCTCCGCATTGCAGGGCGGTTTCGAACAGATGCCGGTCGCGCTCGGGATCAGGCGGCAGCAGATCCACCCGGTCGCGCAGCGAACCGACGATCCTCTCCCGGGCCTCCGGCCGCCGCCGGGCCAACAGGGCCTGCTCGGCCGCGTTCAACCGCTGGAAGGCGGCGGTTTCCAGATACGGCGTTAGGTCCTCGTCCAGCAGCCAGTGGTCGAAGAACTGCTTCTCCTTCTTATTCGCCAGGTACGGCTTGACTACGGCGGCGAAGAATTCCGGATCCTTCTCGTGCAGGAAGAAATTGAGTTCGTGGCAGCAGTACAGGGAATATTTTTCGCGCTTCTCCTGTGCGCTCAGCTTCGGCCAGCCCGCCAGGAAGGCGAATTCGCTCAGTTCACTGTCCGAGCACAGGGCGGAGTAGAGCCGCCAGACCTTGGCCAATTGATCGTAGACCCGGTAATCGGCCGTGGCCGCGTCGGCAAACTTCACCTCGCCGCCCGCCGCCAACAGCTCGATCCGCCGTTGTTGCAGATAATGCTTGGCCAGATCAAGTCTGGCAGGCTGGCGCACGTCGCGGGTGCGGACCGCTTCGCCCGGCAGGCTGAAGTCGCGTTGAACCAGCCCGTCCAGGTCGAGGGCGACCACCCGGATCTGCTGATGTCCGGCGAACTGGCGCAGATCGAGCTTGATCCGCCCCTCGGCGTCGGGCCGCAGATTGGTCAGCACCACCGCCGACTCGGCCAGGAAATCCAGATTCTCCAGGGGATTGTCGGCGGCAACACAGGCCTGGGCAATGTTGCCTCCCCCCATGGTTTCACCCACCCGGCTGCCCACGCCCCGCCGCTTGGCCGCCCAGGCCTGGTCGGCCTTGGCCAAAGCCCGGTCGGTCTGGGTGCGGCTGACGCTCCAGGGATTCAAAAGCAGGCTGGGCCGTTCCAGCATCACGCCCGGATACTTCTGGGCCCGCTGCCGGTCGAGGATGTAGCGGCACTCGTCGCCCACCGCCCGCTCTGAGACGTAGACCGAATCCTCCCACCCGGGCTCGGCGCTCCACAGCCCGTTGCGGCCCGGCTCGTTCATCTGGGCAAAAGCGTCGAATTCCGGTATAAAGCGCGTGGCCAGCACATGCACCCGCGCCGCCGGCGAAGCGTTGGCCAGTCGGATGGTCAGCTCTTTCTGATCGGCCGCCAACTCGGCCACCCGCAGGGCCGGCTTGGGCGTCTTTTCCAAAATCGCCCGCGCGCCCAGCAGCCGGCCGGCGCTCTCGACCCCGGCGGTCACGCGGATCATGATCCGCGCCCCGGCCTCCGGCAGAGTCAGCCGGTAGCTGCCCGGCTCCAGTCCTTTCACCGCCAACCCGCCCTCCCGCCGCTCCAGCGCGGCGAAACAGTCGCGCACAATCGCCGCGTCGCGCAATTCCAGCAGCGACGCCTCGGCGCGGCTGATCCCGGCGCGGTCCGCGCCCGCGCTTGGGTCGGGCAGAACGATCTCCTCGCCGGCGCGGACGTGGATCGCCGCCGGCCAAATCGCCCGGTCGTCCGGCAGGGCCAGAGCGGCCGTGGTCCCATCGCCCTGCGCCGCGACCGTCTTTATCTCCGGCAGTGTGCCCAGCCGGATCAGGCCGGCGGCATCGGTCTGGAGGACCAGGTTGATATTGTCCGTAAAGTAGCGGTTGTCGAAGGTGAGATGGATCTTTTTTCCCGCCCGCGGCTCGCCGTTTTTACCCAAAAGCCAGAGACGATATTCGCCGCCCTCGCGGGCGAAGAGCAGGGCCGCGGTCCGCTCGGTGGCGTCGATCCCATTGACCGCGAAGCTGCGCTCGACCGCCAGGGATTCGGGGTTGCCCTGGCTGAGGTTTTTTACCTTCCCCTCCAGCCGGACATTAAGTTGGGCCAGATTCTCGGGCACGGCGAACTCGTGGATCAATTCGCCCTTGGCGTCCAGCTCGGGATCGTCGCGGAAGGAGCGGCTGACCACGCCCTCGCGGTCGACCGCGGTCAGCACCAGCCGGACGTGCTCCAGCAGCTTGAGCGGCGCGTCCAGCCCGGCCACGCTCAGACGCGGGCGGACCAGAAGCTGCGCCCGCCGCCCCTTGAGCAGGCTCTCGCGCTCGACAAAGAAGCCGGCCTCCAGCCGGTACGTTTCGGCCAGATGCTCGAACTCCAAAAGCGCGCAGAGATCGCCGGCCTTGACCACGGCCTTGACCTGTCCCGGGGCGGTCGAATAGGGCACGGTCATCTCGCCGTCGGCGTCGGCCTTGAACTCGCGCGCGCCCAGCCAGAGGGCCGCGTCCGGCCGGGGCTGGCCGGAATCGTCATAGGCGGTGAAAACGTGGCCGGCCGCGCCCCGCCGCTGGCAGAGGCGCAGACCGCCCTTACGCACCACTGCCCGGCTCATCAGCCCGCCACCCACGAACTCGACCACGAACACGCCGGCGCGCCCTTTAAGCTCGGGGAAATCGAACTCCCGCCGCACCCGCCGGACCGGCGGCTCGGCATAATCCTGCCGCACCTCCGAACCGGGCACCAGGCCGTCGAGGTCGATGTCGCTCTGGATCTCAACCGATTTTTCCCGGTAATAGTTGAAAGCGTTAAGTTCGTACACCCGGGCCAGCAAACGCGGGACATTCTTCACCTCCAGGGCCAGGTGCACCGGATCGTCGATCGCAAATTTTTCGGGATTCTCGGCCACGAAACGCAATTCCACCCGGTCGCGCAAGCGGCGGTACGCATCCGGCCCCACCTGGGCGGCCCACTGCTCGGGGTTGCCCTGCCCGGTGAGCAGCTTGATCTCGGCGAAGACCTGGCGGAGGTAGTCCTCCTCGATCAACTGGGCGAATTCGTGCGGATCGGCCGCGTCGGCCAGAAAATGCTCCAGGTAGGCGCGAACCAGCGGCTCGTCATTGCCGCCGATCGACGGCAGGCCGATGAACTCGGCAAAATCGGCATTGAGATTGACCAGCCCGGTCCCGCCGGTTTTTCTCAGAAACACTTGTTCGACGTAGCGGTCGTTGGCGTAGACCGCGCGACGCGGCAGGCGCAGGTAGACGTGGAAACGCTCGTGGTCGTATTTGCCTAGGGAACGGTCGTGGACCAGGCGGTGATAGAGCAGGTTGGCCTTGAGCGAATTGAAAATAAGCGGCAACCGGTCGGCGAATTCCAGCTGCCGATCCAGCCAGCGCTCCCGCTCGGCCGGGTCGCGCCGGGGATCGACGTCATCGCTGGGCCGCAACCGGGCCAGATAGGTGCCGACGAATTGTTCGTTGCCTAGCAGAAAGGGCAGTTGCGCCAGGCAAGCGTCGAGCTGTTCGCGGGTCAGCAGGCCGTGGATGGGCAACGATCCAAACCCCCCGCTGTTCTTGTCGCGTAGATCGGCCACTACCAAGGCGACCACCTCGGGCAGGTCGGGCCGATCCAGCCGGCGGAGCAGTTCGCGCCGCTGGGTGGGATTCAGATTCATCCCGGCCAAAAAGACCAGGGCCGAATCATCGCATCCGTTCAGGTTGGGGTCGTGCGCCAGCGCCCGGCGCAGAAACGCCGCCCGGTCGACCAGTTTCGGGTCCAGGGCGCTGGGCAGCTGGACGGCCCGTTCCTCGGCGGCGGAATGATGATCGAATTGCAGGTTGAGCTGCCGGACGATGAGTTCCAGCGTCTTCTGGGGTTGCTGGGGATACTGCAACAAGGCCTGGCGCAGCCGCATCTGCTCGGCCAGCGTCACGTTGCCCCGCTCCTTCAGCCATTTATCCAGCAGTTGGCCGGCCCGGGCCAGATCACCCTCGTGCTGGGCGGCCAGACAATGATAGAGATAATATTCGTCCGTGCCGGGCGCGAGGGTCTGCAAAGCCGCCGGCCGCTCGCCGAAAAGCGAGAATTTCTCCAGAAAATCGAACTCGCCGGCCCGGAGCGTCGCCCCACCCCACATCAGCCAGCCGACCACCGCCCAAATCCAGCCCGCATGCTTGCGCATTGCCATCCTCCCTTTTTGTTCGATCCCGGCCCGAAGCAGGTTTATCATAAGCATTTGGCGCCTTTCCGTCGAGAGCGCCACCTAGGTAAACGCTGCCCCGGGGGAAGAAGGGTTAAAAAAATGAAAGAAACTCCGCCCGGCGGGTAATTAGGGAGGGCGGACTACTGGATTCGCCGACAAAATCGTTTGGCGGTGCCGACGGGCTTGACTCTCGGCCCCCGAATATAATAAGCTGTCAAAGTATAGCGGCGGCCTGGAAATTACGGGGCGGCCGCTGACCGGACGTAAACGGCCGCCGGAATCGGCCCCGCCTCCCGGCGGACTTGGTAACCAAGGAGAAGAAGATGAGATTGATCGCGGTCCTCGGCACGTTGACCCTCATGGTGGTCGGCTGCACAGCCACCCCGCCGGCCAAAAAGGACGACAAGCCGCCGGCCGAACCGCAGCCGACGGTGACCTACGAGGTCGGCAAAGAGATCACCTATACCGGCACGGTCAAGGCCAATTCGATGGGCGGGTTCTATCTGCAGGACGTGACCGCCTTCCCGCCCGCCGTCCACGTGTTGGACAAGAGCCATCTGGAAGGGGTGGAGAACCTGGTCGGCAAGAAGCTCTCGATCCAGGGCGAGTTGAAGCGCGGCACCATGACCGTGGACGGCCAGCCCGACGTGGTCTACTTCATGGACAGCTGCTCGCTGCTTCAATAGCCGCCATGCCGGGCCAAAAGCTTCGCTCGAACGGGACGCGGAACGCCGCGTCCCGTTCGGCGTTTCCTGCCGGGGATCGACCGGCGGTCAATCGACCGGAACGCTCGCCTCGTTTTCCGGCAAGATGAAGTCGCAGCAGAGCACCTGCCGTTCGCCGTTGCAGGCCAGAAACCAGCGGCTGGCCGTGACGCAGAGCCGGCCGGTGGCGCGCGAGAGGTAGGGCTCGGTCAGATGCTGCTCGCGCCCGTCGCCCAACTGCATGAAATATTCCTTGAGCGATTGATCCGCGCCGGGGCGCGCCGGCTGGAAAATGCCCGAGCGCGCGGTCGTCGCCGATTGCGAATTGAAGACCGTGTCGGACAGCTGCCGCCCCTGCCAATCGAGCACGTACAGGCATTGCAGATCCGGCGACCGCGCGGCCAGCCCACCGAGGCGCGCCGAAAAATCCTCCTCGGGCAGACCCTCCAACTCTTGGGCCAGGTCGGCGATCACCCCCGCATAATGCCGCCGGATCTCGCGCTGCAACTCCGCCTTGCGGGCCACGATCTCGCGCAGCAACTCCGCGCCGCGCGCCAGACGGGCCGGGTGCGCCTCCAAACTCCCGCCGCCCGCGGCCGGTTCGGGGCGGGCGAAATAAAAACCCTGGAACAGATCGAAACCGCAGGCCAGGGCCACCGCCAGCTCCGCCTCCCGCTCGACCCCCTCGGCGATGGCCAGCGCGCCGATCTGGTGCGCCAGGCCGTAAAGGGCCTTGAGCACCTCGGCCTTGTGATACTCCTGATCGACGGCAGTAATCAGCCCCCGGTCGACTTTGATGATGTCGGGCTTGATAAGGGGAATGCGCTCCAGATTCGAATGGCCCGCGCCAAAATCGTCCAGCGCGATCAGAAACCCCAGGGAGCGATAGCGGTCCAGAAAGCGCAGCAGCGCCGCCGCATCGGCGATGCGCGACTCGACGATCTCAATCACCACCTGGGCGGGCTTGAGCCCGGCCTCCAGCACCTGCCGATAGAGATAATCCGAACCGACCACGCCGGTTTCGATGGTCGAGCTCTCGAAATTCAGGGAGAGCAGGAGGTCGGGCGTCGGAGGCTGCCGGGCGGCAAAGGCCTGCAAGGCTTTTTCGCGACAGAGCCGGTCGAGCTCCAGGGTCAGGCCGGCCCGGGCAGCTCCGGAAAAGAGCGCGGCCACCGAAAGCGCTGGCTCGCTACTGGCGGCAACCGGCCGCGACAAAGCTTCGGTCAAAACGGTCGAACGCTGCCGGATGGAGATGATGGGCTGGAAAAAAGTCGTGATGCGCCGCTCACGGATAATCGCCCGAACCGCGTCAAGCTGGGCGGTCGTCTCGGCGCTCTGAACGCTCATGCTCGGCCTATTCACCAAAAAAATAACCTATTAACTTTTTGCATCCCCCAAGACGATATTCACGCTGCCGTCATAACACCATACTATCTACTTAGTTGTAGTTTCAGCCCCCATTTCGTCACCCCCCGGTATGATTCGGGCCAAAAATTGCCTCCTTTGGCCGGCCTGCCCAGCCTAATTGCAATTGCCATACCGAAAACCTCAAGGGGCGCGAAACCGCCCCGGGCTGATTCCGGTTCGCTGGCGGAATTGCTTGCCGAAGTGGTAAATGTCCCGATAACCCAGCGACTCCGCAATCTGGGCCAGCGACTGGCTCGTGCCGGCCAGCAACCGCTTAGCCTCCTCGATCCGGGCCAGGATGATGAACTCGCGGGGCGTGTCGCCTTTGAATTTGCGAAACAATCGGATGAAATGATCGGCCGAGCAGTGAAACTGCCGCGCCAGATCGACGATCGCGTACCGATAGCCGGGAAATTGGCGAATCTGGGTGCAGAGGGCTTCGATCCGCTGATATTGCTCCAGCTCCCAGCCCGTATAGGGCGGCGCCAGATCCTGAGCGGTCGCCTCCCACAAGGCCGCCGCCAGCCAGGCATCGGCTTGCGGACTGCACTCTCCGTCGCACATCTTGGCCTGAATGGCCCGGGCCATGAGTTTTTCCAGCAAGGCCGCATCCTCGACCCGCCGGTGGCGCCGCGGCCAAGGATCGGGCCGAACCGCTCGGCCAGCCGAATCCAAAAAATCGAACACAATCCACGGAATGCCCAGGAGCTGGTGGGGGTCTTGCCGGCCATCGTGCGGCTCCCACATCCGAGTAATCAGGCAGTCGCCAGCCCGAAGCTCATACTCATCCGCCCCGGCCCGCAACTGCCCTCGCCCGTCAGTTATGAGCCACAACAGAAAGGAGTCGGTTGCACCGCCCTTATGCAGCCAATGCCAATTGGGATCGTGCCGCAAATGCCCAGACACCTTGGCCTGCACTGAATATGCTCCTAGTTCCATTTTTCCCCCAAAACCAGAGTCAAACCTATTTATTTGTAAAACACAGGATTTATCTCCATAACCCTAGATCACAAAAATGCGCTTCTCTTTTAAATAAAGGGCTTACAATTCAAAAGCATAATACCTTATATATTGTTTTAAGCACTGCTGTCTGATTTTATCCTGATACTTAAATTACTATTGGCAGCTCCTGAAATCAGAGACTAGACTGAACAGTGCGGAAATGGTTCTTTGCTTTCTGGCCTTTGCTATATAGCTAAACCTTATGCCTCTAACTCGTCCAACCCGCACTCGTCGCTCACAACTTCGGCAACTGGCCGAAGTGCAACAAGGTTATTTTACCGCCCGCCAAGCCAAGGAGCTCGGTTATCGAGCCGAGAATCACACCTATCATGTTAAAGAAGGCAACTGGCTGCATATCGACCGGGGCCTGTTTCGCCTGCCGGATTTCCCGACCACATATGCGGCCGAGACCTGGCGCTGGCTGCTCTGGACCTTCTCGCCTGACGGCCGGCAGATCCGCGGCACGGCCAGCCACCAGACCGCGCTTTTTCTCCATGGCCTGCTCGAGAGTCAACCCGAATCCATCCACCTGACCGTGCCGCCGGACTTCTCCGCGGCGGCCGGGCCGGCCCTGCGCCTTTACCGCGCCGCCTTGGCGCCGGACGAAACCGCCGCGCGCGAGGGCCTGGCCTTGACCACGCCCCTGCGCACACTCTTGGACGTCCGGGCCGAATACGAAGCCGGCGGAATTTTCGCCCCCCTGTTGACCCGCGCGGCCGCCTTGGGTTTGGTTTTCCCGGCCCAGCTCCAGGCCGCCGGCCTGGAGTGCCCGGCGCCGGCCGAACTCGCCGCCGCGCCGCTCTTCCTCGCCCCGGAAGCCGACCTGTCGCCGCCCGTCTCGGTTCCGGCCGGGGCCGCCGCCCTGCCCGTGCCGACTGAAGATTTTTTTGTGCCGGTCGACCATCGGGAGCGTTCCGACTCGATCCGCACGCCGGCCTCGGCCGGGGCCTTGGAAAAAAGGAGCCGCCTCATGAACCCCGAGCAAGATCGGACGCCCGTTCTGCGTCGCCGGCGCCAGGCCGGGTTCACCCTGGTGGAGCTGCTGGTCGTGGTGGCCATCATCAGCGTGCTGGCCGCGATGCTCCTGCCGGCGCTGGAGAAATCGCTGGCCTCGGCCCGGCAGATCGCCTGCGCCAACAACTACAAGCAGAACGGCATCGTCTTCCATCTGTACGCCGATTCGTACACCGACTGCTTCCCCGCCGTCTGTATCGAACCCTATTATAGCAATAACTGGTATCACCGCCTCTCACCGTTTGCCGGCAAGGAATGGCCGATCGGCGCCTATCCTGTCGCAACCGACATCAAAAGTTCGATCTTTAACTGCCCCACCTTTAAGCTGCACGGCACCTCGACCGGCTACCTGGGACTGGGCATGAACCCCTGGCTTGAAACCCGCAGCGGCACCTACTTCGATCAGTGGCGGGCCTGCCCGCGCCGCGAAAAGCTGGTCCAGCCCGCCTCAAGGATCCTGGTCTCCGATTCCGGCGACTTCTTTCTTGGTTACGGCAGCTATACCTCTTACAACGAGCCCAAGTTCGATCTCTTCCGCCACGGCGGCGGCTGCAATATCCTCTATGCTGACGGCCACGTCGCCTGGCGCGCCGGCAACCTGATCCAGAACACCGATCTGTAGTCGGCCGTTGAAAAAGGCGGGATCATCGTCTCGGTCAAGAAGCGGCCAATGAGGCCGCGCTGAAAACTCGACATTTGAGGATTTTACACGTTCGCGCCGTCGTGACGCTGAAGCAGGCGTCGAGACGGCCTTTACAGCGATATGTAGACCCGGCGGGAAGAGCCGCCTCACGCTCCGTCATTCTTGCCCTGGAGAGAAAAAATGATCACCAAGCGTTGGAGAGGAACCATGGCCCTGCTCGGAAGCCTGAGTCTGGCAGCGCTGTTGCCCGCGGCCGAACCGGTCACGGCCAAGCATGGCCCCTGGGAGTTGCAGATCAATCCGGCCAGCGGCTCGTGGCTGAACCTGACCTGGAACGGCGAGGCGCTCACGGCCCTCAACGACCCCGATGCCGCGACCCTGGACCTCAAGCTCGATCAGGAGAAGTGGCTGGCGGCGTCGGGCCCCTACCGCCTGGTCAAACACGTCTGGGACGAGGCCGCAGCCGCCCTGACCCTGACGCTGCAATCCGGCGACTGGGAGCTGCAAGAGATCGTCCAATTCGGCGCGCTGGGCAATCCCGACCGGCTCAGCCGCCGCGTCAGCTTCACCTATCGCCCGGCCGCGGGCGAAAAGGCCGAGCCCGCCAAATTTTTCGGACTGAGCTTGAAAACCTACCTGCCCAAGACCGGCAAATACCTGATTCCGGCGGGCGTTTTTGCCAACGAGGCCCGCGGCGAATGCGCCGCCCTGGAGGAGGGCAGGCACCTGGCCGGCTGGTGGGGCGTCTGGCCGCTTTTGGTGGAGTCGATCCCCGGCCGGACCCTGCTCTTCATCAGCGACGGCCGGCGCGACCGGACCAGCCTGGGCCTCAAGACCCAGGGCGACCGGCTCAACGTGGCCCCCGCCTTCACCGCCCAAGGCTGGGCCGAACCCGGCGTGACCCAGACCCTCGACACGACCTATCTGGAGGTCCACCGCGCCGACCTTGACCAGACCCTGCGCGAGGCGGTCTGGAAATGGTACGACGATCTGGGGCTCAAGGTGCCCGCCGACCGGCCGGACTGGGTCTTCGACGCGGCGCTCTACTCTTTCCACCCCGGCGGAACCACGGGCAGCGGCTGGCGGGATCTGGGCGGCTTCACGGCCGCGCGCGAGGAGCTGCTGCCGCGGATCGCCAAACTCGGCTTCGGCGCGGTCTGGATTCTGCCGGTCGAAGATCGCAGCAGCTACTGGCCGCGCGATTATTACAAGCTGGCCGACGGCCTGGGCTCGCCCGAGGAATACAAGGAACTGGTCCGGGCCGCGCACGCGGCCGACCTCAAGGTCTGGCAGGACAACGTGCCGCACGGCGGCTCGCCCGCCTTCGGCCAGATCCGGGGCAACAACCCGCTCTGGCTGGCCTTCGACGAGAGCGGCGACGCGCTCAACTACTGGTGCTGGGACTTCGCCGCGCCCGAGTGGCAGGCCTATATCCGGGGCGTGGCGGCCCATTACGTTCGCGATTTCGACGTGGACGGTTACCGCATCGACGCCTGCGGCGGCAGCAAGATCGTCAACTGGCGCCGGCGCGGCTTCCCCACCCTCGACCGCGTGCCCAAGAACGTGCCCGCCGACTGGTGGCGCGAGTCGCTGCAGGCCGCGGGCGGCGTCATGCCGCCCCTGCCCTACGAGCGCGGCAGCCTGGCCGTGCGCCAGGGCGGCATGCAGATGATCCACGGCATCCGCGAAGAGGTGAAGAAGCAGAAGCCCCGTGAGGGCGCGATCCTGGCCGAGGTCCAGTTCCCGCCCTACATGCAGGAGACGGACGTCATTTACGACTTCCTCTTCGCCCACAGCGCGGTGCCCAAGTTCTGCGAATTGCCGCCGGCCGAATATGTGGCCGGGCTCTCCCGCTGGCTGGAGGAGCAGAAGCTGGCCGAGCCGCGCGGGACGCTGCGCCTGCGCTATGTCGAAAGCCACGACTCGCTCCGTTCGCGCGGTTGGGTCGGGGTCGACGCCACCCGGGCGCTGACGGCCGTCTCCTTCTGGATCCACGGCATGCCCATGATCTATCAGGACGCCGACGTGGGCGACGGCTACTATCTGCGCCGGCTGAACGAGGTGCGCCGGGCTCTGCCCGAAATGCGCCGGGGCGAGGCCTTCTATCAGGCCGTGACTGTGGAACCGGGCACCGTCTTCGCCGTGCTGCGCACCCACGAAAACCTGGCTTCGATCGGCTTGGTCAACCTCAGCCCCGCCGCCGGGCCGGCCACGGTCAAGCTGCCGACGGCGCAACTAAGCGCGCTGGGCGACCGGCAGTTCGCGCTTTGGAACGCCTGGAACGGCGAAAAGCTGGCCGAAGGCCGGCCGGCCGAACTGGCCGAAGTCAAACTGGAACTTGCGCCCTGGGCCACGGCCGTGCTGGCCTTCCGCCCGGCGGGCGAAGCCTGTCCCGTGACGGCGCCGGAAGCGCCCCAAGCCGCCCCGGCGGCCCCGGGGGCCGGAGCGCTGGTCTTGAACGAAACCGACACCGCCGTGACCGTCTCCGGCGGCGCTTACCGGCTGGTTGTCGACCGGCGTACCGGCCTGCCGCAGTCCTTCGCCAATGCGGCCGGACAGGAGCTGCTGAGCGCCGGCGATCTGTTGCTGGATGCCCGGCCGGCCGGCGAGACCGCCGCAACCGTAACCGCCGAGCGCGCGGGGGCGGAGATGTTGATCCGCGCCAAACTGCCTCTGGGCGCCAAGGGCGCGGCCGAACTGCTATACCGCTGCACTCCGGTGGAAACCAGACTTGAAGCGGCGCTGAACGGCGAAATACCCGACGCCCGGGCCGGACTGGTGCTGGCCGCGCCAAAAGCCGCCCGCTACCAGATCGACACGGCCGAAGGGCGGCTGGAAGACTGGTTCGCCCCGCGCCATGAACACGGCCAGATCTCCTTCGGCGGCATCTATTATCGCCGCCAGGGCACGCCGGTCATCTGGCAGGCCGAAACCCAGCCGCTGGCTTTGCAGTCGCCGGCGATTCGCGTCTACGACGAAGCGGGCGCGGGCGTCGAACTGGCGGTGGCCGATCCCCTGGCCGGCGGCCCGGCCAACATCCAACTTTTGGACAAGCTGGGCGATCAGCCAGGCTGGCGGGCGGTCTTCCTCTGGCGCCAGCCCGGGCCGCTGACAGAGAAGCCCGCTACCGGCGAACGCTTCGCGCTGATCCTGCGGCCGGCCGGCACGCCGGCGGAACTGTCGGCCGCGGCACTGGAAACCAGCGGCGTAAAAATAAGCAACGAGAGCCGCGGCTGGGTGGTGGAGAACGCGCATTACCGCGTCCGCTTACAGCGCGGCGGCGGCAACCTCGGCGAAATCTGGAGCCTGGCGGGCGAACCGCGCCTGGTGCTGGGCCGGCAGGAGATCTACACCGACAAGGGCTTCATCAATAAAAGCCTCCGGGCCTCGAACGCCAACGACGGTGAAACCGGCGTCCGGATCTGGCGGGAGCAGGACGGCCTGCACCTGCGCTTCTGCGCCCAGATCCGCGGCAGCTACCGGTTCGATCTGCTGCGACCGGCCATGTGGGCGGTGACGGAATACGCCTTCGACTCCTCGCCCTCCTTCCGAACCAGCTGGAGCGTGTTCTGCGAAGGCGGCGTCGTCACCGACCAGGCCTTCCTGGCCTGGATCGCCCACAGTCCGGAATGGAAGAGCGTCAGCTTCAACCAAGGCGGCGCGGAATTGAGTCGCGGCGAATTCGCCGCCGGCCGGCGCACGGGCGAAACCGCCAACCTGCCGGGCAAGCCCGGGCCCGACTCCCTGCTACTGCGCGACGCAGCGGGCCGGACCATGCTCTCGCTGACCGAACTCAAACTACAGTCGCCCGAGCCGCTGCATAATCTCTTCACGCACGGCGACACCCTCTTCCTGGCCTGGCTCGACACCGGAGACCGACAGGTCCACGCCCGTCAATGGTACCGGGCCAGCCTGGCGGTCACGGCCGGCGACGTCGCACCGGGCGCCGCCCCCGCCATCGCCTGGCCGGCCGATCCGACCGAACCGGTCGTGGACGATCCGTCCTTTGAAACGGGCGGCGCGGCCGGCCTATTGAACGGCGGTCGGGCGGCGGCTCTGCCCACGCCCGAGGCCCGGCCGGGAATGTGGAACTGGCCGCGCGAGAGTCAGGTCGACCTGACCACGGCTCACACGGGCGAAGCCTCCGTCCGCTTCAATCAGGAGACGCCGGGCAATCCTTACATCCAGCAATATTTGCAGCCCGGCGCACTGACGGCGGGAAAATATCGCCTGAGCGTCTGGGCCAAAGGCGAGAACCTGACCGGCGGCGGCCAGACGGCCAAGCCGCTGCGCGTGGAACTCAGCTATAAGGATCAGGCCGGCAAGGAACAACGGGCTCAGGCCGAAAGCGCGCTGTCGGGAACCTTCGACTGGCAGAAGGTCGAAACCGAATTCGCCGTGCCGGCCGGCGGCGGCAACGAACCGCGCCTGCGGCTGGGGCTGAACGAGGCCGCGGGCACCCTCTGGCTGGACGAGGTGCAACTCGAAAAGTTGCCCTGACCTGCCGGCTAAACTGCATAAAAGCCGGGGCTTCAACTCCGGTGACAAAGACAAATCTCTGGGGGGACTTTTTTTGCAAAAAAGTCCCCCCAGACCCCTTCAAAAAACTCTCGCCCAGTTTCGCCGTTTCGCCCCGCAAATATCAAAATCAGCGTTGCCTACACTCGAACGTAAATACCTCACCCGACATTTCGCAGTGAAACCTGGCTAAAGTTCTTTGAAAGGGCTTGGGAAAACTTTCATTCAAGAAAGTTTTCCCAAATCTAAAACGATTTTTTGGAGGTTCCCCGCCGGCGGAGGACTTGTCCCTCCCCCGGAATTTTGGCCGGCCAACCGCCGCCCGGCAGTTTTCGGTTGCCGATCATGCCTCAGACAGATAAATAGAGTCCTGTCTGGTTTCACGATTCGGCTTTGGGGCGACTGGCGGCATTGGTCGCGCAATGGATAAATCATGAGTCTCTGGCCCGGTTTGGTCAGCATCACATTTCGGCAGTTGACGCCGGCGGAGATCGTCGGCCGGTCGGCGGCTGCCGGCCTGCGCGGCATCGAGTGGGGCGGCGACGTCCACGTGCCGCACGGCCAGACCGGCCGGGCCCGCGAGGTGCGCGAACTGACCCGCGCGTCCGGATTGAACGTGGCGGCCTACGGCTCCTATTACCGTTTGGCCGAAAGCGAAGCGGCGGGCCTAAGCTTCAACGCGGTCCTGGACTCGGCCGGCGAACTCGACGCCCCGGTGATCCGGGTCTGGGCCGGACAGCGCGGCTCGACCGACGCCGACACCGAATACCGCGCCCGGGTCGAAGCCGACGCCCGACGGGTCGCCTCCCTGGCGGCCAAGGCCGGCATCAACATCGCCTACGAATGGCACGGCGGCACGCTCACCGACACCAACGAATCGGCCGCGGCCCTACTGGCCGCCGTCCAAGCGGAAAATCTGCTGACCTGCTGGCAGCCGGCCGTGCATTCGGATTTCACCACGCGTCTGAAAGGGCTCCAGCTCGCCCTCCCACGTCTGGCCAACCTGCACGTATTCCAGTGGCGGCCGGCCGAAGGCAAGGTCGAACGCCGGCCGCTAAGCGAAGGCGCGCCCGACTGGCGGCGCTACCTCCAGACCGCCGCAACCGCCCAAGACGACCGCTACGCCCTGCTCGAATTCGTGCCAGGAGACGACCCGGAACTGCTCCTGCGCGAGGCGGCCGCGTTGCGCGACTGGCTGGCAGAAATCTGAACTCGGGAGGGAATGAACTTCGTGCCGTTCATGCAATCCTCCAACCCGACGATGTTGACCGTGGCCAAATTTTAACCCGAAAATCATCCCTCCTCCCTTGCCTGACCGCCCGAGTCCAATATTTTGGAGGTGGGTAGCCGATTGGCAATCCCTCTGGAGAAGTCGCCGCACATGGACGACGCCAAAAACAAGCTTGCGCCCGCCCTGAGGCCCATTTCGTGGTGGCGTTTCAAGCGCTTCGATTGGCATACCGACGGCAATTGGGTACTGGTTTTTTTATACGCCGGAGTCATCCACCGACACGTCCGCCAGTTGCTGGACGATCAACCGCTCGTCACAACTTGGCTGCCTGATCGCTCTGATCGCGAACCGGCGGTTTTCCTGGCGGGTCTGGCGTTGTTCATGTTGATCGCCAAGGCATTTCAAAGTTTCAGCAAACGCCGGGAAATCGCCCCAAAGTTAAGGCTGGTCGCAAGCAGCCTAATTGAAAGCGTGGCCGTTCAATTCGCCATCTTGATAGCGGGATTGCTGCTGATCGGGCTAGCGGACTTGCTCGGCAAAGTTTCGGCATTTTCGCCCGGCAGCTTTGCCCATCCGGGAATATATGCATTTATGGGGATGTTTGGTTTGGCGGCTATTGGCGGAGGATATCACTGCGCCAGCCGATTGAACGGGCGAGAAATTCTGGCCGGCATCGGTGCGACCATGATCGTGCCGGCGATGATTCTCGGCACAACCATGTTCCCCAACACGCCTGAAATGCCGCTCGACAGCAGTCAGCAGTTACTCGGCGGTCTGGTTATAGCCGCCGCATATCTAGCGCTGGGCGGCCTGGGCGGCTATTGGGCGGCGCGCCAGAAACAAAACTCTGACTCCCCTGACTCTGCCGCCCCTTGAGTATTCACACAGGCATAATGCCGGGCATATGGCCCGCATGCGTCAGCGATAGACCATATTTAGGTTGCGTGCCACAGGGCCGATTATGAACATGACCACAGACCAACCGGCTAACGACCTTGTTCCCCGGCCTTGGTGGCACATAAAACGGTTCGATTGGAAACATGACAGCTATTGGGCCTGGCTGTTCATTTATGTTGTCGTGGTCCATTCACATGTGGAAGCATTGCTGGCTAATCAGACGTGGTTCTGGGAATGGCTGCCCGTATCACATGATCGCTCAATGCTGGTATTCATTTTTGGCCTGAGCGTTTT
This sequence comes from uncultured Planctomycetaceae bacterium, assembly GCA_964389915.1. Classification (GTDB taxonomy): domain Bacteria; phylum Planctomycetota; class SZUA-567; order SZUA-567; family SZUA-567; genus CAYMGG01. The sequence goes on from CAYMGG010000031.1 coordinate 21,548, forward strand.
CATACTACTGGCCAAAATCATTGAATCAGCGCTTAGGAAATGGAATATTTCCCCAAGCTTAAAGCGCGTGGCGGCCGGATTGATCGAAGGTTTGGTCGTACAAATCGCCCTCTGGATCTGGGGGATTTTCCTATTCGGCATAATAAACCTAAATTGTCCGCATATTTCATTTGTCGTAACCGCCACCTATTTTTTCGTCCTCGAAGTATCATTCCTAGCGCCTGCCCTCGGCGGTTATCATTGCGCCCTGAGGATAGGTAGCCACGAGGTTTTGGCCGGAGTGGGCGCGGCCGCCCTGCCGCTAGCCCTTATCCTGAAATCCATAATTTTCTCCCATTGCTCCGAATTCTCACACGGTTTGAGCCTTGATCTCATCAAATATCCGGCCATGGCCGCCGTCTACCTGGCGCTGGGCGGCCTGGGCGGCTCTTGGGCGGCCAAACGGCAAAAGTCGTCCCGAGCTGAAATGGCGCAACCAACGAAGGGAGTCGGTCATGACTGCTGAAAAGACTGCGCGGCGGCAGGAACTGTATGCCCTACTGGGCGACCTGCCGGCGCGGGAACGGCCGCTCACCGCCGAAACCATCCTGATCGAGGAGCGGCCCGAGTACGTACTGGAAACCCTGCTCCTAGATCTGAACGGCCTGGAGCCGGTGCCGGCCTATTTCGCCCGGCCCCGGACGGCGGCCGGCCGGCGACCAACCGTGCTTTTCAACCATTCCCACGGCGGGCGCTACGAATGGGGCAAACAGGAGCTGGTCCGCGGCAACAGCTATCTGCAAAATCCGTCCTACGCCGAATGGCTGACCGCGCAGGGCTACAACGTCCTGGCCATCGACCACTGGTGTTTCGGCGAACGCAGCGGCCGAAGCGAATCCGAGACCTTTAAGCAACTGCTTTGGGAGGGGCGGGTGCTGTGGGGCCTGATGGTCTACGACAGCCTGCGGGCCGTGGACTATCTGCTGCAACGGCCCGAAGTGGACGCCCGACGCCTGGCCACGGTCGGCATTTCGATGGGCAGCACCATGGCCTGGTGGCTGGCGGCCTTGGACGAGCGGGTGCGGGTCTGCGTTGACCTCTGCTGCCTGACCGATTTCCAAGCCTTGATCCGTCAGCGCGGCCTGGATCAGCACGGGGTTTATTATTATGTGCCCGGTCTATTGAAGCATTTCACCACAGCGGGTATAAACTCACTGGTCGCGCCCCGTCCGCATCTCAGTCTGGCCGGTCTGTACGACCGGCTCACCCCGCCTGAAGGCTTGGCGGCGGTCGACGCGGAACTGCAGGCGGCCTATCTCGCGGCGGGCGCACCCGAGAACTGGCGGCTGTCGGTGCACCGCACCGGGCATCAGGAAACCGCGGCCATGCGCCGGGAAATTCGCGAATTCCTGCAGGCCAAATTGTAAACGGAAAACGGCATGACGACCACCAGCGACACCCATTTTTACGCCCGGGGCAAGGTGCTCAGCCTGGACGAACTGGTCCTGAAGCGCGAGGAACTGCGCGGGCAGGGCAAGACCGTGGTCCAGAGCCACGGCGTCTTCGACCTGATCCATCCCGGCATCATTCAGCACCTGGCCCAAGCCAAGACCCAGGGCGACGTGCTGGTGGTCACCGTCATCCGCGACCAGGACGTACGCCGCGGCCCGGGCCGGCCGGTCTTTCCCGGCGAACTGCGGGTGCAGAACGTGGCCGCCCTGGCCCCGGTCGATTACGTCTGCCTGGTCGACGACGCGGAGCCTTTCGCCTGCGTGGGGCGGCTCAAGCCCGACGTCTTCGCCAAGGGCCAGGCCTTCAAGGAACGCGACCGCCACCTGCACGAGCGGATCTTCGCCGAGGAGCGCGACCTGTTCTTCGAGTCGGCCCGCATCCACGAGACCCAGGGCCTGAGCTTCAGCTCGACCGATTTCCTGCGCGACTTTCTCAACATCTATCCGGAAGAAACCGCCGATTATCTGCGCGACTTCGCCGGCCGCCATCCGCTGGAATCGCTGATCGCCGGGGTGGAGCGGGCCAAGAAGCTGCGCGTGCTGCTGATCGGCGACGCGATCATCGACGAATACCATTACTGCGACTCGCTGGGCAAGGTCAGCAAGGCCAACCTGGTGGCCGCCCGCTACCTCAAGCACGAGGTCTTCGCCGGCGGCGCCTTCGCCATCGCCAACCATCTGGCCGGAATCTGCGACGAGGTGGGCCTGATCACCCTGCTGGGCGAGACCGATTCGCGCTACGATTTCGCCCGCCAGCACCTGCTGCCCAACGTCTCGGCCCAGTTCGTCTACCGCGAGGACGGGCCGACGGTCATCAAGAAGCGCTACGTTCACGAGTACCTCAACCAAAAACTCTTCGAGGTCAACTACCTGGCCAACGCCCCGCTGCCGGCGGCGTGCGAGAAGCGACTGCTGGAGCTGATCGACCGCGAGATCGGCAAATACGATCTGGTCTGCGTCTCGGACTTCGGGCATGACCTGATCACCAAGCCGGTGATGGAACTGATCGAGGCCAAGGCCAAGCGGCTGGCGGTCAACACCCAGACCAACTCGGCCAACTCCGGCTTCAACCTGATCACCAAGTACCGCTCGCCGCACTTCATCTGCCTGGACGAGCGCGAGGCCCGGCTGGCGGCCCAGGAACGCTACGCCCCGGTTGAGGACGTGGCCGCCCAACTGGTCCGCCAGCTCAAGCCCGAGTTCCTGATCGTCACCCTGGGCAAGAAGGGGGCGCTGGGCCTGGACCGCGAGGGGCGGCTGATCCGCACGCCCATCTTCTCCACCAAGGTGGTGGACACGGTGGGCGCGGGCGACGCCTTTTTCAGTTTCACCGCCCCCTGCCAGGCCGCCGGCCTGCCGGGCGAGGTGGTCTGTCTGGTGGGCAACGCCGTGGGCGCGCTGGCCGTGCAAGTCATGTGCAACCGCCGGCCGGTCGAGCCGCACGAGGTCTTCGCCTTTATTCGCACCCTTTACCAAGGCGCCCGCGACGAAAAGGATCCTTCATGAGCGATAAATTCCGCATCGACAGCCATAAGCTGCTCTACCATGTGCCGCGGGTGAACGCCTGGCTGGAGGGCACGGACGTCTACCCCATCTACATGGAGCTCAGCCCCGCCGGAGCCTGCAATCACCGCTGCACCTTCTGCGGCCTGGATTTCATGAACTACCAGCCGCGCTTTCTGGACTGGCCAATTCTGCGCGAGCGGCTGACCGAACTGGGCGAGCTGGGACTGAAGAGCATCATGCACGGCGGCGAGGGCGAGCCGCTGCTGCATAAGAATTTTTGCGAGCTCGTGGCCCACGGCAAGCAATGCGGCATCGATCAGGCCATCACCACCAACGGCGTATTGCTTACTCCCGAACGCGCGGAAAAACTTCTGACCGACTGTGAATGGATCAAGGTCAGCCTCAACGCCGGCACGGCCGAAACCTACGCCGCCGTTCACCGCACCAAGTCCGAGGACTTTTCGAAAGTCATCGGCAATCTTCAGGCGGCCGTGAAAATGCGGCGCGAAAAGGGCTGGAAGTGCACGCTGGGCGCGCAGATGCTGCTGCTGCCCGAGAACCGTTCCGAGGCCGCCACGCTTGGCCGGATCGCGCGCGATACGGGCCTGGATTACCTGGTCATCAAGCCCTACTCGCAGCATCCGCAGAGCCATACGGACAAGTACAAGGATATCGACTATTCGCAGGATCTGGCCCTGGCCGAGGAGTTGCAAAAGCTCTCGACCCCGGAGTTCAGCCTGATCTTCCGGGCCCGGACAATGCAGAAGTGGAACGAGGGCGGGCATCCGTACCGCCGCTGCCTGGCGCTGCCCTTCTGGTCATATATCGACGCGGGCGGCAACGTCTGGGGCTGCTCGGTCTACCTGGGCGACGAGCGCTTCAATTACGGCAACATCCACGAGCAGACCTTTGCCACGATCTGGACCGGCGAACGCCGCCGGCGCAGCCTGGAGTGGGTGGCCCAGGAACTCGACGTCTGCAACTGCCGGGTCAACTGCCGGATGGACGAGATCAACCGTTACCTGTGGGAACTCAAAAATCCGCCCGCCCACGTGAACTTCATCTAGAGTCCGCGGGAGCTGAGAAAAACGTGAATAGCCAGTCAGACCTGATGTGCCGCCTGGCGCGCTCCATGTTGCGCATCCGCCGCTTCGAGGAAAAGATCGTCGCGGTCTACGGCGTGCAGGACATGAAGACGCCGGTGCATCTCTGCATCGGCCAGGAGGCTATCGCCGCCGGCGTTTGCGCGGTCCTGCGCCCCGACGACTACATGTTCACCACCCACCGGGGGCACGGCCACTGCCTGGCCAAGGGGCAGGACGCCTTCTCGCTCTACGCCGAATTCTACGGCCGGGTCGAGGGCTGCGCCCGGGGCAAGGGCGGCTCGATGCATCCGGCCGCGCCCGAGCTGGGCATCCTGGGCACCTCGGCCATCGTGGGCGGGGGGGTACCGATCGCGGTCGGCGCGGCCCTGGCCGCCAAGATGCAGCGTTCCGGCCGGATCAGCGCGGTCTTCTTCGGCGACGGCGCGGCCGACGAGGGCACGTTCCACGAAAGCCTCAACTTCGCCGCCCTGCACCAGCTGCCGGTGCTCTTCGTCTGCGAGAACAACTTCTACGCCGTGAACTCGAACCTGCGCTACCGGCACCCGGACAACGGCATCGCCCACCACGCGGCCAACTACGGCATCCCGTTCGAAACTCTCGACGGCACGGACGTGCTGGCCGTTCATGCCACGGCGGAGAAATTCGTTTCCGAGGTGCGCGCCGGCCAGGGACCCCGGTTCATGGAATGCACCGCCTACCGCTGGCACGGACACGTCGGTCCGGAATACGATCATGAAAAGGGCTGTCGGGACAAGGCCGAGTTGGACGAGTGGCGCGAGCGCTGCCCGGTGGAAACCTTCTTCAAAAAGTTAATGGCGGCCGGAGCGCTGACCGCGGCCGAACGCGAGCAGTGGGAGCATGAACTCGCCGCCGAATTGGACGACGCCCTCGACCGCGCCCGCCGGAGCCAGTTCCCGGCCCGCGAAGAGGTGCTGGCCCACGTTTACCGCTAATCCGAACGGGATCATTCAATGCCCTGGACCAAGGTTTTCCTGAATCAAGACGAGATGGCCGCCGCTCTGGCCGGCCAGGGGCTGCGCGGGCTGACCTACCGCGAGGCCATTCTCGAGGCCCAGGCCCAGGCGCTGGCCGCCGACGAGCGGGTCTTCATGCTGGGCGAGGGCATCACCGACCCGGGGGCGATCTTCGGCACCTGCGACGGCCTGGTCAAACGCTTCGGCCGCGAACGGGTGCTGGACATTCCCATCGCCGAAAACGGGCTGACCGGCGTGGCGGTGGGCGCGGCGGCGGCAGGGATGAAGCCAATCTTCGTCCACATGCGGGTGGACTTCACGCCCATGTGCATGGACCAACTGGTCAACCACGCGGCCAAGTGGCACTACATGACCGGCGGCCGGGTGAGCGTGCCAATGATCGTGCGGGCCATCATCGGCCGGGGCTGGGGCTCGGCCGCGCAGCACTCTCAGGCCCTGCACGCCTGGTTCAACCACGTGCCCGGGCTGCGGGTGGTGATGCCGGCCACGCCCTACGACGCCAAGGGCCTATTCAACGAAGCCCTGGCCGACGGCAACCCGGTCATGTTCATCGAGCACCGCTGGTGTTTCCAAGCCCGCGGCTACGCGCCGGAGGAGAGCTACCGGATCCCCTTCGGCCAGGGGATCTGCCGCCGGCCGGGCCGGGACGTGACCATTGTGGCCTTTTCGCAAATGGTGTACGAGGCGCTGGCCGCGGCCAAGGCGTTGGCGGCCACGGGCATCGAAGCCGAAGTGATCGATCCGCGCTGCCTGAAGCCGCTGGACGAAAAGCTGATCCTTGAATCGGTGGCCAAGACCGGCCGACTGG
>CAYMGG010000032.1:0-27377 GCA_964389915.1 uncultured Planctomycetaceae bacterium
CGCTGTACTTGGTGGTGTTGGCGATCCGGTCGATGGTCTGGATGCCGGAGTCCATTTCGGCCTGGTCGGCGGCGACCTGCTGCGGGCTGGTGACGCCGTTGTTGGCCGCGTGCAGAGCCAGGGCCCGCATCTTCTTGAGGATTTCGTTCATTTCGTTGAGGGCGCCTTCGGCAATGCCCAGCACGTTGCTCGATTCCTGGGTGTTGCGCACGGCGCGTTCGAGGCCGGCGTTCTGCGCGCGCAGCTGCTCGGAAATGATGAGGTCGGCCGGGCCGTCCTGACCGGTGTTGATCCGGTAGCCGCTGGACAGCTTCTCGAGGGACTTGGACAGGTTGCGGTTGTTGATGGTGAGGTTGCGTTGCGTATTAATGGCGCTAATATTGTGGGTAATAACGGTCATGGCGATTTCCTCCGTGAAATCTTGCTTCATCCTTGAATACGGCGACCTCCTTGCCGCCGTTTTCTCCCCCTTCGCGTCCATGCCTGGCAGGGAGGATCCAGTTCCGCTTTATTTAAGGGCCGGCGGAAATCGGCCCGGGTTTGGCATAAGCACTCTCTCCTTTCCTGACCTGACTAAAACTCTCCCCATTGTCCCGCGGACAAATGAAAGTCGTTTTTTTAGCGCCGTTCAGTTTGGCTGGCTGTCGGCGGATATTCAGATTAACGGCCGGACCAAACAAGTCTTTAACCATATTTTTCCGCGCCGGGCTTTTTTCTTTCAATAACAGATCGCTTTTCCTTCCCGCCGCAGCGCGTTGCCGCCGCAGCAGGGACAGCGGCCTAAGCGCAGCCGGGTCACCGGCCCGTGCCAGAAACAGTCGCCGCATTTCACCACGTCCACCACGTCCGGTTGGCCCAGCAGGTGCAGCAGACCGCCCAACAGCAGGAACCCCAGGCCGCCGGACGGGCTCATGCCGCCAAAGGCGGTGCTGGCCCAGAAAACGGCGCAGATCAAGGTCACGCCGCCGATGAAGGCCGCCACCAGACTCATGTCTTCGGGATCGGCGCCGGCAAAGGTCAGGATCAAGCCCAACAAAAACCAGGTGCCGTGCTCCTCCCACGAGATGTTTTGCGTGATCAGCCAGAGCACAAGTCCGATCCCGACCAAGGTCAGGATGTTTTTAATCAGATAGCGCGGAGTCATGGGGTTCTCCTGGTTAGCTGTCGCCATGGAATTCGCCGCCAATCCGGCGAGCACCACTATACTGCAATCGTCATGCCATCCGGCTAAAAGATTAGGCGTTTGTGGTTAGCCTTTGCCTGGGCGGGAGATGGGGGGGCCAAGGAGCGAAGCCGGGCGGGAGGCGGGCTAGAATCAGGGAAAGAAACAATACTTTTGCGGCGGGTGACTGCCCCAAAATTTCACACTTGGGCGCGGCCGGCGAATTATCGGACCTGCGGAGCGCAACGCCAGGCGCCCGGGGACTGGCCGCAGGCGCGACGGAAGACTTTGATGAAATAGCCGGCTTGGGCGAACCCGCAACGCCGGGCGACCTCCTTGACGCTCAAGGTCGGATCGGCGAGCCAACGCCGGGCCTGCCGCAGGCGCAGTTCGGTCAGGGTTTCCTGGAACCCCTGTTCGCCGTGCTTGGCGAAAAGCTGGGAGACGTAAGCCGGATTCAGGCGGAAGGCCCGGGCCACCTCGTCCCGCCCGACGTTCTCCGCGGCGTGCTCCTCCAGATAGCCGACCAGCTCCCGGTAGAGCCAGAGCGAGCGGGTCGGCGGCTGGTCCGGTTGCTCCTGGGCCAGTTGAGCGGCCACCAGCTCGAGCAGGGCTTTGACCAGCGGGACCGCGGCCGCGGTTTCGGAAGCGCCCAGTTCGGCCAAGGCGGCGGCCGTGCGGCGCAGGGCGACGCCGGGCGGACGCGAGGTGTGCAGGCTGTCGAGGTAGGCGGAGCCGCGGCCGTCCCCCCCCTTCTCGTAGAGGCGCAGGTATTTTTCATTCAGCACCACGCCGAACTGGCGATAGGGCGGCTCCTCCCGCACGTCGAACCAGGCGCCGGGGGTGAGGAAGAGAGCCACCCCCGGTCGCAGTTCGATGGTCCGGCGACGGCCGGCGGCGGCAAGCTCGAAACTTTTCCGACCCGCGGCCAACCAGACCAGACAGGGGTACTCGGCCCGGTAAGCGTGGTCCGCGGGCGGGGGATGGACCTCGCCGCGCCAGACGCGCGTCAACGGCATCCGGCGGGCGAGGACGAGGCGTTCCCGCCAGCCGGCCAGGTCGTGGCGGGGTGCGGGAATCGGCAGCATATCTAACAAATTTACCACTCTTGCCATAATCGTGCTCTGGCCCGCCCAGACCTGTGAAGTAAAATTATCGCAGATTATGCGGGAATCAAGGCAATTTGGCCAGATGGGAAATATTTGGGCGCGAAAAATCGGTTTTTACTAATTTGCCATCAAGGAGTCAGGCTCATGGCATCGGAAAAGGACGATCAGTCACTGCTGGCACGCGAATGGGACGTTTTGGTCTGCGGCGGCGGGCCGGCCGGCATCGGCGCGGCCATCCTGGCGGCCCGGGTGGGGGCGCGGACCCTGCTGGTGGAGCGTTACGGGCGGCTGGGCGGCATGGCGGTCAGCGGCATGGTCTGCGAGATGCTCTACGGGGTGGACTCGCCCCTGGTGGACGAGATCTACGGGGTCAAGCAATGCCGCCCCTTCGATTTCGAGACCTTCGATCTGGAGTTGGCCGAGCGAGTCGAACAGGCGGGAGCCCAGATCCTGCTCCACGCCTGGGCCGCCGACACGCTGACCGTCGGCGGCCGGGTGCAGGGGGTGCGCCTGGCGACCAAGGCCGGCCTGTGCGACGTACGGGCCAAGATCACGGTGGATGCCACCGGCGACGGCGACATCGCCTGTTTCGCCGGCGCGGAATACGAGAAGGGCCGGACTGGCGACGGGCTGATGCAGCCCATGACCATCATGTTCCGCATCGGCGGCGTGGACCCCAAGCCGGCCGAGTTGGCCGAACGTCGGGGGCATGGCGGCTGGCGGGGCTACCGTTTTGCCGACGGCCAGAGCTGGAAGCAGAAGGTTGATGTGGCGATGCGGGACGGGCGCCTGCCCGAAAACGTGGGCACCATCCGCTTCTATCACACCCTGCGGCCGGACGAGGAGATCATCAACGCTACCCAGGTCAATTTCGTGGATGGCACCAGCGCCGAGGATCTGACCCGGGCGGAACTGGCCGCCCGTCGGCAGGCCCGGCCGATCCTGGACTTTATCCGGGCCAACGCGCCCGGCTATGCCCAGGCCCGTTTGAATGGCATGCCCGCGGTGATCGGCGTGCGCGAGACCCGGCGGATTCTAGGCGTCAGCTATCTGACCCGAGAGGACCTGATTCAAGGACGGGCCTGGCCGGACGCGATCCTGAGCAAATGCCGGCACGCTCTGGACATTCATAATCCGTCCGGGCCGGGCCAGGCCCTGGGGCGGACGGCCGAGAATCCCCACGGCGTCGACGAGTTCTCCAAACCGTACGAGATCCCTTACGGTTGTCTGGTGCCGCGGACCCTTGACGGGCTGCTGGTGGCCGGCCGGTGCATCAGCGGGAGTCACGAAGCGCATGCGTCCTACCGGATGATCGATTCCTGCTTCGCCCTGGGCGGAGCGGCCGGAGCGGCCGCGGCGCTGGCCGCGCGCGCCGGAAGCGAGCCGCGCCAGGTCGACGTGCGGGAGGTGCAGAAACGGGTGGGCGTGGCGCACCGCTGAAGCCGGTTTGCGGGAGGCCTTCTATGCCTCAAGGTTCTCCGACCTGAGGCCATGGACTCCCGTCCGACTTGGCCTTTTGCGGCCTTCAGGCGGGAGGACTCATAAGCGTTTTGGCTAATCGGAGGTGCGTGTCAGGCCTGCAAACGGCGCTGATAACGGAGTTCATTAGCTGGTTGACGGAGTTCGCCAGATTCGGACTTTTCACAACCCTCTCTCCGCCTGGTCGCGGGAAACCCCGGGCCAGGCGGAGTGTTTTTTATAAAGAGCCGGGGGAACTTTTTGGTGAAAAAGTTCCCCCGCCCGGATGGTTCACCGTGATTTCAGCCGCGCTATTGCTCCAGCACCACGCGGAAGCCGAGGGTATTGGCGCGCTCCTCGCGGTCGGTCGGGCGGTTGTAATAGAGGTTGAGCGCATAGGGGGCCGAGAGCCAGTTGGCGCCCCGGACCGGAGCCCGAGGCTTCTTTTCCTCGCCGGGATTGAGGCACCATTCGTCCACGTTGCCGGCCAGGTCATGGCAGCCCGCAGGACTGACCCCGGCCGGAAAGGAGCCGACCTCCATGGTCCGGGGCTTGGAGAGGTCGAAGAGGCTGGATGCGAAATTGCAATGGCTGGCGGTGGGGTAATCGTCGCCCCAGGGGAAACGCCGGACATCTGTCCCGCGCGCCGCACGCTCCCATTGCGCTTCGCTGGGCAGGCTCAAGCCGGCCCAGCGGCAGAAGGCCAGGGCGTCATCAAGGTTGATCCCCACCACCGGCTGGCGGGGGCGGTTGAAGGCATCGCCGTAATCCTCACGGCCCTGATGGCCGGTGGCGGCTTCGAACCGCCGCCACTCCTCGTTGGTCACCGCGTATTTGCCGATGGCGTAGGCGGGCAGATCGACCTCGCGGCGGACCTGGCCGACCGTGCCTTCGCCGAGGATGAACCGGCCGGCGGGGATGTTGACCAGCTTGAGGCCCGTCTTTTCGTGGGTGAAGTCGTTGCCCTGCGGCTGGACGGTGAGGTTATGGCCGCGGCGGGCTTCGCCGGCCGCGATCATTTCGGTCAACTCCTCGGGAACGATGTTCAGGTGCTGGGCCATGGCCACCAGCAGCTTGCGCTCGCGGACATCGATCCGTCCGTCGATCAGCACCACGTCGATCATCTCGGTCAGGGCCTGCCGCCGATCTTCTTCCGAGCCGGAGAGCAGCAACTTGCCGGGCGCGGCCTTGGCTTGGGCCACCAGCTGCTCGGCTTCGTCCTCCGGGATGCCCATTTCCTTTCGCAGGGCCTCGAGATAATCGGCCTCCTCGGGCGCCAGGTGGCGGTCAATGGTGGCGGCCACCATCAAATTATACCAACGACGGCGGTTGTTATTTTCCATGTCCCGGCCTCCTTGGGTTTGCGGAGTCTGAAATGAGGGAGGGGATTGAAAACGAAGTCCCTCCAAGCCAAGGGAGGCGTTGTTTCGCGCCCACCCGCAAGCGCCGCGATTTTAGGCGGCCTCTGATCTTCCCGACGCGGCCGATTATGACGTGAAAAGGCCGGGACGTCAACCCGCCAAAGCAAAACCCTCGATCTCGCCTGTGGCGAGTCGGGCAGATTATTAGTACTTTGCTTATCAGGCGGGGTTTAGCCCAAGAAGGGGTATTTTTTAATCGCCAGGCTTTTCATGATTTCGGCGATCATGCGCGAATAATCGCTAGGCTTGAAAAAGATGCTGTCGAAATGCTGCTTGAGCTCGGGCATGGTCATGCGTCGCGAGCCGCCAGTAAAGGCGTAAACATCGGTCGTGGGGAAGTTTTGCCTCAAATGTCCCGAAAGTCCAATTCCATCCATATCTGGCATTTCGATATCTGTAACTACAATAGAGATATCACCTTGAGTGCAGCAAGCAATCGCTTCTTCAGCTGAATTGGCAACGCAGTGATCTATGCCGAGCGTTTCGCAAAACGCGGCCAGGAGTTCGCAAACGTGAACATCATCATCAACGAAGAGAACCTTCATGTTTTGAAAATTACTCATCATCCAGGCTGATCTTTATCATAGTTGCATTCGGGGTATAACGTCACAAAATTACTTGATAAGTATCTAATATATTGCCCATCAGGATGCAAGTATTTTTTAGCGACCGGAAAAAAGTTTTCCTGCTTACAAAAAAGTAAAGATTGTGGGGGGGCAACTGGCCGGAGCGTGAAAAATTGTTTTGCCTAGGGACAGCTGTCAAATTGTGGATTAGGCCAGAAAACCAGATTTTTCTCCCGCATAAACAAATATTGGCGAGTGATTCATAAATTGGCGAGAGATGGGGAAAAAAGCCTATAAAATTAGCGGCAAATGGGACATTTGAGAAAAAAGTGATATAAAATATGCCGGTGAAAGATTTGTCAACCGCTTATATAACTATATAGATGTTGATCGAGGCAGGGCGGTTTCAAGATGTTCCATTTTCATTTGGCAGGAGCGGGCAGTGGGGGAGTGTAACAAATTATTTTGCCTTTTCCCAGCCGGGATTTAGCTGGTGCTGCATTTTCAGCGCTTCCAGATGCAGCCTTTTCTCCAACTCGGTGGCGTCGGTCGGCAGGGGGTTATTATTAGGCCAAGCGCCCAGGGATTGCGGCGTGCCGAGTTTGGGGGCCGCGGCCGTGCCCTTGACGTCGAAGGCATGACCCGAACTGCCGTTTCGCCCGGTCGCCCGGTCGGTGCACTTGACCAGCAGGTGGTATCGGCCGGTGGCCAGGTGGTTCGGAACCCGCAGGTTGATCATGACGTGCAGGTCATGGACCGGCCCGCGATAGGTCTTTTCCCAACTGCCATAACTGGCCTCTTCCCAAACCGTCTCCTGCAGCGAATCCTTCAGCGTCAGGCCGAAATCCAGCGCACAGCCGGCTCCGGTCTCGTCGATGCGAAACGTGGCGCCGGCAATCTCCAGATAAAGCAGCAGGTCTTCGCCCGCGTTCACCGGTTCGGCCGGGCGGGGCGTATAGAGGCGATAGGCCGTGACTTCCGTGCAGAGCACCGGCTCGCTGAGCGAGAGGGGCAGCTTGTCCGTCAGCCGGCGCGTAATTCGCTCCAGGCATTCGGCGGCCCGGGAATGATCGCCCAGTTTCACAAAGGCGTACCCGGCCAGCCAGGGCTGGAACACGTCCGGCTCCCCGGTCGGCGGCGCGGCGAGATAGGTCAGAGCCTTGTCCGGCTCGTCGCGAAACAAATAGAAGAGGGCCAGGTCGCGTTGGGTCTGTTCGCTCCGGCGATCGGAGAGCAGTTTTTGCAGCGTCGATTTGAGGCTTTCGCTGAGCAGATCGGCTTCCTGGCGCAGGGATTTGGCCGGGGCCGGCTGGGTCTGGGCGGTCAGGCTGGATTTGAGCCGCTCGCGCAGAGCGCGCAGCCGGCCCAACTCGGCGGCCGAGAGGGTGGCGTCGGCCATTTCCCGGGCCAGGAGCCGGTCGAGATAGGCAAAGTCCGCGGCTCCGGCGGCAGCGGGCTGGCCGGCTGCCGGCGGCGGGCTGGCCGCGGCTCCCAATTCCGGATCATCGGCGGCCAGGCCGATTCCCCCGGCCAGGGTCAGGGCCAGGATCGCTCCCCACCCGCGTAATCGGTTATTGCGCTCCGTTTTCATCGGTTTTCTGGGCTGAATCATCGGCCGGGGCGGCATCGGTCACCTCTTTGCCCCAGACCTTGATTTTGTTGCGGATATCCTTGTCCAGCGCTTTGGCGAAGTTCTGCAAGCCTTGCGCATTCTGTCGCGAGCCGTCCTTGATCTCGCGGTCGACGGCCTCAAGCACCTCGCGCACCTGCCGGTGGGTGTCCTTGAGCAGGGCGAAGGCCTCTTTTTCACGGCCGCCTTCGTTCCACATCGACTCGGCGCGCTTCAGGTCGTCGTTGGCCAGTTGCAGCGTTTTGTTGTCGACCTCGTTGACGTGGGCGCTGGTGTCGAAGGCCGGCTCGGTTGGCTCGGGGAAGAGCGCCGGCAGGATCACGCTCCAGGGCCAGATCGGCTCGTGCCCCAAGAGCAGGGGGACCTTGTAGGTGCCGGCCGCGGCGCAGAGCAGGAAGAGAAAGAGCATGCCGCCGTGGATGATGAACATGGCCTTGCGCTTGGCGCGGCGCTGGGCCTCGGCCCGGACCGGGTCGAGCTCGACCGCCTCCCGGCGCGAGCGGCCGCTGCGCCGTTCGGTCCGGGCGGTGCGGGTCGTGCGGGCCGGAACCCGGGGCGCGACCTCCTCTTCGACCGCGGCCGTCGCTCCGCCCACCGCGATCTCGACCATGATCGGCCGGCCCAGCCGTTCGGCCCGGTCGATCGCCTCGGCCACGGGCGTGACCAGGAATTCCACGGCCAGCACCTCGCCGCCGCCGGCAGCTTCAGCGCCCTCCTCGGCAGCGGAAGGCTCGGCGGGAGCCGAATCGTCTTCACGAAGCGCCGATTCGTCCGCGGCCAGGCTTTCGTCCGCCTCCGGATCTTCGTCTTCCCCGCCGACCGCCAGGTCGGCTTCGGCCTCGTCCAGTTCCAGCGGTTCGGATATTTCATCCGCCTCGGCCGCCGGCGCTTCGTCCACGGCCGTCTCCCCCTCCGCCGGCTCGGCGAACGGGTCGAACTCCTCATCCTCCGCCGGCTGGGCGGACCTGCGACGCTCGGACAAAAGCGGATCTCCTTGGTGCGGCCCACGAGAGGGCGGTTACGGCACGAATTCGCCGGCCGCTTCCCGCCGGAGGCGAACCGGCGACAGGGCCGGGTGTTCTAGGATAATCGCCCTTCCCCCGATCGTCAAGCCCGAGTCGTCCCCTCCCGCGCGTTTTCGCGGCCGTTTAGTAGGGGGTGATCCCGTATTGAACGCAGAGCGCGCTGAACTCCGCGCCGTGGGTGAAGCCGTCGAGCACGGTTTGTTTGCTGGTGCCGCCGTTCAACTGCGCCAGCCAGCCGGCCTTGCCCGCCTCGTCGGCGGTTCGGTTGAAGAAAGCGGAGTAGAGCACATCCAGCCAGGCGGAGTTGTCCAGGCTGCGGGCCTGGAATTCGGGACTGAAGATGAAGCCCGAGCCGACGTTCGCCCCGGTCGAGGCCCCGCTCTTCAGGTTGTCGACCCAAGCATTGAGCCCGGCGGTGTCGGGGTCGCGCTCCAGACAGAGCGTATAGAAACGGGCGACGAACTGCACCACCGGATCGCTGCTATAGCCGGCATAGGGGGTGATGCCGTAGACGGCGCAGAGATTGATGAACTCGGTTCCGTGGGTGAAGCCGGCTAGAACCTGGGTCCGGGTGGTGCCGGCGCCCATCTGTGCCAGCCAGCCGCTCTTGCCCCCGTCGTCGGCGGTGCGGTCAAAGAAGGCCTGATAGAGCACGTCCAGCCAGGCGGAATCGTCCAGATTGCGGGCCTGGAATTCGGTGCTGAAGATAAAGCCCGTGCCCGCGTCCGCGCCCGTGGCCGCCCCGCTCTTGAGATTGCCGACCCAGCCATTAAGCCCGGAGTCGTCGGGGGAGCGCCCCAGGCAGAGCTGATAAAACCGGGTGACGAACTGGGCCACCGGGTCGGTGGCCGAAGCGTAGACCGTCAGGCCGACTGTGGCGGCGGAGCTGGTGGCCTGGCCGTCGCCGACCGTGAAGGTGAAGGAATCCGTGCCCGTATAGGCGGCCGAGGCGGCGTAACTCAGGCTGGGCGCGGTCCCGCTCAGCGTGCCATGCGCCGGCGAGGTGGCCACGGTATAGGCGAGAGTGTCGCCGTCGGCGTCGCTGCCCGCCAGGGTGATCGCCACGCTCGTCCCGGCGGCGACGTAGACGGTCTGGGCCGTGGCCGTGGGCGCAAAGTTATAGCCGGCGGTAAGGTTGAACGAGCCGGTATCGACCGCCTTGACCAGCAGGTAATAGCGCCCGGCGGCCGGGGAGCTAAAGGTCACGCTCTCGTCGCCGCTGGTGGTCAGGCCTTGCAGGGCCGAATCCGAACCGGCCACGGTGGTCGGATAAGCTCCGGTGGAGGGTTTGTTCACGCCCAGATTCAGGATATTGGCGCTGGTCCCGGTGGTGGCGAAGGTGACCGTAGCCGCGCCGGCGGGCACGTCGAAGTAATAATATAGGTCGCCCGCAGCGGTGGAGCCGGCGGCGGCGGTGCGGTTGGTCAGCGCCGTGGCCGGTTGGCTGACGGTCAGGGCCAGGTTGTCGGTGGTCGTGTTCTGGCCGTCAAAGATCGCCACCTGCAAAGTGTAATCGCCGGCGGCCGAGAAGGTGGCGGTGGTGCTGGCGCTGGCCGTGGTGCCGTTGACCGAGAAACTGACCGTACCCGCGCCGGTGACCAGCGACCAGGTATAGGTCAGAGTGTCGCCGTCGGCGTCGGTGGCCGTGACGCTGAGGCTGGCGGTCAGGCCGTTGATGGTGGCACTGGGGCCGGAGACCACCAGCGGCGCGACGTTGGTGCTCGCGCCCGGCACGAAGTCGACCTTGACGTTGATGCTGCCGATGGTGGCGGTGTGGCTGATCGCCGAACTCAGGCCGCCGCCGGAGGCGGTGACGGTGTAGGTGCCGGCCGGCACCTGCAGCGAGTAGCCGCCGGCGTACCAGCCGGTGGCCGCATAGGTCTGCGAGGTGCTCTGGTTGACGGCGGTGACGGTCGGATATTGGGCCCCCTCGCCGGGGGTGTAGAAGCCGTCGCGGTCCAGGTCGGTGTAGACCACCCCGGTGATGAAGGGGTTGCCGCCCTGGGCGCCGTAGTCTTCGGTTTCCATCAGCGAATTGTAGTTTGTGCCGCTGCTGGTGAAGACGCCCTCGACCATGCCCACGCCCACCTCGCGCCAGTTCTCGCCCATCAGGTTCTTGCGGTGACCTCGGCCGGAGACGCCTTCGTCGACGTAGAGGTTTTTGTGCAATTCTCCGGTCCAACCGGTGACGTCGGTGATCATGCCGGTGGTGCCTTTGAAGGCCAGGTTCTCGCCGTAGGTGGTCCAGGTGTAGCCGGCGGCGGTGATCCGGTCGCCGGGCGAGGAGCCGCCTTCGCCGGTATGGGAGAAGGTGTCGTTGTCGATCATCCACTGGCTGTGCTCGCGGGCCGAATAGATCAGGTGGACGTTGAAGGCGATCGGCTGCGTGGGATCGCTGGAGATGGTGCCGTCCGGCAGGCCTTCGTTGAGGTCGCAGTTGTAGCGAACCGCTTCGGCGTTCGGATCGGCCCGGCCGCGATTGATGAGTTCGAGCATGTACTGCTCATATATGGTCGGCTCGTAGGACGTGTCGGTCCGGGTGTGCCGGAGCGGAGCCCGGCCGGCGGAGGAATCGACCGGAGCCAGGGGCGGTCCCAGGCGGACGATTTCCGCGGCGGCGGCGGTGTTTAGGAGCGTGCCGAGGCCGGTCAGGACGACTGCCACAAACAGATGCGGTTTCATGCCCGTTCTCCTCGTATAAATTGAGGTGTTGCCCGTCTCTGGTAATGCTAACTCAAGCGCTTTTTCCGGGCAACGGTTATCCCCGGGAAATGAGCGTTTGCGGAGGCTACGGCCGCGTGGGAGCCTACACTTTTGGCAAAAAGCCAATTTTTTTCACTCCTGCGGCCGGGAGGTTCGGGGCGCGGCCCAGAATGGTCATGGCCGATTTCCAGATAGAGACGAAGAGCTTTTTGGTAGAAAAATTACGAAAAAGTAGCGCCGTAACTTATTGCCATTAAAGCGGCAAGATTCAGATTGGAGAAAATTAATACTAAATTGTATGCAAACTGGCGAGTGCGGCTGCTCCAGAGCGCCAAAGCCGCTCCGAACAGAGCGGCCGCCGGCCGCCGGCCCGCCGACCCGGCCGGGGCAAAAAGGCGGTGGAATAACCCTTGCGCAATCGAAAAATCCGCTTATTTTAAGCAACATTCGCCGCTTGCCGCCTGAGCGGCCGGTGGCGATCCGCGGGGGAGAATGCGCCTCCCTCTTTTTTTATGACTATTTAGCAACCCCAGGAGCGGTTTCCGGCCCGGCCGGACGCTCGGGGTGGCGTTCGCAATAAAAATGTTTGGCGTGCGCGGAAAGGCCGGCCCCGCCGGCCGCGCGCGCATACGGGAAGAAGGATTGGGAACCAGCAACGGGACGCGCCTTATGAGAAATGCTTGGTGGCCGGCCGCCGAGGGCCTCTACCGGCCGGATTTCGAACACGACGCCTGCGGCATCGGCTTTGTGGCCAATGTCGGCGGTCAGCAGAGTCATGAGATCGTTCGCCAGGGCATCCAGGTGCTCGAGCGCCTGGACCATCGCGGGGCGGTCGGCTCCGATCCGGAGACCGGCGACGGCGCCGGCATGCTGATGCAGATCCCCGACCGCTTCTTCCGCGAGCGGGCCGCCGAGCTCAAGCTCGACCTGCCGCCCAGCGGTCAGTACGCGGTGGGCATGGTCTATCTGCCCAAGGAGAACGGCGGCCGCTGCCAGGAGATCCTCAACCAGGCCCTGGCCGAGGAAGGCTGCCGGGCGCTGGCCTGGCGCAACGTGCCGGTCGACGAGTCGGCCTGCGGCCGCATCGCCCGTTCGGGCTGCCGGGCCGTCAAGCAGGTCTTCGTCGTCGGTCCCGCGGGTCTCACCGGCCTGGCCTTTGAGCGCAAGCTCTACGTCGCCCGCCGGGTGGCCGAGCACCGCATCCGCGCCGCCGAGTTCACCGGCCACGATCATTTCTACGTCGTCTCCCTTTCCAGCCGGGTGGTCAATTACAAGGGCATGCTCACCGCCGGCCAGGTCTTCAAGTTCTACCCCGACCTGAGCTGCCCGGAGCTGGTCTCGGCCCTGGCGGTGGTCCACTCGCGCTACAGCACCAACACCTTCCCCAGCTGGCCGCTGGCCCACCCCTTCCGCATGCTCTGTCACAACGGCGAGATCAACACCCTGCGCGGCAACATCAACAAGATGACCGCCCGCCATCATTCGCTGGCCTCCGAGATCTGGGGCGACGACGTCCGCAAGCTGCTGCCGGTCATTTACGAAGGCCAGTCCGACTCGGCCTGTTTCGACAACATGCTCGAGCTGCTGGTCCTCTCGGGCCGCAGCCTCGCCCACGCCATCCTGATGATGATCCCCGAGGCCTGGGGCACGGCCTACCACATGGGCCACGACCGGCGCGGCTTCTACGAATATCATTCGATGTTCATGGAGCCCTGGGATGGCCCGGCCTCGATCGCCTTCACCGACGGCGTGCAGGTTGGCGGCATCCTCGACCGCAACGGCCTGCGCCCCTCGCGCTTCACCCTGACCAAGAGCGGGCTCATTGTCCTCTCCTCCGAGACCGGCGTCCTGGACATTCCGCCCTCCGAGGTCGAGCGCAAGGGCCGGCTCCAGCCGGGGCGGATGCTGCTGGTGGACACCGCCCGCCAGCGGGTTCTGTACAACGACGACATCAAGGCCGACGTCTGCCGCCAGCAGCACTATCGCCGCTGGGTCACGGCCAACCGGATCGAGCTGGAGGGCTTCGGCGGCCACTATACCGCCGCCCATTCGGCCGAAACCCTGATGGCTCGCCAGTTGGCCTTCGGCTACACCCAGGAGGATGTCGACGTCCTGATCACCCCCATGGCCGCGGCCGGCGACGAGCCGATCGGCAGCATGGGCAACGACGCTCCGCTGGCGGTGCTCTCCGACCAGCCGCAGCTCTTGTTCAACTACTTCAAGCAGCTCTTCGCCCAGGTCACCAACCCGCCGATCGACCCGATCCGCGAGCAGCAGGTCATGAGCCTGACCACCTATCTGGGCCGCGAGGGCAATCTGCTGGCCGAGACGCCCGAGCACGCCCGGCGGCTCAAGCTTAAGACCCCGATCCTGACCGACGCCGACCTGGAACGGATCCGCGACTGTCAGATCGAGGAGTTCCGCAGCCTGACCCTGGACATCACCTTCCCCGTCTCCGAAAGCGAGAAGGGGCTGGAGGCGGCGATGAGCCGGCTCTGCCGCGAGGCCCAGCAGGCGGTCGAGGACGGCTATACCGTCATCATCCTCAGCGACCGGGCGGTTTCGGCCGAACGGGCCGCCGCGCCCAGCCTGCTGGCGGTCTCCGGCGTGGGTCACCACCTCATCCGCTCGGGCATCCGCAACCGCGTGGGCCTGGTTTTGGAGTCCGGCGAACCGCGCGAGGTAAACCATTTCGCCCTGCTTTCCAGCTTCGGTTGCGATGCGGTCAACCCGTACCTGGCCTTGGAGACCGTCTCCGCGCTTCACTCCGCCGGGCACCTGCCTTCTTCGCTGACCCTGCCCGACGCCATCGAGCACTACATCAAGGCCGCCAGCAAGGGGATCATGAAGATCCTCTCCAAGATGGGCATCTCCACTCTGCGCAGCTACCGCGGGGCGCAGGTCTATGAGGCGGTGGGGCTGGGCCGGGAGCTGGTCGACCTGTACTTCACCAAGACCGTCTCTCGGCTGGGCGGCGTGGGCCTGCGGGAGCTGGGGCGCGAAGCGCTGCTGCGGCATGCGACGGCCTTCGGCACCAACCGCGGGCGCATCCCGACCCTGCCCAGCGGCGGCGTCTACTCCTTCCGCCGCGACGGCGAGCGCCACCTCTGGACGCCGGAGGCGATCTACTATCTGCAGCGCGCGGTGCGCGCGGGCGAGAAGCGTTTTTACGAGCGTTTCTCCGAACTCATCAACAACCAGACCCGTCGTTACACCACCCTGCGCAGTCTGCTGGACTTCCGGGCCGATTCGGCCAAGGCCATCCCGCTCGATCAGGTCGAACCGGCCGCCGAGATCGTCAAGCGCTTCGTCACCGGCGCCATGTCCTTCGGCTCGCTCTCGCGCGAGGTCCACGAGGCCATGGCCATCGCCATGAACCGGCTGGGCGGCTCCTCCAACAGCGGTGAGGGCGGCGAGGACGCGGCCCGCTACGTGCCGCTGCCCAATGGCGATTCGCGCTGCAGCATGACCAAGCAGGTGGCCTCCGGCCGCTTCGGGGTGACCATCGAATACCTGGCCAACTGCCGCGAGCTGCAGATCAAGATCGCCCAGGGCGCCAAGCCCGGCGAGGGCGGCCATCTGCCCGGCCACAAGGTGAACGAGGAGATCGCCCGGGTGCGCAACTCCACCCCCGGCGTCAGCCTCATCTCGCCCCCGCCGCACCACGACATCTATTCGATCGAAGACCTGGCGCAATTGATCTTCGACCTGAAGAACGCCAACCCCGACGCCCGGATCAGCGTGAAGCTGGTCTCGGTCTCCGGCGTGGGCACGATCGCCTCGGGCGTGGCCAAGGGCCACGCCGACATGGTGCTGATCAGCGGCGGCGACGGCGGTACGGGCGCCAGCCCGCTGAGCTCGATTAAGCACGCCGGTCTGCCCTGGGAACTGGGGCTTTCCGAAACCCACCAGACCTTGCTGATGAACGACCTGCGCGGCCGGATCCGGGTCCAGACCGACGGGCAGATGCGCACCGGCCGCGATGTGGCCATCGCCGCCTGTCTGGGGGCCGAGGAATACGGCTTCGGCACCGCCACCCTCATCTCGCTGGGTTGCGTGATGATGCGCAAGTGCCACGCCAACACCTGCCCGGTGGGCGTGGCCACCCAGGATCCGCGCTGCCGCGAGCGCTTCTCCGGCAAGCCCGAGCATCTGATCAACTACCTGCATTTCGTGGCCGAGGAGATGCGCCAGATCATGGCTTCCGTCGGCGTGCGGACGGTCAACGAGCTGGTCGGTCGCACCGATCTGCTGCGGGTGCGCGAGGGCCTGGACCACTGGAAGGCCAAGACCCTCGACTTCTCCGGCATTCTACACCAGCCGAAGGTGCCGGCCGAATTCGCCCGTTACCGCCAGCAGGCCCAGGACCACGGCATCGACCAGGTCCTCGACCGGCAGTTGATCGAGAAGTGCGCACCGGCGATCGAAAAGAAGCAGCCGGTCAAGCTGGCCCTGCCGATCCGCAACCGCGACCGCACCACGGGCGCGATGCTCTCCTATCACATCGCCAAGCGCTACGGTCTGGCGGGGCTGCCGGAGAACACCGTGCAGGTCGACTTCGCCGGTTCGGCCGGCCAGAGTTTCGGCGCCTTCCTGGCCCACGGCGTGACCTTCACCGTGACCGGCGACGCCAACGACTACACCGGCAAGGGGCTCTCCGGCGGGCGGATCGTGGTCAAGCCCGATCCGGCCTCGGCCTTCGAGCCGGAGCAGAACGTGATCATCGGCAACGTGGTCCTGTACGGGGCCACCAGCGGCGAGCTCTACGCCCGCGGCCTGGCCGGCGAGCGCTTCTGCATCCGCAACTCCGGCGCGACGGCGGTGGTCGAGGGCGTGGGTGACCACGGCTGCGAATACATGACCGGCGGCCGGGCGGTGATCCTGGGGCCGACGGGTGTCAACTTCGGCGCCGGCATGTCGGGCGGCATCGCCTACGTCTACGACCCGGACCAGGATTTCGACCTGCGCTGCAACCTGGACATGATCGACCTCGACCCGATCCTGCAACCCGACGATCAGGCCGAGCTCAAGGCCCTGATCGAAAAGCACCGGCTCTATACCGGCAGCGCCCGGGCCAAATATATGCTGGAGCATTGGGACCTGACGGTGCGCCGCTTCGTCAAGGTCTTTCCGATGGAATATCGCCGGGCGCTGGGCCAGATGGCCAAGATCGAGATCCACGCCCGCCGCACCGCCGCCGAGAAGGTGGAGCAGGCGTAATAAGGACTCGTCCAAAACAAGCCTAACCGGCGTGATCCGGCGTCGAGTCTCGCGAACGCGCATTTTCTGACTCAAATGCGCTGCCTCGCGAGACTCTCCTTGGCTGACACCGGTTTGGTTCGTTTTTGGACAATCCCCAAAGGAGCGTTCGCACCATGGGCAAGCCCAACGCGTTTCTGACCGTGTCGCGCCAGGAGCCTTCCAAGGAGAAGGTCGAGGAGCGGCTCAAGCACTATCGCGAGATCTACAAGTCGCTCAGCGAAGACCAGCTCAAGGAGCAGGCCAGCCGCTGCATGAACTGCGGCGTGCCCTTCTGCCACTCCTTCGGCTGCCCGCTGGGCAACTTCATCCCCGAATGGAACGATCTGGTCTACAAGGGGCGCTGGCGTGAAGCCGCCGAGCGGCTGCACCTGACCAGCAACTTCCCCGAGATCACCGGTCGGGTCTGCCCCGCGCTCTGCGAGGCCTCCTGCGTGGTCGGGGTCGAGGGTCACCCGGCCGTCTCGATCCGCCAGATCGAGTTGTCCGTCGTTGAAAAGGCCTTCGCCGAAGGCTGGGTCACGCCCCGGCCGCCCGAGGTCGAGACCGGCAAGCGCGTGGCCGTGGTCGGCTCGGGTCCGGCCGGTCTGGCCACCGCCCAGCAGCTGCGGCGCGCCGGCCATGAGGTGACCGTTTTTGAGAAGGCCGACCAGCCGGGCGGCATCCTCCGCTACGGCATCCCCGACTTCAAGCTCGAGAAGTGGGTGATCGACCGGCGGCTGGCCCAGCTCACGGCCGAAGGCGTCGACTTCCAGTGCGAGGTCGAGGCCGGCCGCGACGTCTCGGCCGTCTACCTGAAGCGCAAGTTCGACGCCATCGGCCTCTGCGGCGGCGCGATGGTTCCGCGCGACCTGACCATCCCCGGCCGCGACGCCCAGGGCATTCACCTGGCCCTGGATTTCCTCATCCAGCAGAACCGCCGGGTGGCGGGTCGGCCGGTTCCGGCCGGGACCGAGATCAGCGCCGCCGGCAAGCGGGTGGTCATCATCGGCGGCGGCGACACCGGCTCCGACTGCCTGGGCACCTCCCTGCGGCAGGGCGCGCGCGAGGTCGAGCAGCTGGAGGTGATGCCCCGGCCGCCCGAGAGCCGCGACGGCTCCACCCCCTGGCCGCTCTGGCCCTACATGCTGCGCAGCAGCTCCTCCCACGACGAGGGCGGCCACCGACAGTGGTGCATCAACACCCGTTCGTTCACCAAGAACGTCGCCGGCGTGCTCACCGGGCTGGAGTGCGTCAAGGTCGAGTGGTTCACCGACGACAAGGGGCGCTTCACCTTCAAGGAGATCCCGGGCAGCGAGTTCACCATCCAGGCCGACCTGGTCCTGCTGGCGATGGGCTTCATCCAGCCCGTGCACGAGGGCCTGCTCGACGATCTGGGCGTGGCTTACGACCCGCGTGGCAACGTCAAGGTGGACGACGCGACCATGATGAGCTCGGTGCCGGGCGTCTTCGCCGCCGGCGACATGATGCTGGGCGCGGCGCTGGTGGTGCGGGCGATCGCCGCCGGTCGGCGCATGGCCCGGCGAGTGGATCAGTACCTGATGGGCCAGTCCGACCTGCCCGAAACCGATATTCCCCGGGTCGGCTCCTACAGCTGAATCTGGAAACACATGTGAAAAAATAGAATCCGGGGCGGTCAATACCGCCCCGGATTCTTTGTTCACATGTATCGCGTTATTTTTTGGATTTCTCTTCCGGGGAGTCGACGAAAGATCCAAGCACTATATCATAGGTTATTTCGTGGGTGGAAAGCGCGGTGCAATGCAGGCTCAAAACGTATCTGGCGACGGCTTGCCGGCGAAAGCAGAGTTCTATCTGGCCTGTGCCGTCTAGATTTGTTTTTAGGTTGAGAAAGACTTTGGCTTCAAGTTCCCGGACTTTGCTTTGATCGTAACCTTCCCTATATTCGTATAAAGACGCATATTCTAGCCGGTCTGCCTGGTCGGCGGTGAAATCAACGATTATTTTTAGCATACTCCCTGCGTTGCTATTGTTCTGGGATTTGATTTCGGTGATTGTGATGGACCCCGGCAGAGATTTAGCCGCTTCACTTCCTGCTCTTACGACGGTGTAGCCTTCGGAAGCCGTAATTTTTGCGGCATCATTGGCGAATACCGCAACCATGAAAAACAGCCCGTATTTTTTAGAAACCGGCATTATGGACACCCTTCTGGGGGTAGATTTTCCCCCCGTGAAGCAGGGGCTTACCAGTTCAGACGGTCACGGTGCGGCTTCGGGGCAGTGGCGGCGCAGGAAGGCCATGGCGGTCTGGTAGACGGGTTCCTGCTCGGGCGGGGTGCCGGCGGGCACGCCCGCATCCGCAGCCTGCTTGGCAGCCGCCAACAGCGCCTGGCGCAGGCCCTTGGCCTGGCCCAGGCTGAGGCCGCCACCGGGGTGGCTTTCTTCGGCCTCGCTCTTCTTGCCGTGGCCGCTGGCCTCCAGGGCCTGTTCGCAGGCCTCGAGAATGCGCTTGGTCGGCGAGGGCTTAATCAGGTAGCTGCTGATGCCGAATTTGGCACACTCGAGGATCACCTTGCGCTCGCTCTCGGTGCTGATGACCACCACTGGAGTGGTCCGCAGCTCCGGGTCCGAGCGGACCGCCCGCAGCAGGTCAAGTCCGGACATGTTCGGCATGCTCAGGTCGGTCATCATCAAGGCGAAGGGGTGGCCGGCCTGCCGAGCTTTGCGCAAGTGGTCGAGCGCTTGTTTGCCGTCCTCGGCCGAATCCACCACCGCCTTGGCGCTGCCCAGCGTATTGGCCAGCTGGCTGCGCAGAGTGCGGCTGTCGTCCACCACCAGGATCTTGGCCCCGGCCAGGATCGGGTGCTCGCTGACGCTCAACGGGGCGGAGGCGTCGCCTTCCGCCGGTTTGGCGATTTCGCCTTCCTCGAGGGCGCCGCATTCGGGAGCGTCCGGGTTGAGCTCGGCGTCGGAGGCCTCTCCGAGGGTGTCGTCTTCGGCAGGACTCATGTTGCTTCCTCCCTTATTTGGCGGTTTGCTTGCGCGCGCGGATTTCGTTCAACCGGCGCTGGAGTTCGGATTCTTCCTTCTCCAGCCGGGTGGTTTCCAGAGCGGCTCGGATCTCCCGCCTGCCCTGGTCCAAGTCCCGTTCCAGCCGGAAAAGCCGTTCCCGCAGGGCGCACTCCTCTGCCTTGGCCTTGAGCAGTTCATCGGCTTTGGAGCGGAGTTCGCCCAATTGGGCTTTGAGGCCGGCCGCGCCGAGCGCGCCGATCTCCTCGCCTGCGCGGGCCTCCTCGGCGGCCAGTTCGGTCCGTTGGCCGGCCAGTTGAGCCTTCATCTCGGCCACCTGGGCGGCCTCGCCGGCCGCTCGCAAGGCGTTTTCATCCGCATTCTTGTCGGCGGCGGCGCTGACTTCCTCCCAGGCCTGGACGACCGCGGCGGCGGCGGCGGCGGCCTGCCGGTGGGCCTCATGGGCGGCGGCGGGCAGCCAGTCCGGCGGGGTCTGACCCGCGCGTTCGCGCCACTGGGCGGAGCGTTTCAAGGCGTCGAGTTTGGTCCACTGCCGGCGCAGGGCGTCGCGCTTGGCCGCATTGGCCTGCTTGGCGGCTTTGACCGGTTCCAGGTCGGCCGCGGTTTCATAAGCCTTGATCTCGGCCTCCAGCCCCTGGCAGTGCTCCTGCAGCGTCTTGAGCAGTTCCGCGCCGGCCTGCTTGATGCGTTCATCCGCCGCCGGGCCGGCTTCGGCCGCCAGGCGTTCGAGATCTTTTTGGCACCGGCCCAGTTCGTCGCGCGCGCACTGGGCCTCGGCCGGATTAGGGCGGCCTTCGCCTTCCGCCCGGACCGGGACGGGAAGGGCCAGAAGCAACGCCACAGCCATGAGCCAAATTTTCTTTTCCCCGAACATGAACTGCCCTCCTATAGCATAGGCCGCGGTTACGATCCGCGCAAATTAGGCCTGGATCAAAGCGTACGATTTTCCGGCCCGTATCCGGCGGTAGACGTTCAATTGTTATCCGGGCCGGAGGGCGCGGGTTTGTTTTCCGCCGGCGGGTTTTCGACCAGCCGGACGTATTGCAGCCGCAATTCCCGCAGGGCCGCGCGCAGATAGCGCTCCTCCTCGGGGTCGAGCCGGCCCTGGGTCTTCTGCTCCAGCACGCCCAGCAGGTCCAGCGAGTATTTGGCGTTGGCCAGGTCCGGCTTGGTCTCGCCCGTCAGCGGGTTGCGCATCGCGCCCAGATGCATCAGGGTCTGGGCGGCCATGCCGGAGAGGAATTGCAGGAAGATGCTCGGTGTTTCGGACTCGGAACCAGGAGTGGAGTCGTCTTCGGGATTCATGAGGGTTTCTCCTCGCCCAACGGCCGATAGAAGCAGAGCGCGGTCGTGCCGGGCTGGGCGGCCAGGGAGTATTCGCCGGCCGCCGCCGGGATTAGGGCCGAGTCCCAGCGTTGCAGCTTGACCGCGTCGGAAGGGGTGCGGATTTGCAGGCCGCCTTCGGCCACGGTGATGAGGTGGAAGCTTTCGCCCCGCGTGTTCAGGAAGACCGGCCGGCCGGCAAAATGGCTGAGGGTTTCGAAGCGAAATTTTTCACAATCGATTCGGCGTTCGTGCCGGCAGCCGGGCGTGGCCAGCGGGGCGGCGGTTGCCGTCGCCGGCGGCGGGGCGAAGTCGGCCACCGCCAGGGCGTGTTCGATGTGCAGCTCGCGCGGCTTGCCGTCGAGCCCCACCCGGTTCCAGTCGAAGACCCGGTAGGTGGTGTCGGAATTCTGCTGGATTTCGGCGATGCGGACGCCCGCGCCCAGGGCGTGGACCAGGCCGGCGGGAATGTGGAATATCTGGCCGGCGGCGGCCGGGACCGCGTTTAACACCTCGGCCACGGTGCCGCGCTCCAGGGCGGCGGCGAACTGCGCCCGGTCCACGCCGGGCTTGAAGCCGTGGTAAATCTTGCCGCCCGGCGCGGCCGAGAGCACGTACCAGGCCTCGGTCTTGCCCAATTCGCCCGCCTTCTGCTGGCCGGCGTAGGCGTCGTCGGGATGGACCTGGACCGAAAGATCCTCAGCCGGATCGAGCAGCTTGAGCAGCAGGGGGAAGACCCCGGGGCTGGCCGGGTCGACGGCCCGGCCGCAGAGCTCGGCGCAGTGTTCGGCGAAGAGCTCACGCAGGGTCCGGCCGGCCCACTCGCCCCGCGCCACGCGGGTCACGTCCGGGGCGTGGTCGGCGATCTCCCAGCTCTCGCCGATCGGTTCGGCGGGCGGGGCGGCGAAGCGCGCGCGCAGCTCCCGGCCTCCCCAGACCCGGACCTTGGCCAGCGGCTCGAAAATCAGCGGTGCGTCCAGCATGCGGTTCTCCGTGTCCGGCGGCGGAAAAGAGCGGGCGGGCGGCGCGTCGGAAAGCGGGCGCCTTATTCCCGCCGCTCCCCGGACGCTCTTTTCACAGACCGGCGGCCCCCAGCCCGCGTTTTCCGGCCTAGTGTTCGCGAAATACGCCGGCCTTCTTGAAGCGGGCCAGGAAGTGGCGCGCCGTGCCCGGCCGGTCGGCCGGGGCCTTGGCCAGCAGGGACTGGACCAGCCGGTCCAGCTCGGGGGTGACGCCCGGGCAGAACTTGACCAGCGGCTTGGGCTCGGTGGTCAGCTTCTTCTTGATCAGCTGGTCCTGGTCGTCGGCCACGTAGGGCGGCCGGCCGGCGAGGATCTCGTAAAGCACCCCGCCCAGGGCGTAGAGGTCGGTGGCGGGCGAGATGGCCTGTTTCTGGATCTGTTCGGGGGCCATGTAGCTGGGCGAGCCGGCGGCCTTGCGCATGAAACTGATCCATTTGGAGAGGCCGCTGACGCAGACGGAGAAGTCGATCAGCTTGACCTCGCCGGCTTCGTTGACCAGGATGTTTTCGGGCTTCAGGTCGCAGTGGACGATGCCCCGGGAGTGGACGTAGTCCAGGGCTTCGGCCACGTTGATGATGATCGCGGCGCAGCCGGCGACGATCCGGCCGATGTGTTCGCTGCGCAGCCAATTGCGCAGCGTGGCCCCGTTGAAATACTCCATCACGATGACCGGGCAGTCCTGGTAGGTTTCGCAGGCGAAATATTTGAGCAGCCCCGGGTGGTCGAAGTCCTTACCGAGTTTGAATTCGCTCAGGAAGGAGGCCCGCAGGTCGCGGTTGTCCAGGAGCTCGCGGTGCATGATCTTCACCGCCACCACGCCGGCGGGCCCCTTGGCCTTCCAGATCGCCCCGCAGCCGCCCATGGCCACCTTGGTCAGGCAGCGGCAGCCGGCCACCGTCCGGTTGGTCAGGTCCTGCGGTTCGGATTTGGTGCCGGCACCCATTTTTTAGCCCGTCGCCTCCCTGCGTTGGCGTGTCTGGTCTTAAGCGAAGTAACGCACCGCGCGCTTGAAGAGGGCCAATCCCTGGCCTTCCTCCCGCAAACCTTCGCGGGTCCAGCGGGGATGCTGGTAGCCGAAGATGTGCCGTTCGGGATGGGGCATGAGGCCGAAGACCCGGCCGGTGGCGTCGCAGATGCCGGCGACGTGGTCGATCGAGCCGCCCGGATCGGCGGGGTAGACTGGCTCGCCGCCGTCGGGGCCCCGGTAGCGGTAGACCACCTGCCCCTTGTCGGCCAGCCCCGCCACCGCCTCGGGCGCGCGGGCCACCAGCCGCCCCTCGCCGTGGGCCACGGGCAGTTCCAACTCTTCGTCGGGCTCGGCGAAGACGCACTTGGTGTTGGCCGCCGCCTTGAGCCGGACCCAGCGGGCTTCGAAGCGGTGGGAGGTATTGTTGGTCAGGGTGACGAACCGCTCGCGCGGCGCGGTGAAGCGGGCCTCGGGCAGGAGGCCGGTCTTGATCAGCACCTGGAAGCCGTTGCAGATGCCGAGCACCAGGCCGCCGTCGGTCACGAAGGTCGCCAGCCGCTCGCCCAGCACATGCCCCAGCTCCACGGCCAGAACCTTGCCGGCGGCGATGTCGTCGCCGTAGGTGAACCCGCCCGGCACGACCACGATCTGGTAGCCGGCCAGAGGGGCGGCCTCGCCGACCAGGTGATTGATGTGGACCAGTTCCGCCCGGGCGCCGGCCAGTTCGAAGGCGTATTGGGTTTCTTCGTCGCAGTTGGTGCCGGCGGTGCGCAGAACCAGGACCCGCGGAGTTGCCATGACTTTTTCCTCTTCAAGCTGCGGAGCGTCTGAGTTTGATTTTTTGGCCGGACCCAAAACCGTCCGGACTGTCCGGACCAAAAGGACGGCGCAGACGGCCAGATCCGTCCGGGAGCGGGCGGCGGCGTTGTCCGGATGACGTCCGCGCCCTTCCTGGCCTCCGGTGGAGGAGGCGGTTTCGGCTATACGCCCAGCGGCCGCTGCCAGGCGGTCTTGAGCTCGGCGATCGGCTCGTCGATCAGGGCCTGGCCGTTCAGGCGCACGACCAGGCGCGGCGCGGCCGTCACCGTGCCCAGCCGGGCCGCCGGGGCGCCAGTGCGGGCCAGGGTCTGCTCCCAGGCCTGCGCCTGGCCGGGCTCGACCTCCACCAGCAGGCGGCTGTTGGACTCGCTGAACAGGCGCGCCGCCGGGGCGAGCTGGTCCGCGCCCGGCAGGCCGGCCAGTTCCACGTCCAGACCCAGCCGGCCGGCGAAGGCCATTTCGGCCAGGGCCACGGCCAAGCCGCCTTCGGAGCAGTCGTGCGCGGCCCGCAGCTGGCCGGCGTCGGCCGCCTGCGAGACGGCGTCCAGCACCTGCCGTCCGAGTTTGGCGTCGACCGTGGGGACGGAATCGCCGACTTTATCGCGCAGCAAATAATATTGCGAGCCGCCCAGCTCGGCCCGGGTCAGGCCGACCATGTAGATCAGGTTGCCGGGCTGCTTGGCGTCCATGGTCAGGGCCTTGCGGCAGTCGGGCAGCACGGCCAGGGCGCTGATGAGCAGGGTGCCGGGGATGGCGATCGTGCCGTTCTCGGTGGCGAATTCGTTGTTGAGCGAGTCCTTGCCCGAGATGAAGGGCACGCCGTAGGCCACGGCGTAGTCGTAGCAGGCGCGGGCCGCGCGCACCAGGCCGCCCAGGCGGTCAGGCTTGTCGCAGTTGCCCCAGCAGAAATTGTCCAGGATCGCGCAGCGCTCCAGCGATCCGCCCACCGCCACCACGTTGCGCAGGGCCTCGTCGATGGCCGAGGCAGCCATGTGGTAGGGGTCGATGTCCGAATAGCGGGGATTGCCGCCGTTGGCCACGACCAGGGCCCGCTTGCGCCCCAGGCGCGGAGCGATGACCGCCGCGTCGCCGGGGCCGTCGTGGTCCGCGCCCACCAGGGGCTTGACGACCGACTTGCCCTGCACCTCGTGGTCGTACTGGCGGATGATCGCCTCCTTGGAGCAGACGTCCCAGCCGCCCAGCAGCCGCTTGAGCGTCTCGCCGTATTTTTCGTCGGCCGGCAGTTCCGGCTCGCCGCGCGAACCCGGGGTCCATTCGGCCCGGCGCTCGATCTGGGGCACGCCGTCGTGGAGGAAGTCCATCTCCAGCCGGCCGACCTCCTGGCCGGCGTAATTGAGGATCAGCTGGCGGTTGTTGGTGAACTGGGCGATGTCGGTGAGCTCGACGTTCTCCTCGGCCGCCAGGGCCCGCAGGGCCGGCAGCCGCTCGGGATCGGCGGCGATGACCATGCGCTCCTGGGCCTCGCTGATCCAGATCTCGGTGTAGGAGAGGCCGGCGTACTTGAGCGGCACGCGGTCGAGCTCGACCGTGACGCCGCATTCGGCCCCCAGTTCGCCCAAAGCCGAGGAGAGGCCGCCCGCGCCGCAGTCGGTGATGCAGGTGTAAAGCCCCGCGTCGCGAGCCCGCAGCAGGAAGTCGAGGACCTTCTTTTCCTCGATCGGGTTGCCGATCTGGACCGCGCCGGAACTGACGGTCTCGGACTCTTCGTGCAGTTCCACCGAGGAGAAAGTCGCGCCGTGGATGCCGTCGCGGCCGGTCCGGCCGCCGACCACCAGGGCGATCTGCCCCGGCCGGGGGCGGCGCTTGGCGGCCAGCTCGCGGGGGATGATGGCCACGTTGCCGGCGAATACCAGCGGGTTGCCCACGAATCGGGGGTCGAAGTGGAGCGAACCGTTGGCGGTGGGGATGCCCATCCGGTTGCCGTAGTCGCGCACGCCGGCCACCACCCCCTTCATCACCCGCAACGGATGGAGCGCGCCCTTGGGCGTGGCCTCGGCCGGCAGGTCCGGGGGGCCGAAGCAGAAGACGTCGGTGTTGAGGACCGGCTTGGCGCCCAGGCCTGTGCCCAGGGGGTCGCGGATCACCCCGCCGATGCCCGTGCCCGCGCCGCCGTAGGGTTCGATGGCCGAGGGGTGGTTGTGGGTCTCGACCTTGAAGACCGCGCCGTACTCCTCGTCGAACTCGATCACGCCGGCGTTGTCGACGAAGACCGAGAGGCACCAGGGCTTGGCCAGCTCGTGGGTGGCCTTGGCCACGGTCGACTTGAGCAGGTTGTCGATCAGCTCCTCCTCGCCGCCGGCCTCGCGGTAGCGGATGCGGCCGCGGAAGGTCTTGTGGACGCAGTGTTCGCTCCAGGTTTGGGCCAGGGATTCCAGCTCGATGTCGGTGGGGTCGCGGTCCAGTTTGGCGAAATGGGCCTGCACGGTTTTCATCTCGGGCAGGGACATGTAGAGCTGGCCGCGCAGGGAGAGCTCCTGCAATTCCGCGTCGTTCAGGCCGGCGAGCTTGACCCGCCGCAACTCGAATTGATAACCGTGCTCCTGGGGGGCCTCCAGTTCGAATTCGCGGCCGACGGTGACGCTTTCGATCACCTCGTTGGCCAGTCGCCGCAAGGCGCCGGCGCGCAGCGCCTCGGGTTCGAAGGCGCCGCTGACCACGTATTTGGCCGCGGCCCGGACCCAGTCGAGCTTCAGGCCCAGTTCGCGCGCCCCCTTGAGCAGCGAGAATTCGGAGGGGTCCATCACCCCCGGCCGGCGGCGGATCTCCACGGCCGTGTCGTTGGCGAAGGTCCAGGGGATCACGTGGCGCCCGACGCAGAACATCTCCACCACCGGATCGACCAGCAGTTCGCGGCAGAGTTTTTCGGCTTGGTTGAGCGACAACTCGCCGCCCAGGGTATAGACCTTCACGGCCCGGATCTTGGTCAGACCGGTCAGGCCGAAGTCCTGTAGTTCGTGCAGGACATTGCGCCCCTCCACGTCATCCTCGGGCTTGATGGCGGCGATTTCGATGCGGTAGATGTTCGACAAGCTGTGGAATCCTCATTTATTGGCGGCCTGCAAATAATCTGGGCGGGAATGGCTCGGCAACCCGGACCAGAGCCGCCGCGACCGCGCGGCGACTAGGCTGGGTCTGAAAAGAGCAGGTTGCGGCGGCTGGCCTGAATAAGGAGAGTTTCGTTACGCCAACGAAAGACGCTCTTTTCAGACCAATACCGCAAACGTCCCATTTTCAGACCAAACCCAAGAGGGAATTTTTCTTTTTTTCACAAAATAAGTCAACCGCTTTGACAGTTTCAACTGGAGCGCAACTTTTCGAGCCGGCGCCGCAGGGGCTCGGCGTCCTTTTCCTGGCCATGGATGGCCAGAACCTGTTCCAGAATCTCTTGGGCGCCAACCGGATCGGCCAACTTGCCGGCCAGCGCTTCGGAAGTGCGGGCGGCCAGAGAGAGGGCATGCAAAGGCGGCGGTTTTTTGCGCAGCGCTTCGCGCCACTGGGCAACCGCCTCGGCCGGCCGGCCCTGGCGGTTCAAAAAATCGCCGTAACGTACATGCACCGGCCCGGCCAGGCGGGATTTGGCCGCGAGGGTCTGGCGGTAAAACTTTTCGGCTGCGACGTAATCCCGTTTCCGCTCGGCCGCCTCGGCCTGATCGCAGGTCAGGGGCGGTTTCTCCCAACTCGAAGCCGGCGCGGTCATGAACCGGGTGAACTGGTCGGCCAGCGAATAGACCGGCAGGACCACGGCCGGCCAACCCAGCGAAGCAAACAGCGGAATGGCGCTGGCCGTGGCCAGGCCGCCGGCTGCCATCTGTTGCAGCGAGGCTTTAAAGAGGCAGAAGATGATGCCCAGGGAATGCAATCCGGCATAGGCCGGATGCGCGGCGAAGCGAAACCGGTCGTC
>CAYMGG010000033.1:0-24881 GCA_964389915.1 uncultured Planctomycetaceae bacterium
ATTCCGGGGAACCTTTTTTGCAAAAAAGGTTCCCCGGATCCTTCCAAAAAACTCCCGCCCGCTTCGCCGTTTCGAACGTTCGGCTGGACGAATTCAACGCTTACCTCAGGCGGGCGGCCCGCCCATCTGAACCTGCCGGGGGTCTACCGCCCCCGCCAGGCGGCGATCAGTCGTTCGTAGCGCGCGATCATCCGCCCCGCCACCTTTTCGGGCGCCAGCGCCGCCAGCCGCGTCCGGGCCGCCTCGCCCAGCCGCATGCGCTCGGCCTCCGGCAGCCGCCAGAGGCGCAGCATCTGCCGGCCCAGGTCGGCGGCGTCGCCCGAGGCGAAGAGCAGGCCGCTCTCCCCGTCGGTCAGCCATTCGTCCAGGCTCGCCCCCCGGGTGGCCACGATCGCCCGGCCGAAGTGCATGGCCTCCAGCAGTGTGTTGGGCACGTTGTCCACCCGCGACGGCAGCACCACCCCCCGCGCGCCGGCGATCAGGGGATAGAGCCGCGCTGGCGGAACATGATTGAAATAAGTCACCCGGCCGGCCGCCGCCCCCGCCTGGCGGCGGATCAGGCCGACCAGCCCGCCCTCCTCCCGCCCCAGGTCCCGGCCGATCAGGACCAGCCGCAATTCCGGGCACTCCGGGAAAATCCCGGCCAGGGCCGGACCGAACAGGTCCACCCCCTTGAGCAAGCGCAGCTGGCCGTAATACAGCAGATATGGCTCCTCGCCCAGGCTTTCGCGGCGGAAGGCCTCGTCCCCGGCGACCCGGGCCGGACAGAAGGGCAACGGCTGCTGCTCCAGGTTCACGCCGTACCACTCCCGCGCCCCGTCGATCGCGCAGCGGGAAGGCGCGTAGGGGCCGGCCGCGCGCCGCAATGCCGTAAGCATCAACTTTTCGATCATCCACTGATCGAGCGTGAGCCGGCCGGGTTCGGCGCGGCGGCAGTTGCCGGGATGATAGGCGAAGAAACAGCTCACCGGCACCGGCGGCCTCCAGCCCGCCAGCAGGGCCGTGCCCTTGCCGGTGGTGGATTCGATCAGGTCGAAGGGGCGTTCGCGGTGCCGGCGCCAAAAGGCCGCGCGCAGGCCGGCGGAATGGAACAGAAAATTCACCGCCGTGTTGAGCTTCCAGGCCAGCCGCCGCTCCCAGCGCTCGATCGCCGCCGGGTCGACTGGCACCCGCCGGACCGTCACGCCCTCGTGCTCGATCACCCCCGGCTGGGAGGAGGCGGCAAAGACCTCGACCTCGTGCCCGGCGGCCAGGAGCGCCCGCGCCAGGCTGTGGTAATAGGTGCCGATGCCGCCCGAGAAGTCCCGCTCGGTGGGATAGCCGTCGGTCAGAATGGCCACGCGCATCTGGAGCTCCCGGGCAAACCGGCCCGCATCCGGCCGGACGGGTGAGAAAATACCAAATCCGCCCCCCGGACGCAAAGCCGCAAAGCGGAAATCGCCGGCCGCCCGGGCTTGCCCCGCCGGGGGCGGACGATATAATAGCCCCTTTCGGCAACCGTTGTCGCCTGCACACAAAGGAGCGCACCGTGCGTCTGAAGGATCGCAAAGCCGTGGTCACCGGGGCGGCCCAGGGCATCGGCCAGGGCATCGCCGAGCGTCTGGCCCGCGAGGGAGCCGACGTCGCCATTCTGGACATCAACGAAGAGAGCGCCGCCAAGACCGCCGCCGCCATCGCCGCGGCCACCGGCCGCAAGACCGCGGCCGTGGGCGTCAACGTCACCGACGAGGCCCAGGTCGAAGCGGCCTTCAAGCGGGTCAAGGAGGAGTTGGGCGGCCTGGACTGCCTGGTCAACAACGCCGGCGTGCTGCGCAGCGCCATGATCTGCGAACTGGAAAAGAAGGACTGGGACTTCGTCCTGGGGGTCAACCTGACCGGCGCCTATCTCTGCCTCAAGCACGCCGCCCGCCATATGACCGAGGCCGGCCGGGGGTCGATGGTGGTGATCGGCTCGCGCAGCGGCAAGAAGGGCGGGCTCTGGAACTCGGCCTACTGCGCCTCCAAGTTCGGCGTGATCGGCCTGGTCCAGTGCGTGGCCCTGGACCTGGCGCCCCAGGGCATCCGGGCCAACGTGATCTGCCCCGGCAACGCCCTGGACACCCCGCTGTGGAAGGATCTGGCGGTCCAGTACTCCAAGAAGCTCAACAAGTCGCCCGAGGAGGTGATCGAGCACTACCGCTCGCGCGTGCCCTTGAAGCGCGGCTGCGACGTGGCCGACATCGCCAACCTGGCCGTCTTCCTGCTCAGCGACGAGGCCAGCTACATGACCGGCCAGGCCCTCAACGTGACCGGCGGGGAGATCATGCACTAAGATGAAAGCCCTGCGCGAAAGCCCGGTCGCCGAAACCTGCACCGCGCTGGCCGGAGTGTTGGCCGGCCACCTGATCGTGCGTTTCTACGGCACGGGCGCGCTGGGCCCCCGGGCGCTGGGTTTGCTGGGGGGGGCGGCCCTGTTCCTGAGCCTGGCGGGGATCGCCTGGCGGAGCGTCTTCGCCGCCGACGAGGCGGCCCGGACCGCCAGCGAAGGCCGGCGCCCCTCGTCCAACCAGACCTCGGTCTTCCTGCTGGCGGCGTTGCTCTCCCTGGGCGGGTTGCTCCTGGCCATGACCGCGGCCTTCGCCGGGTTCGTGGCCGCCGCCCTGATCCTGGCCGCCTCGCTCCTGCGGGCGGCGGCGGCGCGCGACCTGCCGGGCGTTACGCCGCTGCTGGCGGGAATAACCGCGGCGGGCATGCTCGGCCTGGGGCTGGCCACCCATCCGCAGCTCCTCCTGCTGGAACCCAGCCCGCTGCTCTGGCTGCCGCCTCTGCTGGCCGGACTCTATGGCGCGGCCCGGGAGAGCCTGGAACTGCTGCCGGCCGAAGTCGCCGGCGAACGACCGGCCGCCGCCCCGGAGCCGGAAGCGCCACCGGAAACCGCCGCCGACCCGACCGAAGCCGCGGAAGGTTCGCCCCTCATCTTCGGCCTGAACCACGAACCGGTTGAACCCGTCGACCTGCCCCCCTGGCTACAGATCCGCCGCGCCAAACAGGCCAACCGGGAGTCGCACCGCGAACCGATTGCGGCGATCCTGGGCGCGGCGGCGCTATTGGGCGTTCCGGCGGCCGCGGCCGGGCTCCTGCCCTGGAAACCGCTGGCCCAGGCCCGGTTCGCCGCCGTGGCGGCGTTGCTGGTGCTGCGGACGGCCAATTTCTGGCGCGTCCGGGGGGAGAGCAGCTGGACGGCTTTGGCCGGCGCGGCCCGCCTGGGCGGGGTGCTGCTGGCCGCCGGCCTGGCCGCGGCCAGCGCCGGCCTGGACCCCACCCGCGAGGAACTGGCCGGCATCCTGCTGGTCGTCAGCCCGGTGGTGCCGGCGCTCTTCTGCTCGGCCGCCCCGGAGCGGCGCGAAAGCGAAGACTAGCCTCAGTCCCACCGAATTCCGGGGAACCTCCATATTAAGCCGAAACGGCTCTCCGGAGCGGTTCAGGCGAATCCGCAGACTTTCAAAGCCGCCGCGGTTTCCAGGCCGAAGATGCTCCGCGGACCAGCGTGGATGGAGTCGACGGTGATGAGCTGGCCGTCGCGGGACCAGCGCGGGTGCAGGTCGCAGCGCACGTCGACCGGCCGGCCCGGAGCCTCGTGACGGAAGGTGCCGATCTCGCGCCACTCGCCGTCGGCCACCCGGACCAGGAGCAGGTGCTGCCGGCCCTCGCGGTCGGGATAGCTGTCGGCCAGCAGCCAGCGGCCGTCGGGCGAGAAGACCAGGTGCGCGGCCGGCCCCCGGCCGGGCGAGAGCCGCGTGGCGATCAGCGGCCGGCGGTCCTCCTGAAAAACGACGTGCTCGTGACCCCGCCCGCACCAGTTGGCGTCGACCAGGATTTCGCGCGGCGTGCGGCCCCAGATCTGGTGCGAGATCTTGCCGGCCCAGTAGATATCCGAAAGCGAGCAGATCAGCTCGCCGCCGTCCAGGTTCATGGTCAGCATGTGCGTCTTCCAACCCTTGATGGCCGATACTTCCGTCCGGGGGCAGTGGCGCAGGAGCACCATCACGCGCGAGCCGTCGCAGTTGAAGATGGCGTGGTTGAGCCAGACATAGGCCTCTTCCAGATCGTAGGGAAAGGGGTGCACGGCCAGCAGCTGGCGGTAGCTGGCGATGAGGCGGGTGGCGCCGCTCTTCAGGTCGATCAGGAAGAGGCCTTCGGCATCGAGGTCCGGGGGCAGCGGTTCGTTCTCGGGCACGGGGCAGAGGGCGTAGGAATAGCCCCGGCGGGGGATACGACCGAAGTTGAGGGACACGCCCCAGCGACCGTCGGCGCTCTGGGCGTAGATCGGGCGGGCGAACTCGCCGACCACGCCGCGGCCCAATTCATAAATCTTGGCCTTCAGCCGCCAACTTTTTCCTTCCGCTTCGAAATCGTTGTAGACGAAACAACCCGGCCGGTGGGGCAGCCAGAGGGACATGCAGCCCTGCTGATGGCACCAGGCGCGGGTTTCGGTCAGGCGATGGAATTTCCCGCCCGCGCGCTCGACGTAACCCACCTCGGCCGTCTCGCCCGGCGCGGGCAGGCGCTCCTGTTGGGGCAGATGCAGGGCCAGGTGTTTTTCGCCGGCCGGATCCCAGGCGAACCGGTCGTAATAACCAAAGGCGTAATGCCCGTCCGTGGGGCTTAAGCGGGTCCAGTCGAGTGATTCGTGAATCCGGGGCAGATCGGCGCTCATGTGTTCCTCCTGGAGATTTGTCTCTTGCCGTTAGAATGCCTAAAAAGCTAAAATTCTGCTATCATCAAGTATATAGCGCCAAAAAGCGGGAGGAATGGCGGGATGGATCAGTTTTTTGGCGATTTGTCTCACCTAGGGGCGACCGCCCGCCCCTGGACGGATTATAATTTCAAACCCTGGCCGGCCGGTTTTGTCCTGGAACGTCATGCTCATTCATTTCTTCAGGTCATTCACGTCCTGGCCGGCGACTTCGCGGCCGACTGGGGCGCCGGCTGGGTCGAGCTGGCCGCCGGCGAGGTCCACGTTTTGCCGCCGGGCGGCTCGCACCGCCTGCGCACTACAGGCGGGCACCGCCAGTTCGGGTTGAATTTCACCGTGGAGAGCGACGAACGCGGTTTGCTCGCCGCCTGCCGGGCGCGGTTTGCCGCCCCGGTCGTGCTCCGGTTGGATTTCCGTCCGGAATGGGAAAAAGAGCTGATCGAGTTGCGGCCCGACGGCGGCCTGCCGACCCTGCGGCTGCTGCATGTTTTGGCGGCTTATACCTTGGCCCTGCTGGCGGCGGGCGACCGGGGTGCGCCGCGCCGGCTGGAGGAGCGCCTGCTGGCTATGTTGGCGGAAGAGGCGGGGCAGCCGCTCCGGGTCGAGGAACTGGCCCGGCGGCTCAACCTGAGCCGGGCCTCGCTGCAACGTTTCTGCCATAAGCGGTTCGGGCTGGGCGCGGCCCATTTGCACGAGCGCCTGCGCTTGCGCCGCGCCGCCCAGGTCTTGGCCCGGCCGGAGAACTCGGTGGCCGACTGCGCCGCGCTCTGCGGTTACGCCGACCTCTACCACTTCAGCCGCGCCTTCAAACGCGTCTTCGGCCTCTCCCCCTCGGCTTATCGCCGCGAACGCGAGTCGGGCCGGGCCTGAAACGGGAGATGGAGGGTGAACTTCAGGGACGGAACAGCCGCTCCGGATCGTCCCACATGGCGCGGGTCATGGCTTCTAGTCTGAGACTATGGGTGTTGATTTCTTTTGACCAGGCGGTGTTGAAAAAAGTCCGATATTTCTGAATCACCCGGGTAGTTATGGCCAAGGCTTCGGCCCGGCTCAATCTTCGCGTGACCGCCAAATGCTCCGGCGTCAGGTCCCACGACGCGTTGCCGGCGTTGGCCATCAAGACGAAAACCAGCAGACATTCGAACTCGGCCGCGGCCGGGCCGCATTTTCGATAATGCCTATACAGCCGAGAATTCGCGCTTTGAAAATCATCGGTCAAATCTTTGCCGCGATGGGCTTCGCAGACCGCCTCAAGCAATTGGATCGCCTCGTCCGAAAAACCGTCCGCCAGCTTCGCGTCCGCCAGGCAGATGGCCAAAGCCGGCTCGGCGGCGGCCAGTTTGGCGGGCGAGAAGTGCTCCAGTTCGTCAATCAAGCGGGGAAGGGCGCTGCGTACCTCTCGGCCCCAGTCTTGACCGAAAGCCGCCTCTTGCTCCGCCAGAAATTGCAAGGCTATCTGCCGGGATTTTTCCGGCCTCATTTCCAGACCGCCTGACCGCCTGGCTTTGAATCCGCCGGGCATCCGGGCCAGAAGAAAGAACCCGCCTGCGGCAGCCAGGAGCAGCAAGCCAAGCAGAATTATTTTGCCGTCCAGGATCGAAGGCTTGTTCATCAGCCGCTCCGGGCGCGGAATTCGCTGGGGCTCACGCCCAGCTTGCGGCGCAGAAATTTGGCCAGGTAATTGGCCGAGCCGAAACCGGCCTCGCGGGCGATTTCGGTCACGCTCTGCGCCGAGCTTTTAAGCTTGGTCAGGACCGATTGCAGGCGCAAATCGTCCAGGTAGGCTTTAGCCGTGACGCCCGTGGCCTGGTGGAAGACTCGGGCGAAGGTGGTCCGTTCCAGTCCCACCTCGGCCGCGATCTGGCGCACGCCCAGGCCCGCATCGCTCAGCCGCGCCAGCATCAGCGCCTTGGCCTGCTCGACGGTTTCGTTGCGTTCCGGCCCGACCGCCCGCCCCGCCGCCACCCGCCCGGCGAACTCGACCAGAAAGGCGTAAAGCCCGGCCGTGGCTTCGACCTGTTCGCGCGGTCCGACCCGGCGCAGGGCCCGCGCCTGGGCGGCGAAACCGGCCGCCCAGTCCGGTCCGACCGCAAAGGATTCGTCCGGCAGGCCCAGGCCCAGCACTATGCCCGCCGCGCAGGGGCCGTCGACGGTCAGCCAGCGGCATTCCCAAGCCGTTTCGCGGGCGAAGACCCGGTGGCGCATGCCCGGCCGGAAACAGAAGGCCTCGCCCGGTTCCAGCGCGTAATCCTTCCCGTTGCGCTCGAGTCCGCCCCGCCCCCGGGCAGACCACAATAGCTGCACAAAATCGACCACCCGGCGGCTTTCGCTGTGGCCGGGACGGAAGCGCGCGTGCCCCACCGAGCGCAGCCCGAAAGGCGCGCCGGCGGTCAGGCGGGTCGGCCGGTAAATGACCTGGGAGAAATAACCATGCACAAAATTACCCTTCACGGCACAGGCTTACCGTTGTTCGGCGCTTCTGGCGGGATAGATTGCAATCAAGCCGCCGGCCGGTGCGGACCGGTTCAGCCGCGGCGTTCACCCGCTGAGGAGATCAAAAATGCCCGAACTAACCGCCGCGGTCAAGCAGTATGCCCGGGAGCTGGGCGCCGACCTGGTCGGCGTGGCCCCGGTGTCCCGCTACGCCGGCGCGCCCCACCGCCTGACGCCGACCGCCCATCTGCCCGAGGCGCGCTCGGTGGTGGTCATGGCCATCCATCATCCCGACGCCTCCGTCGAATGGGGCGGCGAACCCAACAGCAATTTTTCCGGTCCCTTCCAGATCGGCATGATTCCCAAGCTCGATACCATCGCTTTCCGCCTGGCCCGCTTTCTGGAGGAACGCGGCCACGCCACTCTGCCCATCTCCTGCACCTATTTCTGGCGGCATCGGGCCTATAAGGACATCCCCTACGACCACGCCGCCAGTTTCAGCCACATGAATGCGTTCGTGGCCGCCGGCCTGGGCGAATACGGCTGGCACGGCATGGTCATGTCGCCGCGCTACGGCCCGCGCCAGCGGATCATCTCGGTCATCACCGCGGCAGAACTGGTGCCCGATCCGCTATATCGCGGCGAGCCCCTCTGCGACCGTTGCAATCAGTGCGAGCGCGCCTGTTACGGCAAGAATTACGAATCCCGCCATCTCCTTTCGCCGTCGACCATCGCCTTCGAGATCGAGGGCAAACGCTTCGAATACGCCAACGTCAACCGCTGGCGCTGCTTCTGGGGCGAGCAGTGCCATCTGGACATGAACCGCCTGGCCGAGGAGGAGAATCTGACCGAGGCGGGTATTTACGAAGCCATGGACCAGCGCGGCGTGCAGCGGGCCGGGATCGGCGCGGCCGGCTATATGTGCGCCTCGTTCAAATACTGCATGTCCCGGCCGGTGCGCCGCTGGGATCGCGCCGCCAGCCCCGGGCCGCGGCGCAAGAAGGAGACGCGGCCCCGGACCGCCGCCGAATGGCGCGCGGCCCTGATCGAAAAGGCCCGGGCCGTGGGCGCCGACCGGCTGGCGATCCAGCCGCTGGCCGATTTCGCCCAGATGAAGGAGGCCTTTTATCCGGGCTTTCGGACCGACCAATTTTTCGAATCCTTTCCTTGGTTGATTACGCTCGGCCGCTCCTTGCCGGATTTCTACGCCGCCAAGGACCGCGACGAGCTGGCGCGCCGGAACTGGCGGCCGGCGCACGACATGACCATGGGCCGGATGATGATGGGCGTGGTGGACCTGGCCCGGGAATTTGACGACGCCGGGCTGGAGGCGATGGGCTTGTGGCAGAACGAGATCAACCGCGAAGCCGCGCGCCGGGCCGGCTGGGCGGATGCGGCCGACGAGACGCTGATCCTGCGTTCTCTGGTCTGCACCGCGCCGCTGGCGGTGGAAGTTTTGGCGCTGGCCAATCCGTTCGCCGACCTGAAGCCGGAGGAGTTGCCCGCCGCCGCTTCGGCCCGGCTGCCGCACGTCGACCGCTTGGGCGCCGTGCCGGTGGACCGGTTGGCTTTTTCCGCCGGGCAGAAACTGCGGGAATATCTGCCGGCCGGCAAGAACCTGATCGCCTTGGCGGTCGAGCTGCCCCGGCGGGTGGTCGAACTGGCCGGCCGGCAGGAGGCCGAATGCGGCGCGTCCTATCAGTACGCCAACTATCAGGCCACCCGCGAGGCGTTCTGGGCCGCGCACGACCTGGCCGACCGGCTGCGGTCCGAGGGCTACCAGGCCGTGCCGCTGGTCGATCTTGACCCGGTCTCGGCGGATCGGTTCAGCACTTACGTGGCGCGGCTCTCCGATCTGCGGGCCCAGGCGCCCTTCGCCGCCGCCGCCGGGCTGGGTGCGCTCGGGCGCGGCGGAATGCTCATCTCGCCCGAATTCGGCCCGCGCCAGCGCCTGGCGTTCGTGGTCACCGACGCGCCTTGGCCCGCCTCCGCGCCGGCGGCGGAAAAATCCCCCTGCCCGGCGGACTGCCGCGCCTGCGTGCCAGCCTGCCCGACCGGAGCCTTGGAACCGGCCCGGATCGTTCAGGTGCAGGTGACCAGCGCTCGGCAGTACCCAGTGTTTGCCCGCGACGAAAACCGCTGCCAGTGGGCGCGCTGCCTGGGCATGGTCGAAGGCGAGGGCACGGGGCTATTGGGCTGGAAAGTGCCGGGCGGCGAAGTGCCGGCGGTCCTGGATCAGGCCGCGCGGGAGAAGGCGCTGGCGGCCAAGGACCCCATCCAGGTCCGCTGCTACCAGAATCCCAACCATTCGGACACAGTGATCGAACGCTGCTTGCAGGCCTGCCCGTTGGGAAGTTGATAATCGTCACGGTGAGCCGAACCGGCAAAGCCCTTTTTTTATGAAATGCTTTCGCCCCACCCTCCGCGGTATTCAGTCCCGGAGGGTGGGAAATTTATCAAGCTGAACGTTCGAAACGGCAAAGCTGGGTGAGAGTTTTTTGAAGGGGCCGGGGAACTTGCTTGTGAAAAGGTTCCCCCGGAAAGCGGCTTACTTTGCGAATAGCCTTAGTTGATGCCCGCGCCCTGGGCCAGGATCTGCCGTAGCCGCGCCTGACCGTGCCCGCGGGCCAAAGCTTCGGCGTGGAGCCGCGCCTGCGAGCCGAGTTCGGCCTGACGGGCGGGGTCGAGCGCCGATTCGACCGCCTCGGCCCAGGCCGCCGCGTCACTGCCGCGCGGCAGCAGTACTCCACCCGGCCCGACCGCTTCGGGGATACCGCCCGCGGAGGCGGCCGCGCTCGGCGTGCCGCGCAGTCCGGCCTCGACAAAGACCCGGCCGAACGGCTCG
Organism: uncultured Planctomycetaceae bacterium; assembly: GCA_964389915.1. Classification (GTDB taxonomy): domain Bacteria; phylum Planctomycetota; class SZUA-567; order SZUA-567; family SZUA-567; genus CAYMGG01. Next base: position 10,014 of record CAYMGG010000033.1, read on the forward strand.
GGCAGGCGCGCCGGCCCCAGGAGCAGGGCGGAGTTCGCGTAGAGCGCGCCCATGTCGTTCACCCAGCCCCGGCATTCGACATTCGGCAAACGCGCGGCCTGTTTCAGAAAGGCCCGCGGCGCGGCGCCGGCGACCACGAATTTACGCGCCGGCAGGCGCTCGGCCAACTGCAGGATCAGCTCCGCACCCTTGATCAGTTGCGGTTTGACAAACAGCAAGTCTTCCCGCACGCCGGCGGCCGGCGGCGGCGGAACCGTCACGTCCAGCAGCGGATGGAGCACCGGGGCTTCGCGGCCGAAGAAGCGACCGATGACCGCAGCGGCGTAAGCGCTGTTGGCCACCACCAGGGAAGCGCCCCGATAGGCGGCCGCATACAGCTTCAGGGCCGCGCTCACCAACGGCCACTTCAGCTTGCATCGCCAGGGCACGTTGCCGAAGGCGGCCGGCGGAGCGCTCAGCGCGTCCTGGTCGAGGAAGAAGGTGGGCGAGAGGCAGCGGTACCCGTGGAAGAAAATGACGCTGGGCAGTCCCGCCCGGCGGGCCGCCGCGACCGAGGCCGGGGCGAGCTGGTTTTGGGTCAGAACCGCCTGCGCCCCCCAGGCGGACAACTCCCGCTCGAGGATCTCCCCCCAGGCGGCGTTGCCGCGCAGCATGTTCAGGTCGCCGTCGCGCAGCAGGCGCGAACGCGGCAGGGGCCGGGAAACCAGGCTGAAGGCCTCGCCCGGAATCTCCTCGGCCGCCGCGCCGGCTTCGACCACCCGCACCTGATGGCCGGCGGCCATCAGCGCCGCCGCCACGCCCCGAGCGAAACCGTCGGCCCCGCCCTCGCGGGCGCGGAACTTATCCAGCGCGTAGACGATCCGCATGGAGAACTAGAGCACCAGCTTGCTGGGCGCGGGCCCCGCTCCGGCCGGGCCGCCCAGACCGCCCAGGCCGCCCATGCCCGCCTCGGGCACGACGATGCGCTGGGAGTACTGCCGGTGCATCTCGCGGACCTCGGAGAGCATCTGCTCGACGCCTTCCTTGACCGCCTGCGGGAACTTGTCCAGCGCCTCCTTGAGGGTGGCGGCCTCGATCGGCGCGTTGACCGGCAGGGCGCCGGCCTGGGTCATGATGCTGGTGGAGGCCAGGAACTGCGGCTCGCGGCTCGGGTCGGGCGTGCCGTCGGGCTTGACCGGCTGGAGCACGCGCAGGTTGGCCACGCGCAGGTCGGTGTAGACCTCCTCGCGGTACAGGTTGGCGACGTCGACCTTGAGATCTTCCAGACGAATGGTTTCGGCACTGCTCATTTCAGCTTCCTCCCATAAAAAGGTTCGAAATCTACGGCACGATCTCGCCCACGCCTTCGAGGACGTAGCGCGGACGGTAGGGTGAACGGGCCAGATCCTCGCGGCTGGTCACGCCGCTCAGGACCAGCACGGTTTCGATCTCCGACTCGATGCCGGCCACGATGTCCGTGTCCAGCCGGTCGCCGACGATGGCCGTCTCCTCGCGACAGCAGGCCAGCTTCTTGAGCGCGTGGCGCATCATCAGCGGATTGGGCTTGCCGACGAAATAGGCCTTGCGGCCGGTGGCCAGCTCGATCGGCGCGATCAGCGCGCCCGTGGCCGGGGCGATCCCCTGCTCGGTGGGGCCGGTCAGGTCGGGGTTGGCCCCGATCAGCCGGGAGCCGGCGCGCACCAGATTGACGGCCTTCTCCAAGGTAGCGGCGTTGTAATTGCGGCTCTCGCCCACCACCACGTATTCGGGATTGATGTCGTTTAGCGCGTAGCCGGCCTCATAGAGGGCGTTGGTCAGCCCGGCCTCGCCGATCACGAAGGCGCTGCCGCCCGGATGCTGACTGGAGAGAAAGGCCGCGGTGGCCAGGGCGCTGGTGTAAAAATGTTCGCTTTCGACCTCCACCCCCAGGCGGGCCAGTTTCTGGGCCAGCTCCCGGGGCGTGCGTTCGCTGGCGTTGGTGAGAAAGAGGAACCGTTTGCCCTCGTTCCGCAGCCAGGAGACGAACTCCTTGACCCCCGGCAACAGCCGGTTGCCGTGATAGATGACGCCGTCCATGTCGCAGATAAAGGCTTTCTTCGCGCGCAGTAGTTCCATGATGCCCCTTGTCCGGCTGACTATTCCTCGGCGACCAGCTTGGCCACGATCTGGCGAAAAATCTCGCCGCGCTGCTCGAAATTCTTGAACATGTCGTAACTGGCGCAGGCGGGACTGAGAAGCACCACCCCGCCCGGCGGGCAGACGCTCTTGGCCAGGCGCACCGCGGCCTCGAATTCGGTCCCGGCCTCGATCACGATCGGCTCCTCGGCCATGCCCCCGGGCGGTGAGCCGCTCTGGGCCAGGCGCCCCGCGGCCTCGATTGCGGGCCCGGCCTGCACCCCGAGCGGCCCCCCGGCCATGCCCCCGGGCGGCGCCCCGCGCCGGCCGGCCGGCCGTTCGGCCAGGGCCTTGACCACCGCCTCGCGGATGGCGGGGGCGGTCTTGCCGATCAGCACCAAGGCGTGGGCCCGCTCGACAATGCTGCGCCCCAGGGCGTCGAAGGGCTGGCCCTTGTCGTAGCCCCCGGCCAGCAGCACCACCGGGCAAGCGAAGGCCTCCAGCCCGCAGACGGCCGATTCGGGCGTGGTGGCGATCGAGTCGTTGACGAACTTTACCCCGCCGGCCTCACCCACCCGCTCCAGACGGTGGGGCAGGCCGTCAAACCGGCTCATACCCTCGGCCACGGCCGCCGCGTCGGCGGTGAAGTCAAAGGCCGCCGCCGCCGCCTGCAAGGCGTTCTGAACATTGTGCTCGCCCGGCAGGCGCAGCAAGGAGAGCGGGGCCAGCTCCGTTTCCTTTCCGGCCAGCCGGCAGACGATCCAGCGTTCGCCGCCGCGCTCGCGGACGAAGCAGGCGTCGGCCGACTCCGGATCGCGCCGGGCGGTAAGGATGACCCGCGCCGGGCACTCCTTGGCCCAGGCGCGCAGGGTCTCGTCCTCGGCGTTGAGCACGGCACAGTCGTCGGCCGTCTGGCCCGCAACGATCAACCGCTTGTCCTCGTAATAGCTCAGGGTCGTGCGGTGCCAGTCGAGATGGTTGGGCGAGAGGTTGGTAACCACGGCCGCGCGCGGCGCGAAGTTCTCGCCCTTGAGATAGTGCAGCTGGAAGCTGGAGAGCTCCAGGATGAGCGGCGCCGACGGCCGGTGTCCGGAGAGTTTTTCCAGCAGGCTGCCGCCCAAGTTGCCGCCGATCAGGGCGGCCGGCTCGTGGGCCCGCACCATCGCGCCCAACAGCGAGGTGGTGGTTGACTTGCCGTTGGAGCCGGTCACGGCCAGCACCGGCCCCTTGGCCAGGCGCAGGAGCAGACCGATCTCGGTGACCACCGGCACGCCCGCGGCTCGGGCCAGGCGGATGTACTGGTTCTCGGGCTTGACGGCGGGATTCACCACCACCAGGTCGGTGTCGCGGAAATCCTCCTCCCGGTGCTCGCCCAGGATCAGGCGGCAGCCCGTGTCGGCCAGCGCCGCCACCGAGGGGGCCAGGGTTTCGCGGTCCTTGAGATCCGTGACCGTGACCTGCGCGCCCAACCCGCTCCAGAAGCGCGCCGCGCCGACCCCGCCGCCGAACAGGCCCAGGCCCATGACCGTAACCCGCCGGTGGCTTTTCAGTTCTTCGATGGTGGCCATTTATTTGTGGTCCAGATAGTGCCCGGCGGCCATCGCGGCCGTGGCGCCCTCGCCCACGGCCGTGGCCACCTGACGAAAGGAATCCAGCCGCACGTCGCCCACGGCGAAGAGCCCGGGCACACGGGTCATCATCTCATGATTGGTGGCGATCAGTCCGCCGGCCACCTCGGGCAACACTTCGGCGACCACGGCCGTATTCGGCGCGGTGCCGACGAAAATAAAGACTCCGTCGCATGGCTCGTCGACGCTCGCCCCGGTCTTGACGTTCTTCAACGTGGCGGCGGTTACGCCCTTGTCGCCCTTGATCTCGGTGGCCACCGTGTCCCAGCGAACCTTGACCTTGGGATGGGCGAGAATCTGGCTCTGATAGATCTTTTCGGCGCGGAACTGGTCGCGGCGATGGACCACGATCAGCTCGGAGACGAACTTGGTCAGGTGCAGCGCTTCCTTCAAGGCCGAGTCGCCTCCGCCGACCACCAGCACCTTCCGGTTGCGGAAGAAGGGGCCATCGCAGGTGCCGCAATAGCTGACGCCCCGGCCGCGCAGTTCGCTCTCGCCCGGCGCGCCCAGCGGCCGGGGGTCGGCACCGGTGGCGATCACCACCGTTCGCGCCCGCCACTCGACCTCGCCCACGGTCAGCTTGAATTCCGCTCCGTCCTGAACCAGCCGGTTCACCTCCGCGGCCTGCACGGTCACGCCGAACTTTTCGGCCTGCTCGCGCATCCGCGCGGCCAGGGTCGGCCCGTCGATGCTTTCGGGGAAACCCGGATAATTGGCGATATCCATGGTCTGGGCGACCTGCCCGCCCACGATGGCCCGTTCGAAAACCACGGTCCGCAACTCGCCCCGCCCGGCGTAGACGGCCGCCGCGAGTCCGGCCGGACCGCCGCCGATAATGGCCATGTCGCACTGTTCCATCGCTCTTCTCCCCCAACGCCCAGGCGCTTCAGCGCGCCCGACCGGCAAAACCGCTATTTTCCGTGCCGGGGCCGATTCATCAAGTCAAATCGTGATTATCCCGTCTGGGGATACGAACCCCGGATAACCCTGGGGGAACTTTTTTGCAAAAAAGTTCCCCCAGGCCCCTTCAAAAAACTCTCATCCGGCTTCGCCGTTTCGAGCGTTCAGATGGACAGATTCAACGTCTGCCCCAGTCGTGCGGTTCTTCCTTCTGGCGGCTAAAAAAAGACCGTGAGCCTGGCGGCTCCCGGTCTTGGTTTTGACTCAGTAAGCGTTACGGCCGAGTTCGCCGGAACACGCGGGCGATTTACTCGTCCTTGCCCAGGCCCTGGGTGGCGCGCAGGGAGAGGCCGATCTTGCGCTCCTGGGTGTCGACGTTGATGATCATGACCGTCACCTTGTCGCCGACCTTGACGATCTCCTCGGGCTTCTCGACCTTGCGGTCGGCCATTTCGGAGATGTGCAGCAGGCCTTCCAGGTCGTCGTCGATCTCGACGAAAGCGCCGAAGTTGGTGAGCTTGGTGACCACGCCCTCGACGATCTGGCTGGCCTTGAACTTGTCGGGGATGTTGGTCTGCCAGGGGTCGTTGGCCAGCTGCTTGATGCCCAGGGCCACGCGCTTGCGCTCCTGGTCGACCGAGAGGACCACGGCCTCGACCTCGTCGCCCTTCTTGAGCAGGGCCGACGGATGGCTGACCTTCTTGGTCCAGGACATGTCGTTGACGTGCAGCAGGCCGTCGATGCCCTCTTCCAGCTCGATGAAGGCGCCGTAGTTGGTCATGTTGCGGACCTTGCCCTTGACGATGGTGCCGGCCGGGTACTTCTCCTCGACCTGGGTCCAGGGGTTCTCCTCGCACTGCTTCATGCCGAGGGAGAGCTCCTGCTTCTCCTTGTTGATGTCCAGAACCATGACCTCGACCTCGTCGCCGACGCTGACCAGCTCGGAGGGGTGGTTGATCTGGCGGACCCAGCTCATCTCGCGGATGTGGCCCAGGCCTTCGATGCCGTCTTCCAGCTTGACGAAGCAGCCGGCGGGCCTGATGTTGACCACCGGGCACTTGTGGCGGGTGCCGACCGGATATTTTTCATCCACATTTTCCCAGGGCGAGGCCTTGACCTGCTTGAGGCCCAGGCTGATGCGCTCGCGCTGCAGGTCGAAGTCGAGCACCTTGACCTCGATCTCCTGGTCGATGGTGACCACGTCGGAGGGGTGGCTGACCCGGCCCCAGCTCATGTCGGTAATGTGGAGCAGGCCGTCGATGCCGCCCAGGTCCACGAAAGCGCCGAAATCGGTGATGTTCTTGACCGTGCCCTTGCGGATCTCGCCCTTGACCAGCGAGCCCAGGACCTCGGACTTGCGCCGCTCGCGGTCCTCTTCCAGCATCTTGCGGCGGGAGAGGACGATATTGCGCCTTTCGCGGTCGATCTTGATGATCTTGCACTCCAGCTCGCGGCCGACGAACTCGCCCACGTCGCCGACGCGGCGGATGTCGACCTGGCTGGCGGGCAGGAAGACGGGCACGCCCACGTCGACCAAAAGGCCGCCCTTGATCTTGCGCAGCACGCGGCCACGGACCACGTCGCCCACGTCGTGCTCGGACATGATCCGCTCCCAACCGCGGATGCGGTCGGCCTTGCGCTTGGAGAGGAGGATCTCGCCCGTGTCGTGATCGATATCCTCGACGAAGACTTCGACGGTTTCGCCGACCTTGGCCTCGCGGCCTTCCTGCCAGAAGTCGACGATCGGGACGAAGCCCTCGGCCTTGTAGTTGATGTCCACGACCACCTCGTCGGCGGTGACGCGGCGGATCAGGCCCTTGATGATGGCGCCGGCCTCGATGGACTGGCTGTCGGTGCCGATGGCGGCGGCGTAGCTGGCGTTGTCCGCCCCGCCCAGCGCCTCGGCCAACTCCTGATCCATCTGTTCGTCGCTGATGACGTTGTTGACCAGCGCGTATCTGCCCGGTCTGACCATGATGTGCCCCTTTCTGCGCCCGTGAAAACCACGGGTCTCTACCTGGCCTAATAAAAAACCCGGGCCGTCCGACTGCCGGACGGCCTTCCGGAAAAGCCAACTATAGCCCGGGGCGCCCCTGACGCAAGGGGTTTCCCGGCCTTTACGATCAAGATTGAGCGTCCGGCCGTGCGGAGGCCAGGGCTTGGTCCACGGCGGACATGACCTCCTTGTAGGTCACGGGCTTGCGCAAAACCTTGCGGACATTGCCTTCGCCCTGGATGCGGGCCAGGCGGCCAACGTCGGTCATGCCGGTGATGACGATGATCGGCGTGCCGGGAAAGATCATTTCGATCATGCCGGCCAGCTCTTCGCCGTCGGCGCGGGGCATCATGATGTCGGTCAGGACCAGGTCAGGCTGATTCTCGAAGATGGCGTTACGGAAGCCCTGGGTGCCGTTCTCGGCGATCCTGACCTCGTGCCCCTTGGACTCGAACCAGAGCCTATAGAGATTGACGATGACCTCGTCGTCTTCCGCGATTAGAATTTTCGCCATGCTGTTCTCCCTGCGCGCGCCAGTTCGACCACGGGATCGCCACAATGTTGAAATCGCCCGAAACAGAGACACCTTGCTCCTCAGAGCACTTGTGAAAACCAGAAACCGCGTTTCCGCCAAGCCGCAGCGCGCAAGGCAGCCGTGAAACCTCGATAGCTCGAGGTTTTTTGGCGCATTCGCGTCGCCACGCCGCAGGCTCAAGCGCTGAGGCGGACTTGTAATCCCCGCTCTCGAACGCCGGCTGAAAATCCACAGTATTTGCCAGCCCCGCAACCTGAGTTTCTATATCATAACTGGCCGGCCTACGTTCCGCCAGTTTCTTTAAACCCTCCCCCCGGGTTTTTCGCCTTGTGCCCATTTGCCGCCCCCGGGTACAATCATATTTTGGCGGATTGCGGTGATCCCCTTCCGCCCGGGCAGGATCCGCCCGGATCGGTTGACCCGCTCCAAGGAGCCAGAATGCCGGACATTACCCCAATCCAGGAAAGGCTGCCGGCCATCCGCGACGCCGCCCGGGAGATGCAGGAAACCCTTCTAGCCAACCTAGTTATGATCGGCGAAATCTCCGCCCCCGGCGGGGCCGAGAGCGGGCGGGCCCAGTTTTTGCAGGATCGCTTCGCCGAGTGCGACCTACAGAACGTCAGCACTGACGAAGCCACCAACGTCGCCGGCATCCTGCCCGGCGAGGGCGGCCGCGAGAGTTGCATCCTGCTGACGGCCCACCTGGACGATAACTTTGACGAAAAGATCGACCGCAACATCTCGGTCCAGCCGGGCGGCATCTGCGGTCCGGGCGTAGGCGACGACGCCCTGGGCCTGGCCACTCTGGCCACCCTGCCCACCCTGCTGGAGCGTCTAGATCTCTCCCTGCGGTCCGACCTGGTGCTGCTGGGCGACTCGCGCAGCCTGGGCCAGGGCGACCTGGCGGGCTTGCGCTTCTTCATGAACCATACCCAGCTGCCTGTGGGGACGGCCCTCTGCCTGGAAGGCACGCCCCTGGGGCGCCTCAGCCACGCGACTCTGGGGATGCTGCGCGGCCGGATCACGGTTTCCCTGCCCGAGGCCTATGACTGGACCAAATTCGGCGCTACCAGCGCCGTGGCCACCCTGAACGAAATCATCAACCGTATCCAGGAGATCCCCTTGCCCAAACGCCCCCGGACCAGCATCGTCCTGGGCTCGGTCCGGGCCGGGGACTCGTTCAACATCATCGCCACCCACGGTACGCTGCGCTTCGAGATCCGCAGCGAGACCGACGAGATTGTGGGCGACATCCACCAGCGGATCGAGAGCGCTTGCCAGGAGCTCTCGGCCGCCATCGGCGCGGAAGTGACCTTCCAGGTGGTTTCCCGCCGCCGACCGGGCGGGTTGCCCTTCACCCATCCGCTGGTCCGCCGCGGCCGGGAGATCCTGGCCGCGTTGGGGGCCGAACCGCGCCTGCTGCCCAGCACCAGCGGCCTGACAGTTTTCATCGAGCGGAACATCCCCGCCCTGACCCTGGGACTGACCGGCGGCGAGCACCTGGGTGAACTGGACGAGACCCTAAGCATCGAGCCCATGTTCACCGGCCTGGCCCAGCTGGTCGGGCTGCTCCTGGCCATCGACGGAGGGCTGACCGATGAAGCCTGAGGACTGGCTGAGCCAGAACACCCACCATCACTCCAAATTCTGGGATCTGCGCCAGATGGTGGCGGCCAAGGAGAAGCAGGGGCTCAAGATCTCCCTCTGCATCCCCACCCTGAACGAGGAGAAGACCATCGGCAAGGAGGTGGTCATCTTCAAGTCCGAGCTGATGAACCGCTACCCGCTGGTCGACGAGCTGGCCGTGATCGACTCAGGCTCGACCGACCGGACCCTGCAAGTGGCCGCCGCCTTCGGCGCCGACACCTACCTCGCCGCCGACATCCTGCCCGAGCTGGGCGCCAAGCGCGGCAAGGGCGAGAACCTCTGGAAGGCCATCCACCAGCTGCGGGGCGACGTCATCGTCTACATCGACGCCGACATCAAGAACATCCATCCCCGCTTCGTCTACGGCCTGGTGGCCCCGCTCATCTACCAGCCGGGGGTGAAGTACGTGAAGGCCTTCTACGACCGCCCCCTGGCCATGAGCCAGGGCGTGCGCCCCTCCGGCGGCGGCCGGGTGACCGAAATCCTGATCCGGCCGCTCTTCTCGCTCTTCTTTCCGGAGCTGGCCTACATCATCCAGCCGCTCTCTGGCGAGTACGCCGTGCGCCGGGAGGTGCTGCAGGAGATCCCCTTCCCGATCGGCTACGGGGTCGAGACCTCGCACCTGATCGACGTCTACCGCCGCTGGGGCCTGGAGGCCTTCGCCCAGACCGACCTGGACAAGCGGGTCCACCGCAACCAGGAGACCCGGGCCCTGGCCAAGATGAGCTTCGGCATCCTCCAGACCTTTCTGCGCCGGCTGCAATCGCTGGAGATGATCGGCCATCTGCCGCAGTTGAGCACCACTCTCAAGCAGTTCCAGACCGTCAAGGACGCCTACGAAACCGTCGAACACCAGATCGTCGAGGAGGAGCGCCCGCCGATGAGCGGCATCCCGGCCTACCGCGAAAAATTCGACCTGCCGCCGCTGCCGAAGAGTTGAAATGGAACCGCTGCGCGTTGCGATCGTCCATTATCATTTCCGGCCCGGCGGGGTGACCAGCGTGGTGGCCCGCGCCGCCGCCGCTTTGGAGGGGCAGGTTCGCTACGCCGTCTTCTGCGGCGAAGCGCCGGCCGAAACGGACGGGCTGCCGCCGGCGGTGGTCCTGCCGGATCTGGGCTATGCCGGCCCGGAACGGGGCGAAACGCCCGGCCCGGCCGCGCGACTGGCCGCCGAGCTGCGCGCCGCGGCGCGGTCGGTCCTGGGCGGCGCGCCCGACCTCTGGCATTTCCACAATCACCATCTGGGCAAGAACGCTCTCACTCCGGCCGTGGTTCGCGAACTCGCCGCCGCCGGCGAGCGGCTGCTTCTACAGATCCACGACTTCCCCGAAGACGGGCGACCGGAGAACTATCGCTTTCTGCTCGAAAAGCTGGCCGGCGGCGAGCCGGCCCGGTTGGGCGAGTGGCTTTATCCGGCCGGCCCGGGCGTGCATTACGCCGTGCTCAACGGCCGGGACTTTTCCTTTCTGGCGGCCGCCGGCGTGCCGGAGCCGGCCCGGCATCTCTTGCCCAACTGCGTCGCCGCCGACCCGGCGGCAGCGTCGCCCGCGACTGGTGACTGGGAGAGGCTCTGGCTCTATCCGACCCGGGCCATCCGCCGCAAGAACGTGGGCGAAATCCTCTTCTGGGCCGCCCTGGCCGAGCCGGACGAGGTCTGGGGGCTGACCCGCGCGCCCCGCAATCCGCAATGGGCGGACAAATATCAAGGCTGGGTGCGGCTGGCGGCGGAGCTTAAACTGCCGGTCCGTTTCGCTCTAGGCGAAACCGCCCCTTATCAAAGCCTGCTGGCCGGAGCGACGGGGCTGGTCACGACCAGCGTGGCCGAAGGTTTCGGCCTGGCATTCCTCGAATCCTGGCTATTAAATAAAACCCTGGTCGGCCGGAACCTGCCGGAGGTTACGGCCGAATTCGCGGCCGCCGGGCTCGATTTGACAGAGTTGTATGATTTTTTGCCCATCCCGACCGAATTGGTGGATCTGGCGGAATTCCGCCGGCGGCTGGCCGCCGGATTGGCGGCTTCGGCCCGGGCCTACGGCCGGGAATTGCCCGCTTTGGCGGCAGAGCAGGCGGAAAAAGCCGTCATCCGGGGCGGAAACCTCGATTTCGGCGCGCTTGACGAAGAATTACAGGCCGACGTGATCCGTCAAGCCGGTTCCGCGCCCGCCACGGCACGCGACTTGCTTAAAAGCTGCAATTCTCGTTCATTTGGCCCCGTGGCCCCGAAAGTTCTGGCCGGCAACCGCCGCGTGGTGGAAAATTCATATGACCTGAAGACCTATGCCCGGCGGCTGCAAGACATCTATGCCGCCGTGATCGGGACCGAGATTTCGCCTCATCCGGTCGACGCCGAAGGCCTCTGCGCGCGGTTCCTGGCTCCGGAGCGATTCCGCCTGCTGCGCGCCTGAATTAGCGGGAAAGAAAACCATGCAACTTGAAGCCCCATCCATCCGCAGCGAATTGATCGACCGCCTGCGCGGCCTGGCCAAACCCCTGACGCCAGAGCCGACGGGCGAAACGCCCACGCTCGAGCCGTTGAAAAACATCCGGGCCGTATTGTTCGACGTCTACGGCACCCTCTTCATCTCCGGCTCGGGCGACTTGAATGCCCAAGCCGCCGCCGGCGGAACGGCGATGGCCGAAGCCCTGGCCGCCGCCGGCTTCGAACTGCTGCGGCCGGAGGCCGGCCCCCGAGCCGAAGAGCTGTGGCGCAAAACCATCCAGGCGCATCACGCCCTGCGCAAGGTCGGCGGCAGCATCCACCCCGAGGTCGAGATCCGCGCCGTAGCCCACGAAACCCTGGTTTCGCTGGCGCGGGGCAAGGTGGTGCGCGGCCCGCTCACGCCGGCGGCCGTCTCGCGGCTGGTGGTGGAGTACGAGGGCCGGGCCAATCCGGTCTGGCCCATGCCCGGCGGGCGGGAGACGCTGGCGGCGCTGCGCGGCGCCGGCCTGCAGCTGGGCCTAGTCTCTAACGCGCAGTTCTACACGCCGCTGCTATTCCCGGCGCTGTGGGGGCGCGAGGCGGGCGAACTGGGGTTCGCCCCGGAGCTGTGCGTCTGGTCATACGAGGCGGCCGAGAGCAAACCCTCGCCCCGCCTCTTCCCTCAAATCCTCGCCCGGCTGCGCGAAAAGCACGGCATCACCCCCGCCCAGACCGTCTACGTCGGCAACGACCTGCGTAACGACGTCTGGACCGCCCAACGGGAAGGGTGCCGGACCGTGCTCTTCGCCGGCGACGCGCGCAGCCTGCGCCGGCGCGAATCCGACCCCGAGTGCCGCGACGTCCGACCCGACCGGATCGTCACGGCTCTGGATCAGCTGCTCGGAATGCTTATTTAGCTTCCGCCGTTGGCGGCTCGGCGGGCGGCGGCGCGGCTTCGGCGCCCGCCCGGGAGGAAGAGCTGAGCAACTTTTTGATCCGCGTGATAAATTCGGCCATTTCAAAAGGCTTGCTCAGATAGTCATTCACCTTAAGCTTGAGAGCGCGCATGACGGTTTCCTTGTCATGCTTGGCCGTCAGCATCAGAATCGGCAGCTCGGGCCCGCCCTCCAGGCCGCGCAAAAACGAGATCAGGGTCAAGCCGTCCATCTGCGGCATCATCTGGTCAACCACGGCCAGCGCTAGCGGCAGGTTCTGCTCGGCCAGTTCCAGGGCTTTCTTGCCGTCCTTGCCCCAGAGCACCTCCACCCCCAAGGCTTTGAGCTGAGTATTGACGATCAGGCCGATGCGCGGATCATCTTCGGCCAGCAGAACCCGCCTCAAACCCGTCTTTTCGCCCGCCGCCTTGGCCTTGGCCGCGTCGGCCGGAGCGGCCTTTTTTTCCGCCGCCGGATCCGCTTCCGGAGTTTGCGCCGGACCGGATTCCGTCTCGTCAGCCATGGGTGCTCCTTTCCAGAAAACGCCGCAGAACCCCCACTGCTGCGGTCAGCTGGTTCAGATCGATATATTCATGGTCGCCGTGGGCCTGGGCGATGTCCCCCGGCCCCCAGACCAGGCACGGGCCCAGGTGGCCCAGACGCGCGCAGTCGGTGCAGTAGTGGACCACCCCCGGCGAGGCGTCGAGTTGTTCGGCCGCCAGGGCGGCCAGAAACGCCCGAGCCGGCGCTCCATCCAGATCCGAGCGCAAACCCCGGCCGGAGAAGATTTGGCGGATCGAGCCCAGTCCGGCCAATCGGCCGCCTAGTTCGGCGATCATTTGAGCCGGGTCCATCTCCGGCAGCGGCCGGGCGTCGACTGTCAGTTCGCACTGGTCGGGCACCACGTTGACCGCCCGGCCGCCGCAGATGAGCGTGGCGGTGACCGTGGCCGCGCCCAACTCCGGATCGACCCGCCCGCCCAGTTCGCGGGCGTAAGCCTCCACCGCCAGCACGGCCCGGGCGGCCTTGGCGATGGCGTTCTCGCCGCATTGCGGCTGGGAGGAGTGGCAGGCCTTTCCCGCGCATTCGATCACGAACCGGGCGGCCCCCTTGTGGGCCTTGATCGGCTTCAAGGCGGTCGGCTCCAAGGCCAGGGCCAGCGCGAACGGTTCGAGCCGCTCGGCCAACGCGCTCGAACCGAGCATGCCGCCCTCCTCGTCCACGGTGGCGGCGAAGGTCAGGTCGTATGCCGCGTCGTCCGGCTCCAGATTGAGCAGCACGGCGGCGGCCGCCGCCAGGGGTCCCTTGTCGTCGCAAGCGCCCCGGCCGTGGATGCGCCCGGCCTCCACCCGCGCGGCGAACGGCTCGACCAACCCACCGGCCGGGACCGTGTCCATGTGCCCGGTGATCAGCAGTTTGGGTGCGCCGGGGCGAGGCCGCCGCGCCAAAAAGTTTGCCCGGCCGGGCGTAACCTCCTGGCCCGCGCACTCCCAGCCGGCGGTGCTGAATTTATCCGTCAGATAAGCAAAAACCCCGGCCTCGGGCGCGGGTGCGCCGGGCCGGTTTTCGCTGGGCAGGCGTACCAGCTCGCGGGTCAGGTGGGCGGCCAGCTCGGCCAGTTCCGGCACGGTGCAATTCATGATCGTTCCCGGCTTGACGCGACAGAAAACATAACTACTTCTTGAGAGAACTTTTTTGAAATAAAGTTCTCTTAAACTCCCTCAAAAAACTTCAACCGGCTTCGCCGTTTCTAACGTTCGGCTGAACAAAGCCTGGGGAATCTCCCTTCGCACGCCCGGGAACCGCGTCAGCTTTTGCCCCGGCGATAGTCAGGACAGACCTTGGCGTTGGGCCGCTCCGGCCGGACGCAGACCGAACCGTAATCGTAGCGGCAGGTGTCGCACAGCAGCTGACCCGTGAACCAGTAGCGCAGCCGCTGCCAGAGCAGTTTGAACATCCGCTTCGGACTCCTGTCTCGCACACCTATTTTGCCGCCGTTTGCGGCCGGAATGCGACCGCCCGGTTATTTCTTGAATAAATCGCGAAAGACCCCGCCTTTGAGCGCCTCCCCCGCGGCCTTGCCGATGTTCTTGACCCCTTCCTTGGAGCCCTTCAGACCTTCGGCCAGGTTGCGGCCGGTCTCCTTGAGGCTGGGCGAGAGCTGCTCGCCCAGGCTGGCCAGAGCGCCCGCCCAGCCGAGGCCTTCGATGTTCTCCAGCTTGACCTGGCTGAGCGGGAGCTTCTGCTTGCCTAAAAGCAGGCTGGCGGTCCCGCCCGAAATCTGCACCTGGCCGCCTTGCAGGTAGAAATTGCGGATCACCACCTGCGCCTTGTCCTGATTGTCCGAAAGCGCGGCCGCCACCGTTTCGGCCGCCTGGCGGATGGCGGTGAAGTTGGCGCCACGCGAGGTGATCTCGTAGCTGACTTCGGCCGTGCCCAGGCTCAGCTCCTCGACCACCACCCGCTGGCTGAAGATTGTGGTCGCGTCGAATTTCAGCGTCAGCCGGTCCAGTTTCGCGGCCGGCGAATTGGAATAGCCCGGCGGATTGGCCAGCAGGATGTCGTTCAATTCGACCACGATCTGCCGAGGCGAGACGCTGAGCTTGGCCCCGGCCGCGGTCAGCTGCGGCCCCGAGCCGGGACGGCCGGTTTCGGCCATGGCCGCCTTCAGATTCTCGACCCAGACCTCGGCGTAAACCGCCCCGCCGCCGCCG
>CAYMGG010000033.1:24891-26679 GCA_964389915.1 uncultured Planctomycetaceae bacterium
ATGGGCACATCTTTGCCGGCCACCCGGCATAAGGCGCCGGCCATAGCCGCACGCAAGGCCGCGACCGCCGCCTCGGCCCGCGCCCGGATCAGGGCCAGATTGCCACCGCCTTCGCCGGCCTCGACCGCCAGGTTCACGTTCTCGACCTTGGCCGCTGCCAGGCGCAATTCACCCCGGGCCAGAGCCGCAGCGTCGAGTTCGAACGAGCACTTGCCCAATTCGGCCAGATTGGCCGCACCGTAACCGGCCGGATTGACCACGCTCAAGTCGCTCACGGCCACACTCCATTTATCCGGTTGCAGCCGATATTCGGCCTGGCCCACCCGCAGGCCGGGCGGGGCCTTTTCCCCCTCCTTTCCCGGCAGAGCGAGGGCCAACCCGTTGAGCCGCCCCTGGTCCAGGGTCAGATCGCCTCCGCCGCCCCCCAGCTCCTGCCGCAGAGCCTGGACGAACGCGCCGGTTTCCTTGGCCAGCACGGCCAGGCCGTTGCCGCCCGGACCGGGCAGCAGGTTGACGAGCGGTTCGTCGATGGTCAGCGAGAGCAGATGCGTGCGCCCCGCCGCCAGATCCGCGGCCGAGACCTCGGCGGCGATCTCCTTGACCGTCAGCAGGTCGCCGGCCGGATAGTCGCGCGGCTGCCCCAGGCTAAGGCCGCGCACGCGCTTGGTCAGCTTCTGCCCGTCGAGGGTGAACTCGACCTGGGCCGCCTTGAGACTCTGCCCGCTGCCCGGCAGGGCCAGGGCGAGATCCGTCAACCGGCCGTCATTGATCCGCAGGGCCGCCAGGGGCGAGCCGCCGCCGCCTTTGACCGGATGGGCGGCCAGATATTTTTCCACGCTCTGGACGATGGTCCCGACGTTGGTAGCCCCGGCGGCCGACCGCTCGAGGCTGGCCTTGACGCCCGAAAGGCTGGCCAGACGGACGACCACCGGCGCTTGTTTCAAGGATTGCGGATCGAGGGCCACGTCGGCCAGCTCGACTTGCAGGGCCGGCTCCTCGGGAAACCCGGCCGGATTGTCCATCCTCACTCCCGCGGCCTGGCCGCGGCCGGAGAGCGGATTCAGGCTCAGGCTGCGCACCTTGACCGGCACGCCCGTCACCTCGGGGGCGACCGACTCGATCATTCGCCGGGCAATCTCGCCCATGTGCCGAAAGGCGAAAAAGGCCGCGACCAAGAGCAGGAGAACCACCCCGCCGGCCCCGAGGAGCACATATTTCCAAGCCGCGCGGCGACCGGTTTGAGGGGGGACGGAAGCAGCCATGGCAAAATCCTTTCCTGGAAAATCCGGCGGCGGGAAGATACGAATGCACCACAATTGCCAACTAATACCGAAAGACCCGAAAATCAACTCGCTCTGGTCAGGGTCGATTCGCGGGAACCTGGTTTATTCAAAAAAGGTTCCCGGCGACTTCAAAAAACTTTCGCCCGGCTTCGCCCTCTCGCCCGTTCAGAGTGGCGCCTGGTCAAAATTTTCGAAAACGCGCGAGAAAACACCAAAAAAAACCGCGCCCAAAGCAACCTACCTTAGCCCCGCGCTCCGAAAAAAGCGAGCCTTTACGGAGCCGATCTTCCCCCCCTTCCGGGGAAGGACCGGGGTGGGGGAGGCGGCCCGGGCGTTCTCGGTTCTCTTCTTCCCCCAAACCCTCCCGGAGGGAGGGGGAGACGTCGGCGCGGCCGCTGAGGTTTGCCCCCTTATTTGCGGGGCATTGTACTTCGCCGCGTCCCTCGTCTATCTGCGTTCCATGCCCGCGTCCGGCTCGGGCAGGGGCGCGGCCGGTTCGGCCAGC
>CAYMGG010000034.1:0-10145 GCA_964389915.1 uncultured Planctomycetaceae bacterium
AGATATCGACCAGATACTTATCTTTATTCACCCTTTTAGGGCTGACGGGATACTACCCCCATTTCGATCAGTTCCGGATAAACCCAGCTGCTGGAACCGCAGGAATGAATCATGACCGGCAGGTTGAAGCTTTTGATCAGATCGATGAGTTGTTGATGGCGCGGCCGCAAGTGGCGGCGATACATCTCCAGGCTCATTAGCGGCCCGCGTTGCGTGCCCAAGTCTTCGCCCAACCAAACGAAATCGACGGTTCCGGCGGCGGCCTCCAAAGTTCGCGCCAACACCTCCAGCTGGATCGCCAGCCGGCGGTCGAGATAGAGGAGGCCGGCCGGTTCGTCGGTCGCCAGATCGAGCAGGATCTGTTCATAACCCCGGACCATGCCCGCGCTGTTCAAACAGTCTCCCAGGCCAAGATGGCCGACGAACAGCGCCCGGTCGCGATATCTCTCCGCCCGGGGACGGATCGATTCGTAGGCATAGTCATCCGGCGCAGGCAGCGGCCAGGCGGCCACCTCCTCCCCGGTCGCCGCCTGCAAGGGGAAATCGCAATAATCCCAATAGCCGCCGGTTTCGTGCTCGATCCAGCGCCGATGCACGCCCCATTCGTCGACCCGGACCGCCGGATCGGCCGGTTGCGGGTGGCGCAGTGGCCCTCGATAAGCCGGCCAGAGTCCGCGAAAATCGATGTCCAAGGCGTCCAGCAGCGCCTCGCCGCCGTCCGCGGCAAGTCCGAAGTGCTGGCAGAGCCGGGCGTGGATGCCGGCATTGGCCGCATAATTGAGGGGCACCCGGTCGGGAATCTCCCGGGCCAGAAACCGCTTTACCCGCTCTTTGCTAGTCAGTGGCATCGGTTTCTCCGTCAATCGCCAAGAATGGCGTTCTGTTCCCGTAAGCGCGCCCGCAGCGCCCGGCAGTCGAGCCGGCGGGGAGGCAAGCCGGCCTGGACGGCCAGCGCCGCCGCCGTGCCGGCGGCCTGCCCCAGGGCCATGCAGGTGCCCATGACGCGCAGCGAACCCTGGCCTTCGCGCGTGGCCGAGACGCAGCGGCCGGCCACCAGCAGCCCGTCCACCTCCCGCGGCACCAGGCAACCGTAAGGAATCCCGTAAGGTCGGGGCGTGCCCCCCACATGCGGCAAATGCTGGCGGGCGTAGGAATCGTCGCCCGCCGGATGCACGTCGATCGGCCAGCAACCCAGCGCGATCGCGTCGTCGCGCCGTGAATGCGCCAGGATGGTGTCGGCGTCCAGGACCGCCTTTCCGCCAATCCGCCGGGTCTCGCGGATGCCCAGGTGCGAAGCCGTCTGTTGCAGGCGGCTATGGGCAAAGCCCGGAATCTGCCGGCGCCAAAAATCCACAATCTCCCGCGCCTGGCGGCGGCCGCCCAATTCGCCCTGGGTGAGCGACTCGGCCTCCGTGGCGTCAATGTATTGCCGGGTGACGTTGAACCAGACCTCATCGGCATACAAACCCAACCCCCATGGGCCGCCGAAGGAAGCCAGTTCGCCCCGTTCCCGGGCCGGCTGCATCCGGTCGCGCAAGAAACGGTTGGGCGGAGTTTCATACAACGGATTTTGCAGTGTCCAACGCAGCTTTTCCCATTCGACCCGCGCGGCGGCGGAAATCTCCGATCCGACTTCGGGCGACTCGCCCGCTCCGGCAGTTTCGGCCAGACGCTCGCGCGCCGGTAGGTTCTGGGTGAGGCCATTCAACATGAAACATAAAGTGGCCGGCTGAAGGGTCGGGCTTTTTTCGCAGGGAACACCGGCCCGATAAGCCAGATCCGCATCGCCAGTAGCGTCGATCACAACCTTGGCCCGCACCACCTGCCGGCCGGATTTGCTCTCGATAATCACGCCTTGGACGCCATCCGCCCCCAGCCAGGGCGCGACTCCCAAAGCGTGGAACAGCGGCGTGACTCCGGCCGTCATCACGAACTGGTCGGCGGCAAATTTGAAGGCTTCGGGGTCGAAATCCAGAACCACGCCGTCCGAGTCGCGGACGCCGTCCAGCTGCCGCAGGTGGGCGAGCAGTTCGCCGGGCAGGCCGTCCACCACCCGCTCGTGCGTTTCGTTCCAACTGTAAAAGCCGCCGAGGGTGAGGACCAGGCCCGAAGTGGCCATGCCGCCCAGGCAGCCGGTCTGCTCCACCAGCACGGTCGAAGCCCCGTTGCGCGCGGCGGCCGCGGCTGCAATCAGCCCCGCCGGCCCGCCGCCGACCACCACCACGTCGACCGAACGCCAGACCGGGGTTTGCCGCGCCGCTTCGACAATATATTCACTCATGCCCGACTCCTTGTCCGCCGCCTAGTTTTAGACACCTTATTAGATGGATATGGCGTGCCCTTCCCGGGCCGCCTGATAGCACTGCTCCACCAGCCGGAGCACGGCCAGGCCGTCGGCCAACCCAGCGGCGTTCACGTCCTCGCCCCGCAGCAGTCTGACAAACGCCCGCACGCCGTGAGGGATCGGGTCCCAACCGCCCAGAATCTGATGCGACTCGCGCAACTTGCCTTTGACGTAAACCTGCACCTCGCTGGTCTGGCGCAAACAGATCAAGGCGTACTCGGTCTGAATCTCCAGGTTCACGCCCCATTCGCCGTCGGTGATGCAGCCGTTGGTGAAACTGGTGATTGCGCCGGATTCGTGCCGCAGGAGCAACGAGGCCAGATCCTCGATGTCCGGCTGGCCGCCGGTGGCCGGGCTGGACGAGGTGAACTTGAGCCGCTCGACCGCCGCGCCGCAGACGGTCTTGACCGGCCCCAGGCAAGTGAGCAGAAAATCGAGCAGGTGCCCACCGTTCTCGACCAGATGCCCCCCGCCCTGGTCGCGCTGCCAGAACCAAGCCGGCGGCATGAAAACCTCGGGCGTGGCCGGCAGGAAGTAGCGCAGCGAACACCACCGAGGGCGGCCGCATTCGCGCCGGCCGATCAACTCGCGCAGCAGTCCGAAGACGGGCAGATTGCGGGGACCGAAATTGACCATCGCCTTCACCCCCGCCTGCCGGCCGGCCGCGACCATCGTTTCCGCCTCGACCACGGTCCGGGCCAGGGGCTTCTCGCACAAAACGTGCTTGCCGGCTCGGAGGGCGGGAATAACCACCTCCCCCCGCAGGAACGGCGGCGTGGCCACCGTGACCGCCTCTATGTCCGTTCGTTCGAACAGGCGGTTAAAATCCGTGGTCCACTCCTCCACCCCGAATTCGGCCGCCACCTTTTTGGCCCGGTCGGCGTCCACGTCCGCCACGAGCCTGACCGCCACGTCCGCTTCCGCCTTAAGCGTCTGAACGTGCTGCCGTCCGGCGCCGCCCAGCCCGATTACGCCGATTCCGATCATCATGCATCCTCCCACACCTGCCTGACCCGCCGGACCGTTTCCGGCAGGACCTGATCCGGCTCGCCGCGCACGAAACATTCGAACGACAGCGCGCGCGCATAGCCCTTCCGCTTAAGCTCACCCAAGGCGGGCGGAAAATCCGTATGCCCCTGCCCGGGCAAAAACCGATTCGAATCCACCAAGTGGACGTGCTCCACCCATTGGCCGTGAACCGCCAGAGTTTCGCCCAGATCAACTTCTTCAATGTTCATGTGGAAGAAGTCGGCAATCACCCGCACCCAGGGCGAATCCAGCCGCTGGCAGAGTTCCGCCACCTGTTCGACCCGGTTGAACAGATGGGTCTCGTAACGATTGACCGGTTCGATCAAAACCCGCACCCCGAGCCGGCCACCCAGTTCGGCCAGTTGTGCCAGCGACTCTTCGAGCAGCGCCAGCTCAAGGGTTTCGACCCTCCCGCCGTCGGGTGGAGGAGCCAGCCGTGCCCGTCCGAAAATCGGTACGAACAGAATGCCCACCGCCCCCAACTCAGCCGCCCAATGCAATTGTTCGCGCAGACTGGCCAGCACGGTCTGGCGTTCGGTTTCGCTTTCGGCCAGCAGGCATCCGGGCTGGCAGGCGGCGATGGCGCTGACCTCCAACCCGGTCGCGCGAAGCGCCGCGCGCACCTCCGGCAGGCGCGCGCCCAGTTGCGCGCCGTAGATCTCCACCGCATCCAGGCCGTAGCGGCGCAAGTTAGCCGCAATCTCGGCGAAGGAGCGGCCGGGGGCGAGATTGGGAAAGAAGAAATCGTTCACCAGGCTGGTCATGACGGACAGTTTCATCGGATTCTCCTATAGTTCCGGGGTGGCGACCGCCAGGCCGATGCGTTCGATCCCGCCTTGCCAGCCGTCGCGGCTGTTGTAGTACAAGCGCCACTCGCCTGCCTGCCGGGTCAGGCAGGTCTGGTAGACAAGCGCGTGTTTCCACCCGCCCGGTTCGGGGTGGAGAATGGGATTGCCCGGCAGGTCGTCCCAGGTCAGGCCGTCGGCGGAAACCAGCATGTGCAGGGCGGAGCGGACGTGCCCCTCGGGGCAACGATAGATTCCGTTATTGAAGCCGAGGAAGCGGTCGTACTCTTCGAACCGGTAGACTTTCATCGCCCCCGCGCCCAGATTGCGCCGGGGGTCTGCGGGATCGTCGGCAAAGAGCGGGACGGCGCGTTTCTCGAACGGGCCCAAGGGCGAGGCGGCCGTGGCCACGCCGATATTGGCCGGTTCTTCGAAACCCAATTCCGGATGCACGCGGACGCCGCCACTGTAATAAAGCAGGTAAAGGTCGCCGTGCCGCGTGAGGCAGGGATTACGCACGGTCGGTTTCTGGACCAGAGTCTCCCAGGCAAGGGTGGGCCGCAGAATTTCCTGCTCCTCGCTCCAGGTCTGGAGGTCGGCCGACTCGCGGCCAGCGATGTAGACCTCCGTCGGTCGCCGCACCAGTTGCTGGTAATAAATGAGGTAGCGCCCCTCGTCCCGGATGATGAACGGAGAAAAACCGCCCCAGGGATAGAGCTCCCGCCGTTCCCAGGTCAGACCGTCGGGCGAAGTCAGGTGCAAGATCTCGGCCCGGTTGGTGCAGAGATACATGTGCCACCGGCCGTCCGGCGTCTCCTCCGGCGTCAGCACGGCCGGATCGGCGATGACCTCGCCGTTCCAGGGGGCGAGCAGCGGATTGCCGGGATGATCCCGCCAGACCCAGCGGGGCAATTGGTCAGAGAGTGACCGAGATTCAGCGTGCGCTAATTTAGCAGGCATGGCTTTCCCTTTCTGCAGAGTCCGTAGGCAGTGCGAAGGCACGGTTCCTATGCCTCGACCGTACGTCATATGCCGGCTTGCGGAAATGGACGAGATTGCTATTATTTTGTCAAAAATGACTTTTTGCCGGCGCCGCTTAGATCGGCTCCGACGCGGGCAGGCGGAGAAATGAGATGATTCATTGCCTGTATGCAGGACGGTACAACACCGGGGACCGGCGGGTCTTCAAACAACTACACGCCCATCCGTTCGCGGAGATCGTCATCATCGAGCGGGGCGGGGTGAATATCGAACTAGAAACCCGTCGGCAGCGACTGACCGCCGGCGAGGCGATCTACTTTCCCGCCGGCCAGCGGCATTTCGACCACAGCCCGGCCACTACTTTTCTCTACCTGGCCTGGGAGGGACCGGCGCTGGGCGAGGAGATCCTGACCGCCCCGGACCGGAGCGGCCGTTTGCGCTTAATGGCCAAATGGCTGGTGGAAGAGCGGGATTCCAGCTATCGGCGCAAGCAGAACTGCCTGGACGCCGTGGGCCTGGCCCTGATCGCCGAATTTCGCAAGCAGGCCGAATTCGCGCCCCATCCGATCGTCGAGCAGGTGCGCGCCTACATGCACGCGCATCTCGGGGCGGAGCTGAACCTGGACGAACTGGCCGCCCAGGTCCGGGTGAGCAAGAGCCACTTCATCCGCCTCTACCGGGAGTGGACCGGCCTCACCCCCATGCAGGACCTGCGACAACTGCGGGTGGACGCGGCGCGGACCCTGCTCTACACCACCGACCGACCGCTCAAGTCGATCGCCGAAGCAGTCGGCCTGCACGACGAATATCAATTGTCAAAAATTTTCAAAAAGCAACTGGGCGTGACGCCCGGCAGCTTTCGCCGCCGGGCGCCGCACCAGTCCGCAGATTAAGGTTTATTTCCGCCGCCGGTAAAAGATCAGCCGGCTGGAGCGCGGCTCGGCCAGCATCAGCGTCAAGCCGGCTGCGGCCAACTGCGCGCCGGTCCGCCCGGGCAGCGCCGGGCCGTCGGCGTCCTCGAATTCATATTCGCCCTGCGGCTCCAGTCCCGCCAGCCGCAGTTCGGCCGTGGTGAAGGGGCTTTCCGGCCGACGGAAGGCCAGGATCAGCCCCGCGTCCAGATCCGGCCGGTGGTATTGCGAAACCTGCCAGGCGTCCAGCCCCGCGCTCGGCCGGGTGTGGGGATAGAAATCGCCGTAAAAACAGGGCCGCGCCCGGCGGTGCTCGGCCATCATCTTCTTGTGCCAGTCCCAGGGGTAAGCGGGATTGTCCGTATCCTTGGGGCGGATGTTGAACTCGTTCAGCGAAAAAACCAAACCGGCCGAAAGCGCGGAACGGACCTGATAGGTGTCGCCGGGGGTGGCGCAAGGACTGATGGCCGAGAGCGGGACCCAGTGGGCCAGGCCGAAGGATTGGATCTGCGCCCCCTCGGCCTGCATCTGCGGGTGGCAGTTGTAATCGCTGCGCCAGAGCGGAATGCTGCGACTGAGGGTCTCCAGGTCGATCCGCCGGCCGCCGCTGGCGCAGTTGTCGATAAGCAGGTCCGGGAAACGGCGGCGCAGCTCGTCCCAGAATTCATACAATCCTTCTACGAAGCGGATCTCGCTGATCCCGCGCCGGCCGGGCTCGTCTTTTTTCAAAAAACATTCGGCGCTGCCGCCGAAGTTATAGTCCTCGCGGTAGCAATCGATGCCGTTCTGACGGATCAGGCCGGAGATGGTTTCGATCGCCCACTGCCGCGCCTCGGGCCGCCCCAGGTCGAGCAACAGGTCCTCGCCGGGTTTGGGCGGCTGGCCGGACCGGGTCAAAAACCATTCGGGATGCTCCAGCGTGACCGGCGCGCCCTGCTTGGCCCGTTCCGGCTCGACCCAGAGCAGAAACTTCATGCCCGCGGCGTGGGCCGCGTCGGCGATGGGCTTCAGATCCTGCGGATGATAGTTGCGGTTGACGCGCCAGTCGCCCACCTGCTGCGACCAGTCGCCGCCAAAGACGTCCGGGCAAGGCTTGGCGGAGGTTCCATACCAGCCGGCATCGACCCAGTAATAATCGTAGCCCAACTTTTCGCGTTTGAACCGCTCGATCAACTCCAGGTGCCCGCTGGTGGGCATGCCGCCCCAGGCGCCGTTGCAAAGCGGAGCCTCCACCGGCCGGCCGGAAGCCTGGGGCACATGATGTTGGAGCAGGAACCGGCGCAGCTGATTGTGCCCGTTGATGGCCTGCCCCGTCCAGGGCAACAGCAGAATACGCGGCGTGCGGATGCTCTCCCCGGGGTGGAGTCTGGCCGCAAAGTGCTCCTGCCCGGCCCGAAGCTGGACCGCCTGCTGCCGATCGGTGAATTCCGCGAACCACTGGCCGCTCCAGCCTAAACCGAGCATTACACCAGTCTCGCCGGTCTGGAGGTTGAAAAACGGCAAGCAGTCATTGGAAGGCCGGCCATCCGGGCCAGGGGTCAAGCGCAGGCTACGCCAGTTTCGCCCCGCGCCGCGAGGAAACTCCTCGGCCGGATCGCTGTAAAACAGAAAGTCATCCCGCCGGCAAGCCGAACCGCGGGAATGATGCAAAATCGGATTGCCGCCCGACCATTTGAGGTCGAGCGCGTTGACTTCGCTAATCAGTTCAGAATCGTTTGCACCACAGTTACTCAGCCGCACTACCCATTCAATAGCCGAAAACATTGTGAAATCCGTCAGCTCCAGCGTCACGTCCAGGCCGGCCGCCGCGTCCGTCCAGTTGAGCTCGCTTACCCGGCGGCCGTGCTTCCAAATCCCTGGCGTCACGCGCGGCCCACCTTCCGGCGACCACAGCCGCCCGCCCAATTTAAATGAGAACGGGCAGCCCCGCCCCAACGGTCCGTGGCCGTCGCTGGCTGGAACCAATTCCACCTCCGGCCCGGCAGACAAAATAACCCGAGGCTCGGCCCAGTCGGCGTGGGCCAGGTGAATCTCGCCGTTCTCCGCCATGGCGGTCAGGATAAATTCACTCGCTCCGCCCAGATCCACATCGACTTCGGCCGACTGGCCCACGCCGAGCGGCGCGCTGCGCCAGAGCTGTCGGCCGGAGGTCGTCACGGCGAACACCACTCGCGCGCTGCCTCTGGTAGCCGCCGGGTTCTCATCCACTCCGACTATAGCCCGAAACCGCCGAGCCGGCCCGGCCAGACTGACTACGATCTCGCTGTCGGCGTGGGCGCACCAGCCGGAACGCACCTTTCCGCCCAGCTTCAGCGGGGTGTTCTCATAGGACAGATTCTCCTGCAACTCGCCCCAGCCGTTACGCCGGGCCTTGACCGCGAACCGCACCGGCTGGCTTGCGTTCGCCGGAGCCAGCAACGCCGCCACCCATTCCTGCACCCAGGAGGTCTCTTCCGCTCGATTGCTTGCCGAATCCTGGCCTCGACTCATTGCCTTTCCTTTGCCAAAAATGAAGTTTGTCCCGCCCGCGCCCGACTTGCCGGGGTTAGGGCCTAGCTAAACCAATTCAAATTCCGGGTTCGAACCCTTCCAACCAGACATCGGTTTGAATGCATTTCTGAATTTGGCCGTGATTCTGAATCAGTTTGCCGCCCGCGCCGGCGGCCTGAGCGCGCACGCCGGACAACCCCAGTCGATCGATGCGGCCCTGGTTGTCGATTAGGGAGAAAGGTGTGCCGCAGGCGTTCGTGACCATAAAATTATCCAGCCGTAAACTTTCAATCCGGGCCTCAGGCTCGACCCCGACATCGCAGGCCGGCTGGGCCACCTCCCGCCGATGGTAGTTCCGAATGGTCAGGTTGGAGATCCGGGCGGAAGTTTCGATCCGGATGGGGGACATGACCGGACCGGGCGGCGCGGCGCGTTCTTCCGGCCGCCGGTCGGCGGCTTTGGCGCAAAATACGCCATCGATCACGACATCTTCGAAAACGCTTTCCGCACCCGGGTGGACGCGGTGATTGGTGAAGGAGACGACATTGACGCGGTAGGTGCCGTAGATATTATTCAGCCGGATCCGGCGCAGCGGCGACCCGGCGGAGAGCAGGCGCACGGCGGTGTAGCCGTTGTCCGCCCAGATGCCGTCGACCAGAATGTCCTCGATCGGC
The DNA here is from genome assembly GCA_964389915.1 of uncultured Planctomycetaceae bacterium. Classification (GTDB taxonomy): domain Bacteria; phylum Planctomycetota; class SZUA-567; order SZUA-567; family SZUA-567; genus CAYMGG01. The sequence goes on from CAYMGG010000034.1 coordinate 9,215, forward strand.
CCGCGACACATCTCAAACATCGCCCCGTCATCGGCATTCAGAGCCACCAGATCGTCGTTGGTCGTGCCCTTGAGGTTGACGATCCGCCCCTGCCGGCTGGGCCCGTGAATGTGAACCCCGTCCATGTTGCCCTTGCGCAGATTATAATCGAAGGTGACGTCCTCCACCGAGAAGCGTTCCAGATTACCGGCCTGAATGCCGAACGTCTCGGGATCTTTCAAGGTCAGATGGGCAATCCGCAGATCGCGGACCTGGTTGAACTGTAGCAGTACGCCCAAATAGCGGCCGGGATCATAGGGGCGGTTGCCGCTCTGCCGGTCCTGGTGATACTCGCAGGTCTGCGCGGAGTTGTTGCCGTCCCAGATCCCGCCGATCACGGAAATCCCCTGGTTGCCGCCCTGGGGATCGGAATTGGTCAACATGTGCGCCTGGGCCCGGTCGGCCAGCCGGATGACCGCCTGCCGGTCAACCACCAGGCTCTGTCCGGAGTGGATGACCAGTGTCCGGCTGATCAAGTAGTGCTTGGGCGGCTGCGGTAGACGGATGGTCAAGGCGCGGGTATCCAACAGCGCCTGCAATCCGGCCGTATCGTCATGCTCGCCATCGCCGAAGATGCCGGGGAAATCCAAAGCCGTGTTCATGTCCGCTCCTGAAAAATATTTGCCGGTCTGATGACCGGATTTTTTCGCGGCCGGCTCTTGCCGGCCCACACTCATCACGCCCACGGCCGCCAGCATGCCCAGCACGGCCAGTTTCATCCGGCTCCGCGGCTGCTCCGGCGCGGCCCGCCATTCACCCGCCGCCCAGCCGACGACCTGGGCGGTCAGAATCTGCACCGCCTGGTAGATGCCGAATCCGACCGAGGCCCCCAGCGGCCCGAGGGACTGCATCCCCCGCCCCAAACTGAGCACCAGGCCAAAAAAACTGATGC
>CAYMGG010000034.1:10155-26302 GCA_964389915.1 uncultured Planctomycetaceae bacterium
GCCGATTAGCAAACTCCAGACCCCATCCGCCAGCGAAACGCCTAATTTTCGCCAAGTCCGCCGGCGGGTCATGAGCCAGACGGAGTACAGTAGATTGACCGCGATTCCGCCCGGCAGCGTGGCCGCCCAAACCCCGGCAATCGCGGCGGTCGGCCCGGCTCCGTGGGCGCGTAGCGCCGCGGTCAGCGGCCCCTGGGTGTAGACAAAGGCGAAACTCAACCCGACCTGCAACACCCCCGCTCCGACGGCCATCAGTAGCCCGGTCCGGAAGCCGCCGCCGGCGGGTGCGGCCCGCGGCCCGCCGGATCGGGTCTGCGCTCGCTCCCGCTCCAATCCGGCGGCGGTCATCAAGCCCACCGCCGCCGCCATGACCAGCGCCCCGGCCCCGATCAAACCGCCTGCCGGCGAAAGCAAATCCGGCCCGGCGGCAAACTGGCCCGAGCCTTTGAACAGCAGCGGCCCGATCACGCCTAGAGGCAGGCCGACGCCGGTCAACAACCCCACCGAGAGACTGAAACCGATCCGCACCAGGCAGAGACTGGCCAGAACGTTGGCCACCCCCCAGGCCAGGGACCAGGCGTTGGCCTTGAGCCAGACTCCGGCCGGCAGGGCGGCATAAACCTGACCCGCCCCCGGACAACCGAACCAGACGACCAGCCCCGGCAGCAGAACCAGGCCGACGACCGCGCGAACAAAGGTCCAGTGCTCGAAATCGTACTGCCGCAACCAACGGATGGGCACGGCCCCGCCGCCGGCGCAAGCGCCGGCCAGAACCACCAGGGCCAAACCCGCCGCCGTTTCTGCGCTCATCGCGCGCTCCGGCGCTCGGCCGTTTCCGCCCCGAGAAACACCTGGTTAGCCTGCCGCAGGCGTTCGGGGAATTCGGTCCAGGACGGGTCTTCGGGGCCGGAATTGGTGCGCGGCACGCAGCCCCAATAGTCGTATTCCCGCAGCCGCGCGGAGGCGTGGGCCACCAGCTCCCAGTAGGCCTTGGACCTCTCCTCCCAGCGCATGTCCAGATGCGCGCAATAGGTCGCCCCCTCGCCCATCAGCAGGATGATGTCGGGGAAGAGCGCCCGGCGAGTTTCCTGCGCCCGCCGCAGGCCTTCGTCCACTTTGCGCTTATATTGTTCCAGCTCCGCCTGCAAAGTTTCGGCCAAGCGAGTTTCAAGTTCGGGCAGTCGGTCTGGATCGAGATTGTTATACAGCCAGACTCGGGCGTACCAGTCCCGGGCGTAGTTCAGCGGCACGGGCCGGCAGTTGCGTACCGCCTCGATGTCGCAGGCGTCCGGCCGCAGAAACCGCCCCAGCCGCGGATGCTGCCGGGCGGAGGAAAAGTCGAACTCCGGCCGGTAGATGTCACCGTCCAGCACTTGCCCGTAAATGCCCCAGCAATAGTAAAAGTGGTGATTCCAGACCTGGGCGTTGCGGGGCAGGACTTCGCGATCGGCCTCCGGCCCGCAAGTGTCGATGGCCAGCCGGATCTGCGGATGCCGGGCGTGCAGAAAAGCCAGGGCCTCCTCGTGATGACGGCGAAACTCGTGCTTGACCTGCAACTGCTGGGCCTCCGAGGCGCCGACCAGTTCCGCGCCATGCCAGGCCAAAAAGCCTTCGAATTCGTTGAGCAGCTCGACGCAGGCGACCTGTCCGGCCAGACCGCGAGCTTCCAGCTCGGTCAGCAGCCGGTCGTTCTCCCGCGCGAACCGCATAAAGCGCTCGGCGGGGGGCAGGGCGAAAAATTCCTGCGCCAACGCTTCCTCCAAGAACCAATAGGTATGCAGGTAAAACCAGCAGGAAAGGATCACCTGGACGTCATACCGCCGGGCCAGCTCGAACAGCTCCACCACCTTTTTCAGCACGTCGACGCGGCAGCCCGGATTGACCACCCGGGTCTTGCCCTGGTGCATCTGGCGCAGGAAGCTGAAGCCGGGGAAAGGTTCGTGCAGGGCGATCTCGCCCCGGGGCCGGCCGGAGGCGTCATGGCACAAGCCGGCCCCCGAGTCGACCCGGATGCAGTTAAAACCCCGCTCCTTCAGCTCGACGAAACACGGTTCCATTTGATGGAAATATTCACCCGCGTTGATCCCATAAAAGTAATTCCACAACCAGAAGGAGATCGCCAGCCGCTCCGGCTGGCGCCCGGTCGCATTCGTCTTGTCCGCCACGGAACCTCTCCTTGTCCTGCTGGGCACAACCGGCGAAAGGCCATTTTTCGCTGATTAAACGTTTATCCTTTACTGCAAAATAACTTCAATCCTGACTTTGCGCGGCGCTCAGATTGCCGCGCAGGACCACGCTCGGAGCGATCAATACCTCCGGCGTCGGCCTAGCGCCGGTTTCCAAAAAACGAAACAATACCTCCACTGCCCGGCGGCCCTGGAGACGCTGATGCTGATGCAGGCTGACCTGGACCAATCCGGCCTCCAATCCGTGACGGATCGGCTCGGAGAGGCCAGTACCCACCACTTTGACCCGGCCGGCCAGACCGGACTCCGCCAGATAGCGGCAGATGCCGGCGGCGTTCTCCGTACCGATATAAATGCCCGCGATCTCCGGGCGGCGGGCAAAGAGCTCGCGCACGACCGGATAAGCCCGCTCCGCCTCGTCCAGAGTCTCGCCGATCTCGACCGGCCCCAGGCCGAACTCGCCGGCCGCCTCGGCAAAACCCGTCAGCTTGCGGGCATGGTCGGGGTGGATGCGCTCGCCGATGAACACGCCGACCGGACGCCCCGGGCCGGCCAAGCCGGCCAGCAATTCGCCCGCCAAACGTCCGCAAAGTCGGCAATCGTGCCAGACGCAGCTCAGGGTCGGCGCTTCCTCCTCCACCTGCCCGCCGAGCAAAACCGCAGGCAGCCGCGCGCCCGCCAGAAACTCCCATAGCCAGCGCCGCTGCTCGCAGGGATAGACTCCCAGGCTGAGGATCAGACCGGCCGGCCGGCTGGCCGCCAGTTCCCGCACCGCTTTGACAAACGCCAAACCGTCGTGGAAATCGGCGACCGGAACGAATTCGGCCTCGACCCGGTAATCGCTTAGTTCCGCCAGCCGGGCGCGGACGCCTTCCATCAGGGGCTGAGTGTGACTAGGCCAGGCGGCGGAATAGACCACGCCCAGCTTGAGCACGGGCCGGACCAGAGTCCGGGCCAACCGGTTGGGCTGATAGCCCAGCCGGTTGGCGGCCTCCAGCACCCGCTGGCGCGTGGTTTCGCCGATGCGCGGCTTGCCTGTCAGGGCCTTGTTGATGGTGCAGACCGACAGCCCCAACTCGGCGGCTAAAGTCTTGATAGTCGTGCGGCCGGTGGCGCGGGGCATAGCTATTCCCTGGATTAACGTTTACTCATGGCATATTACCCGTTTTTTTCGCTTTGTCAAATCCGGCCCCCGGTTTTTCCGCAAAATTCCGGCCCCGCGCGGATTTTTAAAAGCCGCCCGGGCGGAACTGCCGGATCGCCTCGCGGGGCGAGAGGCCGAAGGCTCGCCGGAACTGGTTCGACAGGTGGGAGACATAGCTGAAGCCGGCGGCTCGGGCGATCTCCTTGACCGACAAGCGGCTGCCGGCCGCCAGGTCCATGGCCAGAGTCAGCCGCTGGCGGTTACGGTAGGCCAGCGGAGTCAGGCCGTAACGGGCGATAAACTGCCGGCGCAAATGGTCGGGCGAATAACCGCAGCGCCGGCCCAAGGCGGCCACCGACTCCCGGCCCGCGCAATCCTCGCTCAGCAACCGCTTGAATCGGGCGGCCGGCGATTGGTCCACTTCGGCCGGAAGCCGCTCGAGAAACTCGCGTAACACGCCCATCACCCCCGTCACCGCGCGCAGACGACTCTGGGGCGTCTGTTCGCGAAAGGCCTCCCAGAGCCGGGTGAATTCCTGCCGCCAAGCCGAGGTCCGGGCGGCGGGCACGGGCAGCCAGCTCGGCAAGCGCACCCACTCCGCGCCCAGCCGCCATTCGACATCGAGCCCGCCGGGGACGGCGCGCAACTGGTCGCCCTCAAACTGGACCACCCAGTTCTCGCGCCGCGCGTCGTATTCGAACTCCAGGCGCGAACCGGCGGGGGTCAGCAGGAGGTGGGCCCCGATCTCCGGCAGGGGCAGGCCGTTCCGTCGATAGCTGACCAGGCCGCTCAGGCTGAATCCCACATAATGCGCGGGGGCCACGTAAGCAGTGCGCTGGGCCTGGACATAGCGCCCGACATGAGTGATGCGCAGTTCCGTCACCGCGGTTCCCCTCCAGCGGTAGTCGCCTGACAGCGTTTATTTATAACTATTAGCGCAAACTCGTCGTTTTGCCAGATTTATTTGGGGTTTATAGTAAAAGTCAGGAGCGGTTATCTGTAACTAATCGATCAACCCTTTATGCGAGGACCAGTCATGGGCATCAGCATCGGTTTGGTGGGCCTGGGATCGTTCGGCGCGGCATTTGCCGATCTGTTCCGCAAGCATCCGGCCGTTGACCGGGTCGCGCTGTGCGATTGCGAACCGGAACGGATGCGGGCCATCGCCGCCCGGCCGGGTTGGGAAAAGAAATTCGCGTCGGCGGACGCGTTTACGGATTACGCCGCGCTGCTGCGCGCCCGGCTCGACGCGGTGGCCATCTTCACCCAGCCCTGGCTGCACGCGCCCCAGGCCCTGGCGGCGCTGGAGGCGGGGCGGCACGTCTATAGCGCCGTGCCGGTCATCATGCTGCCCGACGGCGACGAAACCCTGGACTGGTGCGACCGCATCATTCGGGCCTGCCGGCAGAGCGGCAAGCATTACATGCTGGGCGAAACAACCTACTACCACCCCGAGACCATGTTCTGCCGGCGGCAGGCCGCGGCCGGCAAATTCGGCGATTTCGTCTACGCCGAGGGCGAATATTTCCACGACCTGGACACCGCCGGCGGCAGCAATCTGCGCGAGGTGAAGCGCCGCCGCGAGGCGGGCGCGGCCGGCTCCCAATGGCCGGCCCGCAAAGCCGAATATGTGGCGCGGGGCTTGCGCGAAGGGCCCATGTATTATCCGACCCATTCGGTCAGCGGTCCGGCCTGCGTGATGGATTGCCCGGCGCTCAAGGTCACGGCCCGTGGCTATCGCAATCGAACGAACGATCCGTACTTCGCCGACCATGAGTTCAGCAACGAGGTGGCCCTCTTCACCATGCGCAACGGGGCCGCGGTCAGGATCTGCGAATTCCGCGAGTGCGCGGGCAGTTTCCACGACAACGAAACTTTCCGCATTATGGGCACGCGCGGTTCATACGCGGAACGGACCTGGCGGTTCAACGGCCGCACCAATCCGACCGACGCGCAACCGCTGGCGGTCAACACCTTCACCGACGAAGAGATGCGCGATCCGCTCCCGTCGGAGGTGGCCGCCGCCTGGCGGGGCGTGGACGGCGAATCGGTCGACTACGGCGGGCACCACGGTTCGCACGCCTACCTGGTCCACGAATTCGTGGACGCGGTGCATTCCGGCCGCCGTCCGGCGATCCACGCCTGGGAGGCGGCCCGCTACATGGCCATGGGGGTGACGGCGCACAAATCGGCCTTGCGCGACGGCGAGATCCTGGACGTGCCCGACTGGGGCGAACCGGCCTAAGGCCGGCCTCAGATGATAAGCACCGCTTGCCGAGCAATTACCGCAAATTGCGGCGGCAATCGCCCGCTAGGGCCGCGGCAATTGCCCCCCCAAACGGCGATGACCTTCTAGACGGGCCAAACGCAAGCGACGGGACGGGTAGACCTGGTAATATGAAATTGGATGGAATTTTCAGCGAGGGCCGGGGAATCTGTTATGCAAAAAGTTTCCCCGGAATCGCTCAACCTAAATGGAGCCGGCATAGCCTATGACAAGCGGCATTGGTTTGGCCTTGGCGGCGGGACTGCTCTGGGCCCTGACCGGCGTAATCTGTAGCCGGGCCGGTCGGCAGGGACTCGCGCCGGCGGAACTCTGCGCCGGCGCGGGCCTGATCTTCGCGGTCGCGGCCTGGTTGCTGCTGCCGGATTACGGGCGGTGGGCGGCGGGCGAGGCCGGCCGGGTGGGCGAACTGGCCGGCTGGCTCGTGGGCGGCGGCCTGCTGGGCGCGGCGGGCTTCGTGCTGCTCCAGGAGGCGATGCGCCGGGGGCATCAGGGCGTGGCCTGGACGGTCGGCCAGAGCGCGATGCTCATCCCCTGCCTCAGTGGCCGGCTCGTGTTCCACGAGCCGCTGCCGCCGGCCAAACTGGTCGGGGTGGGGCTGCTGTTGGGCAGCCTGGCGATCCTGGGCCGGTTCCGCTCCGGATCGACCGACCCGACGCAAGCCGGAGGCTGGTTCTATCTGGCGCTCGGTGCGTTCGGCTTGATGGGTCTGCAACAGACCGCCAGCCTGATCCCTTCGCATTGGCCGCAATGGGAGGACGCCGCCAACCTGCGGGTGCCGCTGACGGCCTTGGGCGGCACCGGCATGTATTGCCTGCTCTGCCGGGGGCGGATCGCCCGCGGCGTCTGGCCCTTCGCGGGACTGCTGGCGGCCAATAGCCTGATTTCGCAGAGCTTGATTTATCGCGCCCTGGACCGATTGGCGGTCGCCGGGCAGTCCGCTTTCGGCTATCCTCTGGCCATCGGCGCTTGCATCCTGGGGTTCGCCGTCTACAGTTGCCTCGGGCTGCGGGAAAAAACCTCGGCCGCCCAAATTGCCGGGATCGCTCTTGGCGTGGCAGGTTTGAGCCTATTGGCCGGCGGCGCGTAAAAGCCAGATCTCTTCCTCCACTCGCCCGCCTTATATCAATTCAAGTTAATAGCAACCGATTTTGGGGTACCTTTTTTGCAAAAAAGGTATCCCAAACCCCGCCAAAAAACTCTCACCAGACTCACCCGGTTCGGAATGTCCGTCGGCCATCAATAACTGGAGTTGATATTATTCCTAAACCGCCCAGCCACAACCACAACAAGCATATCTTTATTTACAGTAATATCTTGTGATGTTTTTTTAGGTTTCAGAAACCTCTGATTCAGGATTAGCGGTGGCACTTAAGTTTCTGTCGATCTATATTCCAGATGAAAGGTGATTCCTAAATAAATTTAGGAAAACGCATGCGCCCCAGCCCTAAAAAACTGATTGAACTGGCCGGACAGCAGTACGGTTATTTCACGGCCCGGCAGGCCAAGCAATGCGGTTTTTCCGACGAATTGCATGTATATCACTGCCGGACGGGGAATTGGCTAAAACCTGCCCGCGGCTTGTTCCGGCTGCCGGACTATCCAGACAGCCTGGAGGCCAAATTCACCTTCTGGTCGATCTGGAGCCGCAACAAAAACGAACAGCCCCAAGCCGTTATCAGCCACCAGAGCGCCCTGGCTTTCCATAACCTGGGCGAATACCGACCTGAAGCGGTCCACCTCAGCGTTCCTCACAACTTTGGCAAGCAACCGCCCTCCGGATGCGTGCTCCACAAGACTTCGCTCGCCCTCTCTTTGATCGAAGCGCACCGGGGCCTCATGGTCACCCGGCTGGCCCGGACCCTGGCGGACCTGCGGCCAACCTCAGGTCCGCAGGAGGAGTGGGAGCGGACCGTTGACCAGGCCTGGCAAAGCGGGCGGCTCTCGCCCGAGGAGGCGGCGCAACAAGGCCTGCCCGGTCCGACCGCTCGGCCGCTGGCTCTTGCCCCGGGGGCAGAACCGGCCGCCCGACTGGACATCGAGCCTTTGCCCGCCGCCAACGCGGTCATCCCCGCGGCTCTGACCTCGGCCGCTCCGCCGACCTGGCCTGCGACCTCCACCACCGAACCAATTGCCTTCGAAGAACCGGATCTCATGCGCGAAAGGACGTATCAAATGATCTATCAGAAAACGAACGACGGATCCATCGCCCGCCGCCGGGCCCAGGCCGGGTTCACCCTGGTCGAACTGCTGGTGGTGATTTCGATCATCACCATCCTGGCCGCGCTCCTGCTGCCGGCCTTGCAGCAGGCGCAGAAGGCCGCCCAGCAGATCGCGTGCAGCAACAACCTCAAGCAATTCGGCCTGATCTATGTGAACTACGCCGGCGATTACGGCGGCTACCTGCCCAACGCCCGGGTCGGGGAGCACAACCGGATCCGCAACTGGGAGTATCAGATCGCCAACTACACCCTCAATTGCCTCCCCGTCATCGACGGGGTCAACATGCTGCCCTGGTCGCCGCTGTACATCTGCCCCGCCAGCGACCAGATTGATCCTAAGCTCGACGACCACCTGCGGGTTTTGTTCATCCCCACCAATTATTCCTATCAGGTGGCCTTCGGCCAGATCGGCACCGACACCTGGCAGTATCCCCAGGCTCAGACCTATGTGCCCAAGCAGATCGACCGGTTCCTCAAGCCCGCCGCCACCACCTGCATGACCGACGGCGGAGATATTTCGGCCATGTACTGCTACGATCAGAGCCGCAGCGACATCGGCCAGGTCGACATCGGCCGCCACAATGGCCGCGAGACCTATCTGTTCGTCGACGGTCACGTCAAGGCCGACAGCTACTATTCTTTCGACCCGATTCAGCTGCAATTGGAAATCTACACCGCCGGATATAGCGACTATTACCGCTGACCCCTGCCTGCAAAGGAAAATGCCATGCTCCGCCCCCATCACTTGACCGTTCGCCCCTCGGGTTGCAGTGAACGTTTCGCCCGCCCGCGCCTCGGTTCGCGTCGGCTGACCGCCCTGCTGTTGATCGCCTCGACCGGCCTGGCCGCCGCGGAGGAATCCGCCCCGGCTCGCGTTTACCCGGTGTTCGGCCGCGAGCGCCTGACCGATAGGAACGGCTGGGAGGAGGCCTGGGGCAGCCGGTTTACGCCCGGCGCGGCAGATTCGCCCGCCCTGCTGGAATTCCCCCTCGACAAATGGACCGGCCTGATCGCCGATTGGCCGCTGGACAAAAGGCTGCGCGGCCGGTTCGTCGCCCACCTGCGCTGCCGCTGGCGGGAGAATCCGGCCAAGTACTGCGGCATAGCCCTCCTCTTTCTGAATGCGGATAAAAAGGATCTGAAGGCCGGCCGGGCGGATCGGCGGATCAAGCCGGAAGACGCCTGGCAGAAGCTCGATTTGGCCGCCGAGATTCCCGCCGAGGCCGCCAGCCTGCGCCTGGAAATCGCCTGCCACAGCGGGGGCAAGCTGGAAATCGAAGACCTCGCGCTCGGCCTGACCGGACTGGACATCTCGGAAGCGGCCATCACCGGCCTCAAGCTGCCCTGGCTCAAGGTTTCGGGGGGAGAGCTCTCCGACCTGGCGCCCGAGAGCGCGCTGGCTGGCTGGGCCGACGGCGAACCGTTCGCCTTCGACGCCCCGGTCTGGAGCCAGGCCCGGCGCTACCCGATCCCCACCACCACCTGCAACAAGACCGCGCTCAACGACGTGAGCGCCGCGTTCCAGCTGGCCTGGAACGCGGGCGACCTGTACGTCCGTTTCGCCGCCCACGACCGGACCCTCAACTTCGCCGACCAGAGCATCTATTTCCGCGACTGCTTCGAATTCTTCCTCATGCCCACCGGCCGCCTGACCAGCCTGGGCGGCGGGGCCATGACCAAGGAGCAGTACACCCTTACCCGCGACCCGGCCGGCCAGACCGTGTTCCACACCGAGCTCGGCGCCCGCGGCGGAGCCGTCTCCCGCCTGACCGATGCCGGCTGGGAGGCGATCCTGCGCATTCCGCTAAATTCCGAAGCCCGGCGCATCCAGCCGTTCAACGGCCTGACCCTGACCTTCAACGCCGTCTACCAGGACACCAACACCGTTGCGCAGGAGCACTGGCTCAGCTTTTCGGCGCGCGACCAGACCAATTCCTCCTGGCGCGACCCCGGCCTGTACGTGCCGCTGGTCTTCCAGACGCCCCGGACCCTGGCCTACCAGCCGCTCTGGCGGGGCGACGATTCGGACTACAACGTCGAACCGTGCTTTCCCGGCCGCCTCAACCTGATCCGGACCTCCGCCGACGTGAACAACCTGGGCATCTGGGGCGAGCACGCGCCCGAACTGCCGATCGAAGCCGAATCGGCCGGCGGGCATGAAACCTTTCGGTTCCGTTTCCCCGTCAGCCCGGCCCAGCGGGAGATCGCGATCGACTTCTCGCCCTTCGGCGTGCTGCCGGGCGAAGTTTTGGTGGTCGAAATGGAGGGCCGGGCCGACGCCGGCGCCCCGCTGCCGCTGCCCCGCCTGATCTTCGTCTCGCAGACCAATTGGCAGGCGTTCGGCTTCGGCCACAGCGCCGTCGCCCCCACGCCCAAACCCGAACTTACGGCCGAATGGGGGCGCTACGCCTACACGGTCAAGGTGCCGGAGAATTTCCGCGAAAACATCCGCAACGGCCGCCTGATTATGAATTTCGGCAATGGCAAGCAGGCCTCTCGCTTCGCGGGCCGCCGGATCGAATTGCGCGACCTTCGGGCCACGCGCAAGCTGCCGGCGGACTTCGACGCCTCGATCTCCGTCCCGCATTATTACTCGCACTTCTGGCAGGGGGAGCCGGCCGAAGTCCGGTTCAAATTCTCCTCCGGCCAGGCGGTGAAGGCCAAGTTGACCGCCACGGTCAAAGCCCATTTCTCCGGCCAGACTATGCTGACCCAGGAGTGGGAACGTGACCTGCCGGCCGGGGAGTCGGACCTGAACTGGGACGTCTCGCCCCTGCCCAACGGCTTCTTCAACCTGATACTGCAAGCCCGCACCGCCGACGGCAAGTTTCTGGCCGACCGGGAGCTGTACCTTAGCAAAAGCGCCAAGGTCGGGCGCCTCTGCTCCTATAGCGGCATCTTTTTCGAATGCTGCCAAAACCTGGTCCCGCCGGTGAGCTATCCCGAGATGATCGCGATGCTGCGCAACCTTGGCATCGGCCGGGCCCAGTGGTGGGCCGTGCAGCTCTTCGACAGTCAGGGAAAGGATCTGCCCTACGACCCGCTGCCGGCCGTCCGCGCCTTCAAGGAGGCCGGCTTCATCAACGGCTGCATCATCAGCGAGGGCGGGACGCACCAGATCGGCCGGGAATGGCAGCCCGACGAGATGTACGAATGCTACCAGCGGTCCCTGACCCTGACCCGGGGGCTGATCGACTACTGGCAGTTCGCCAACGAGCCCAATCTCAAGCGCCCCTGGCAGCAGGAGGCCGACGGCCGGGAATGGGCCGTGTACCAGCGCGGGTTCTACAATGCGCTGCGCCGGCACGCGCCCGAGACCAAGGCTCTGCTGGGAGCCTTCAACAACGTGCCGCTCGAATACATCGGCCAGGCGGCCGAGCAGGACCGCCGCAGCTTCGCCGACGGCGTGATGGGCGTGCATCTCTACTGCACCGAGCCCAACAACGAGGACAACTATCCCAAGCTGCTGGAGAGCCGGAAGTTCGTCGACCGGCTGTATCCGGGCTGGGAGGTCTGGGACACGGAATCGGGCTCGGTCCACCACTCCTTCACCCGCCTGCTCGACCTCCAGGCCAAGAAGATGCCGCTGATTCTCTGCGCCGGTTACGCCAGCAGCTGCTTCTATCTGGACCGGGATCTGCTCTTCCCCGTCGGCGACTCCAACCCGCTCCTGCCGATGGAGGCCTTTAAAAACAGCTTCTACGTGGACTGCACGCCCGTGGGCCGCGTGACTCTGGCAGGCGGGCAGGCGCACGCCTATCTCTTCGCGCGCGCCGACGGCCGGGGCGTGGCCGCGCTGTGGAATCTCGGGGGCGAAAAGGTCACCGCCGAACTGCCGGGGGCGGCCGCCGGCGAAATCTTCGATCTCTTCGGCAATCGGATCGGCACGCTGCCCGCAGGGCCCAACCGGGTGGAGCTGCCGGACCGTTTCCTGCGCTACCTCACCGGTCTGGACCTGGCCGCCCTGCGGCGGGAGCCGAGTTTCCTGGCCGCCTTCGCGCCGGTGGCCGCCGCGCCCGCAGGCGATCCAGATTATGTCACCGATCCCTTCCTCTCGTTGCCGCTGGTGACCCGGGCCTTCGACCGCGAACTGCCGGCCGGCCAGGAAACGGAATTCGGCGTCAGCCTGCACAACTCCTCCGACTCCCCCCGCCGGGTGAAACTCAGTTCCAGCGGGCCGGAAGGCCTGCAAATAACCTTCGGCTCCGGCGAGGAGATCGAGCTCGCCCCGCAGGCCTCCCGAATCGTGCCGGTGAGGCTGAAGGCCGCCGGGGAACTGGCCAAACAGCCCTTCACGCTCGCCGGCCAGCTGGCCGACGGAAAGAAGCTGGTCCCGCTTATTTTCACCGCCCGGACCACTCCACCCGTGGACGTGGCCGGCTACACCCGCGGCCTGGAGTTCAAAAACAACGCCGCCGAGGCTTGCGAGGTGACGGTCGTGCCGACCCGGGACAATTTCTTCTTCGATCCGACCACGGTCAAGGTGTCGCTCCAGCCGGGAGCGCGCCTGGACGCTCCGCTCGCCATCCGAGCCGACCCCAAGGCGCACGACGGCTTCAATGCCCCGGCCCACTACTGGTTCAACGTCAAGTGGTCGGGCGGGCAGTATACCCGCGAAGGCGAGCTCATGCTCTTCTCCCCGTCGGCCGGCGAAGAGGCCGCCGCCGAATTCACGAGCCTGCCCTACTCCGTATCTCCAGCCCAGCCCGGTTCCGAATCGTTTAAAATCGAATACCGTCTCTGTTGGGTGAAGGCGGGCTTGCGGATCACCGCGCGGGTGCAGGACCGCTCGGCCAAACAGGACGGCGAAATCGGGAATCTCAAGACCGGCGGCGACTGCCTGCTGGTGGCCTTCGACACCACTGGCGGCAGCGCCCCGGCGGCCGGGGCAACCGGCTATCTGGAATACGGCTTCGCCTGCCGCCCCCAGGCGGCCACCACCTATGTCTGGACGGGAAGCTACGGGCTGGAGACGGCCAAGCCCTGTCCGGAAACCGTGCGCCGGCTCGAACGGGACGCGGATTACATCTATTACGACCTCGTCATCCCGCGGGCCGGATTCGGCGCGGCCAAGGGGCAGATCGGCATGTCGCTGGCCGTGGTCAACCGCGGGGCGGACGACTCGACGCAATTGATCGAATTGGGCGGCGGCATCCTGCCGGAGCGCCGTCTCTCCCACCTGGGCGTACTGAAACTGGCCGAATAGTTCGGCGGCCATTGGCGTGGAGCGATACCGGGGGGCCTTTTTGAAATAGGCCCCCCGGCCTCCGCCAAAAATTCCCCTCCCTCCTGACCTTCCTGACTCCGGACCGACGGAGCTCTACGGGGCGTCCCGGCCGGAACGGTCACGGCCCTGGATCAGCTAGCCGCCCTTTTCTTCAGCCTACAGAGAGAGGCCAGGCGCGAGAAAGACGTCCTGCTGGCCGACTGGTGAACTGGCCGCAATCTTCCGCCACCGCCTGGAGCTTCATTTTAATAAGTCCACCCCCCCCATACCTATATTGCCGCCCAGCCAATAGGTTATTAAATATTGAGGGTAGTTTGGCAGGCATGAAATAAGCCCAGACATTGATTAGCTTTAGGTATATGGTAATTTTCCCACAAAGACATCGAGGAGCGATTAACCCGTCAAAGGCAAATCAGTTATGCACTTTAAGGGCACAACCCAACAGCGAAAGTGCGCACTGACCGAGGTTGCGGCCCGGCAATATGGCTATTTCACCGCGGTTCAGGCCGAAAGCCTGGGTTATTCGGACAAGCATCACCGTTACCATCTCAACCAAGAAAACTGGCGCAAAGTTTCGCCCGGCCTTTATCGCCTGCCCGGCCATCTCGACACCATGGAATCCGAGTTCACCAAATGGAGCCTCTGGAGCCGGAATCAGCAAGATCAGCCCCAGGGCATCATCAGCCATCAAAGCGCGCTGGCCTATTTCGGCCTGGACGAATACACCCCCCGGACCGTTCATCTGACCGTTCCGACCCGGTTCAGAAAAGCCCTGCCCCCCGAAGTGGTGACTCACCAGGCCTCCTTGAACCTCTCCGAGCTGGAACCCAAAACCGGCTTCATGGTCACCAGGCTGGTCAAAACTTTGGCGGACCTCAAGCCTTGGCTGGTTGAGCGCGGCCGCTGGGAAGCCGTCGGCGCCCAGGCGCTGGCGACGCAAAAGCTCTCCCCTGACGAATATCGGCAACTGGGGTTTTCCCGGCAGATCAGCGTTCCGGACGTCTCGGACGCCGAAGCGCTCGACCCCGCCCACCCGACCTTGATGCGTGAAAGGATTTACCGAATGATCTTTCAGCGGACCCAGGCGACGAGCACCCCTTCACGCCGGCAGGCCCAGGCCGGCTTCACCCTAGTGGAGCTCCTGGTGGTCATGACCATCATCAGCGTCCTGGCGGCGATGCTCCTGCCGGCGCTGGAAAAGGCGCGCGACAGCGCCCGCGGCATCGCCTGCGCCAACAACACCAAACAGCTGGCCATGGCCGAAGCGGTCTATGCCGGCCAGTACGACGACTTCACCACCCCGCTGACCAACGTGATCGCCTCGCAGACCAATGTCATCACCAAGCAATGGTACGCCAACCTGCTGTCCAACGCCGAAATCCTACCGGTCAGCGTCTGGCACAACGAGCTGGGCGGCGACGTGACCACCGGCGTCTGGCGTTGCCCGGCGGTCGGCGACGACCAGATCAGCTGGGGCGGCGGCTACGGCCCGAACGAAAAGCACACCATGATGTACACCAAATCGCTGCGGCTGGGCGCGCTGACCGTGCCCGCGCGGCTCTGGCTGTTCGGCGACGTGCACCAGAATCATTACCGCGGCGTCACTACCTGGAAGACCTGGGTGGCATCGTTCTGCCCCCAGTGCTGCGACTGGGTGGCCGGCCAGTACAACCAGGCCGCCCCCCGCCACGGCGGCCAGACCAATGTCGTCTTCTTCGACGGCCATGCGGCCGCCGTGCCCTGGAACGATCTCTTGACCAACAAGGACGACGCCTTCGGTCACTCCCGCCGCTGACGCTTGGAACCTGCCGCCGCCCTTTCGCCCTGGCCCACAGGAGGCAAAACATGCGCCCTACTCCGTTCCGTGTTTCCGCCCACCCTTCCCTCTGGCTCGGTCTAGCTCTGTTCGCCCTGTCGGCCTCCGCGACCATGGCCGAGGAGCCCTCCTTTGCCCTGCCCTGCGGCGAACAGGCATTGTATTTTTCTCGCCAGGACGGGGCTTGGCTGGGCCTGGCCCGTCCGGGCCTGGCCCCCGGCCTGCTGCACAGCGATCGCGCCGGTTTGTGGCAGGCGGACTTCGCCGCCGTCCCCGGGGCGAAAGAAGACCTTCCACCCAACATCGCCGCCGCGGACAAGGCCGAGTTTTCGGCCCAGGAGCTGCCGGCCGAACGCCGCCTGGTGTTCACCTATCGCCAGCCGAACCTGGAATGCGTCGTCACCATCCAGGCCGGCGACGGCTACGCCGATTTCACAGCCGAAATCAAAAACCAGGACTCCCGGCCGCTAGTGGACTTTTACCTGCCGGCCAAACTCCGGTTCCGCCCCGACGACATCGAACGGGTGGTGGCGCCGGCCAGCGGCAATTCCGGCGTGGGCTTCGCCTTCCTGGCGGACTTCTTCAAACGGCAATCGCCGGACCAACCCAACGTCTGGAGCCAGCAGCGGCGCGTCGAATCCAAACCTTACGAGCAGCTCTTCGGCGGCCCGCTTGCCGAGCGTCCCTTCCGCGACGTGGCCGTCTCCCTGACGGTGACTGAATCCGGCCGCCAGTGGCTGCCGGCGGCGCTGGCCGAGTCGCTGGCCAAACTCCAGATCCCCGTCAACCGGGCCCCGGCGCCCGGCCAGGCGGAACTGGTCCTGGTCGATTCGCCCCACGGCCCCTTCTTTGCCGCCAGCCGGCTGGGGGGAACGGGCGCACTCTGGCGGTTCGGCTCCTTTCAGCGTTACGGCCTGGGCGACAACCTGCTCTTCGCCGATACCGTGCTGGCCACGCTCGAGCATCTGGCGGAAAAATCGGCCGCTGGCGGCCGCCGCAAAATCGCGCTTCTCGATCTAGCCGGCGGCCCGGCCAAGGGCGGCGGAACGCAGGTACCGGTCGAGGAGTGGCGGCGGCGGCTGCGCGAACTGGCCGTCCGCCGGCCGCAGCTGGAATTGGTCTCGCTACCCGGCCCGGCCGAAACCCTGTCCGCCCTGGCCGCGACCGATTATCTGGCGATCGTCAATCCTTACGGCGAATGGCTGCCGGTGGCCGCGGAGGTCGGATACCCGCCTCTGATCGCCGCGCTCAAGCAATATGTCCAGGCC
>CAYMGG010000035.1:0-25834 GCA_964389915.1 uncultured Planctomycetaceae bacterium
GAATACGACCGGGCGCTCAAACGCCTCCGGGAAGGCGTCAAAGGCATCTCTGACGAGTCGGTGACCTTCTACGAAAAGCGCGTGGTCGAGGTGGAGGAACGCCGCAAGGGGCGCACTGCGGAATTGGATGCACGCACCGGGGAACGGGAGGAAGCTCTTGCTACCCGGGCGAACGAACGCGATCAGGCCTACACCCGTGATCTGATCGAACAGGGGCGTGCGCTCTCCCAGGCCAAGGCAGAATACGAAAGCGCCGTGGCAGAGGCGTCGGCAAAACGCGCACAGGCCGAGGCGGCAGCGCCCGGCGAATCGCCCTCGCGCACCGTGGACAGCCTGGCCGAGAAGCTCCGTGGCGTGGGCCAAGCCGTATCGGAGGCAGTGGCCAAGGTCACCGAGGTGCGTGGCACCTTCAATGCCGAGGCGCTGCTGGGCCTGCAGGGAACCGGTCCCGAGGAACGCACCGCCAAAGCGGCTGAGGAAACGGCGAAAAACACCAAGCGTCTTGTGGAAGAGGCTGCCCTTGGCGGTCTCACTTTCGGATAAAGCCCATGGCCATTGAAGTAATCGAACGCTTCGACTCCCGCGAATCCACCACCGGCAAGAACGCCACGGTGGATCTGCGCTACATTATTATGGGGACGGCCAGCGACATCGACGCCAAAGCCGCACTCGCATCCACGGCCCCCGACTACTACGACGGGCTGGTGCGCCAGAGCCGCCATATCACCCCTATTGGCGATCCGACCAAGACCCTTCTGTGGGAAGGTACCGCCAGGTACGGCAAGAACGACCCCACGCCGCCGGACACAGGCGAGTCCACCTTTGCCTTCGATACCGGGGGCGGCACGCAGCACATTACCCAGTCTCTGCAGACGGTGAGCAAGTATGCCGCGCCCGGCACGACCGCCCCCGACTTCGGAGGGGCTATCGGTGCAACCCAAGAAGCGGTCGAGGGCGTGGACATCACCGTTCCGGTCTACAACTTCAGCGAGACGCATTACCTTTCGCCTTCCACGGTCAGTACCGCCTACAAACTCGGCCTCTTCGGCGCAACAGGTAAGGTGAACAATGCGCCGTTCCGGGGCTTCCAAGCAGGCGAGGTACTCTTCGTCGGCGCGTCCGGCACCCGGCGCGGCACCAACTCCAACGATGACTGGGAGATCTCTTTCCGCTTTGCCGCCTCCAGCAACCGCACCGGGATTGTGGTCGGCAACATCACCGGAATCAGCAAGGCGGGGTGGGAATACATGTGGGTGCGTTACGCCGACACCGAGGACGCCACGGCCAAGGCGCTCGTGAAGCGCCCGGTCGCCGTCTACATCGAGCAGGTCTATGAATACGCAAACTTCTCCGCGCTTGGCATCGGGAGCTAACCCATGGGTGACCTCAAAAAGGTCCGCACGGGCGATAAGCTCAACATTCCGGCGACCGCCTACAACGCCTTCGTGGACGCGGCACTGGATCTGCGGTCCCGGCAATCCGGCATCTCCCGTACGCCGCAGACCACGGTTCACCAGCCCGGCATCGTGCTCCTGCGGAACGACTCTGGTGAAGACCGCATCCGCTTCGATGTGCTTGGCCTTGACCGGCCCATCCCCACACCCGAACAGAACGAGGAGGAGTTCCAGAACCGGACCTGTCTATCCGGGGTGGTCCCTGAGATTCTGAAGCACCGGGGTAAGTTCGGAATCTTGCTGGAACCGATCCCCATGGGAGCGATGGGCCGGGCGCTCGTATCCGGCGTCACCGTGGCGTGGGTCTGGTTCGAGAACAACCAGCACGCCTGCGCCGATGTGATGGGTGGCGACGCGTGGTCCCTTCAGAGTGCGCCCTATGGAGCGGCGCGCTGCATCTGGAAAGACGAACCCAACGCCGAAGGGTATGGCTGGGCTGTCGTATCTGTTGGGGATCGTGGCGTGCCGGAGCTGGGGGTGTTTGAGGAATCGGGCAGCGCGGAAGGCCATGCCGAGATGCTCTCCTTTCCGGAGGCGGCGGCAACGGAGATCGCGCCCGGAATCGTGAGGCTCGACATCTGATGCCTGTGATGATTGTGGACCGCTTCGGAAATGCGCTCCCGGCCAATGCCATCGTCTTTGGCAAGGGCTATACCGTGGGCGACCTGGGCTACGGCATTGCCCGCCTCGCCGCGAGCGGGGACGTGACCCGGGAAAGCTCGATAGAGCATCCGGTCACCCGCTGGGCGCAGACAGTGACCAGGCTTGTGACCTTCGAGGCGACTTCTGAACGGACGGTCACCCGGTTCATCACCCGGCAGAAAGAGGCCACCCGTGACCGGTACGCCTCGGAAGTGACCGTGACCCGGGACGCGGCAGTGGTAAGCATTGACCGGTACGGATTGACCGTGACGCGGGACGTATCGGTGACCGATACCATGACCCATGACAAATACGCGGCCACCGTGACACTGCCGCTTACCGCCACGCGGGAGATCACCGTCACCCGCCGGCATGCTGTGACGAGATACCAATGATTCTGATCGTGGACAGAAACGGCAACTCGATCCCCGCTGGCGCCCTGCAGGTGGCCGGCAAGCTCACCCATGTGGGCGACAACGCCTGGCAGGTGAGCCAGGGGGATGTGGCCATCCACGAACGGGAAGTGACCCGGGAACTCACCGTCTCCCGCATCCGTACCGTGACCATGGAGCAAGCGTCCCGAATTCTCACTGCCACGCGGGAACGGGTGCTCACCGAATGGGAGGGAACGAATGAGGTGACGCGCCTGCTTTCCGGGGTGGGCACCGTATCCGCTGGCGTGAGCGACCTCACCGTGACCCGCGATTTCAGCGCCACGCGCATGGTCACCGACGTTCTGACCCGGGAGCGGACCGTAACGCGCGAGGTTTCTGCCATGCTGTCGAAGCCTGGGGCCACGGTCACAAATATGGTGACCCGAGAACTGAGCGCGACAGTATGGGCCAACATCTCCTGGTCGATCAGCTACTACCCCTGGTGGACGCGCGGCACCGATTACGAACTGAACATTCAGTACTATAAGGTGACAGGCGATGATTTTGACGATTGGGAGCCGCTTGATCACACGCCGGGCCAGCCGCTCTCGCTCTCTCTCGTCACCAACCCGACCGGCGATGGCATCACCCCCACGTCAGTGGATACCACCGGCTGGATAAACGGCTTCAAAGAGGTGACCGGCGTCCACCTCTACGGAGGCACCGGCTCCGGGGTCGTCACGATCCGGGTGAGCGATCCCGAACTCGGACTCTCGCTCGACCTCGACATCAACCTGAACGCAGCCCAGACCACGAAGGGGGCTGACCAGTGTGGGCGGTTCTACGGGGTCGCCTACGGCGGGTCGACCGATCAGGGCGGGTATGACTTCGAGCCTGACGACTGGGACGCTGGTGCGGGGTACATCTTCGACCAGGTGCAGTCCGATGCCCTCGCGAACTTCATGGCCGATACTTCGCTCGACAGCGTCTCAGGTTCCGCGCTGGTTGCGCAGCACTATCTCATGGATCAGTACGACTACGTCTCCTGCAATTGCCGGGTCTACGGTGGATTCGTGCGATTCTACATATCGGACGCCGACAAGCAGAATCTGCTCGCCACGCACCTCCGGCTCGTTCCCCGGTGCTGGAACTCCCACGGCATGCCCCCACCGACCTACTACCAGCGGGAGTTCTGTCCGTGGGCAAACCGCTTCAATTTGAAAATTAAGTTTTCGGAGACGGGAGGGATGTTTGGTAGCGGCGGCGCGCTCCTCTCCATGCCCGCCCCGGACATCTCGATGAATTTCTCGCAGATTGTCCAGATGATCCAAGAGCGAGGCGGCACGCCGCAGACGGCGGTGGACGTCTATATTCCGTTCCCGAAGTCGGTGATCGAAAACATGACCGGGAGCTACCTCTATGCCTATGTGGCGATCCAGCAGACACTGCACACGCCCTTCGCGTACCCGCAGTTCAAGTCGAGCATGACGCATTACAACTCGGGTTCGCAGTACATAGAGATCTCGAACGTTCGCGTGGAGCTGACGAAATGACACGGCCAGATATCGACATCGTGATCCCGGTCCAGAAGGAGAGCGCGCAGCTCGACCGGACACTGGATCTCCTGCATCGGCACACCCAGGGCTTCCGGCTTCATGTCGTGAAGGAGCCGGACCTGAACGTCTCCGAGGCGAGGCAGAAGGCGCTGGACGAGGTGGTCCAGGGCGACCTGGTCTGCTTCATCGATGACGATTCGGAGATGGTCAGGGACGGGTGGTTGGACGAATTGCACCGCGTCCTCGCGGCCAATCCCGACGCTGGCGCGGTCTTCGGAGCCGAGCTGTGGGGTACTGAGATGCGCCCCCTCGGGGATCCGGCGATGCTGCCGGTCGACCAGATCGAGGTCGAATACGGCCCCGCCGCCTGCATGCTGCTGGATCGCCGCCGACTGCCCTCTGATCTCACCTGGGACACAAACATCGGCCTCCGCTCCGGCTGGCTCGGGGGCGACTTCGAGGAGGTGGACTACTGCCTCAAGCTCTCGCGCTTGTACGGGATGAAACTCCTGCGCGCTCCCCGGGCGGTCTTCCGCCACACCGGCGGCAAGACCACGATGCGGGATTTCATGCGCACCGACCGGTTCAAGACCGTGACCGCGATGAAACTCCTTCTCGACTACAAGTATGCCAAAGCCCCCGAGGACGGGGATTGGTTTGCGGGGCTGCACTACGTCCAGGCAAGCGGCCAGGACGATTGCATGCTTGCCCCCGGCGCGACGCTGCGGGACTGCTACCGCGAGGTGATCGCCCGGAACGGCCTCGGCTATGTCCGAAACTTCCGGCAATGGGGGCTCGTATGAAGGAAGAACGAAGGCGTTTCTGGGACCGATTCGCCGACCTCGTCGTGGACGATCTAGCGAGTGAGGATCGCCCGGAGTTCCGAGCCCGGCGGCGCAAGATGCTGGATGATCTTCTGAACCTACCACTCCGGGGCAGGTCCATCCTGGAGGTCGGTTGCGGCCCTGGCGGGAATCTGGCCGCCATTGAGGTGCTCGGTCCGAAGGACATCACGGGCTGTGATTCCTCCCCGGAGATGCTCGCCCGGGCCAGGAACCGCACCCACGCCGAACTCGTCCAGTCGGAGGAGACCGCGCTGCCATTCCCGGACCGGCGATTCGATCTCGTGTTCACGGTGACGGTGCTACAGCACATCCCCGAGGAAGCCGACGCTGCCGCGCTGCTCGCCGAGATGGTCCGGGTCACGAGCCGCACGGTGCTGCTCTACGAGGATCTGGCAGAGACGCCGAATCTGGTCGAAGCCCGCTACCCCTGGGTGCCCCGGCTGCAGGCCTGGTACGTGGATGCCCTGGCGAAGGCAGGCTTCGAACTCGTGTCGAGCGCCCGGATCGATCCGCTGGTGGGCCACGCGGACACGGAAGATTCGGGGCTTTTTCGGCTCAAATTCGCCAGAGAACGGAGGAAGAGGAAATGAAGATCGCTGTCATCATCAATACGCACAATGAGGGGGCCGACCTGGCCCGCACGGTCAAAAGCTATCGGGATGCCAAGGGCGAAGACGTGGATCTCAACTTCTTCATTGTGGCGGACGGCACCACGGACGGCTCATGCGAGAAGCTGGCAGACGAACCGGATGTGGTGGTCCTGCAACCGGAGGATCGCCTCGGCTGCGGGCAGGCCAAGCACCTGGCCGTGTCCGTGGCGCAGCGCGACTTCGATCCCGACGTCATTTTCCACAGCGATGGCCACAATCGGATGATCCGGGGGACGCTCCGACAGGTGGGCGACCTCTGCCTGGAGCGGGATCCCTGCATCGTCACGCCAGCCGTGGGGCCGCTCGGGTGCGCCAAGGCGAAGACCTGTGAGAAACACGCGAGTAGGAATTGCACCGTGGAATGCGCAGAAATCAAGGATGGAGTGGAGCCGCCCCGGAATAGTTACCACGGCGGTCGCATCTCCTTCCGCAAAGACGGTCAGGACGTGGGCCTCTACGCCGACAACACCATCTCGTGGCCGAAAGAGCCTATCTTCCAAACTCAGGTGGTGAACCCATCCTGCTTCGCTTATTCAAGGGAAACCCTCGTCGCCCTCGGCGGCATCAACCGCTATCCTGGCTGGTGGGGCTCCCAGGAACTGGGCTTCTCGATCCGGGCGTGGTTCGCGGCCGTGCCGATCTACGGCCTGCGCGCCGACACCTGCTCAGTGCTCCATCGCTACCGGTCGTGGAACCATCCCAAGGGCAAGGCGCTCGCACCGTACCATATCCCCGAGACACACCGTGGCGTGAACATGCGCTATTGCCACAGAATCGTCTTTGACGAGGAGACCTGGCTGGAAGCATGGCAGCCGTGGCTCACCCGCAATCATAAGAACGAGGATGCGGAGAAGATGCTCGCCGATTGCACCTGGCTGGAGGAGCAGATCGAGGCGTTTCGGGCGGTCAAGAAGCGAACCGACGCCCAGTTCTTCACCGAGGTCATGGGCATTCCCTATCCGGGCGAGAGCATCCACCCCAATGCCCGCCGGGGGCTCTATTGTGTCTCCGCCGGCCTCGGGAACGTGCTCCTGTGTGTCCCGGCCATGAAGGCGCTCTCCCGAGTCACCGGAGAGCCCATCGACGTGTGGGATCGGGGCATGCACCAGGCTGACGGCGTGGCTGAGCTTCTGGCCATGCAGCCCTTTGTCCGCAAGGTCATCACCAAGTGGGATCAGCCGGACCTTCAGTACTACAAGCACATCGTCGGCTCCTACTGGGCGTCGACCCCGTCCTTCCCGCCCAAGGGAGCCGTGGTATGCGAGGCCCATCGCGGCTGGCGCACCCGGCACGAGGTGGAGTGCAACATGGATGCGCTGGATGGCGTCTTCACCGGTATCACGCCCGACGCGCGTCTGCAGTCCTGGAAGCGGGCAGACTTCGCCTTGCCCGAGGACTATGTGGCTGTGGGGGTGGGGTGCGCTGGTTACACATCCAAGAAATGGCCCCATTGGGAGGCGTTCTCCCGGCTGCTTCACGACAAGGGCGTGCCGCTTGTGTTTCTCGGCACCACCAAGGAAGACGAACCGTGGATGGATATCTACGGCATCAACCTTTGTGGCAAGACCAGCATCGCCCAGGCTGCTGGCATTCTGGAGCTGGCCCGGGCGTATGTGGGTATCGATAATGGCCTTTCGCACATGGCCGCTGCCGTAGGCACTTCCAGCGTCCTTCTTTACGGCCCTTCATCCGAGCGCAAGAATCGCCCCTGGATCGACCGGTGCAAGGTGCTCCGGTCCCGCCAGTGCAAGCACGAGCCGTGCTGGGATCGCCCCCAGGCCGAGAAGTGCCCGTATAGGGCCGAGGATCGCCGCCCGTGCATGGAGGCGATCCGCCCGGAGTATGTGGCCGGTGAGGTGCTGAAAGAACTGAATGCGTCCGCGTGGGCGGCGGGAGACACCTGGAGCCTGTATCTCTCCCGCAAGCAGGTCCTGACCAACAAGAACGCGGAGCCGCTCCAGAACCACCACGAGTTCGCGGAGCTGATCGAAAAGCTCCGTCACGAACAGATCGTCAACGTCATCGAGATCGGCTGCGCTGATGGTGGATGGCTTGGTATCCTCGCGGGTTGCATCGGTCGCCCGCTGAACATTCTGGCCATTGATCCGGATCCCAACAGCCATCCTCGTCCCGGTGACTGCCCTTCAGATTTTCCACGCAAGTTCGGCGAGGTGGCCACGATGCTCCGTGAACAGGGCCACTCCATGGACCACCTGGCCATGAGTTCCCAATTGGCTGAAGCCATCCATGCCGCGCAGACATGGGC
The DNA here is from genome assembly GCA_964389915.1 of uncultured Planctomycetaceae bacterium. Lineage (GTDB taxonomy): Bacteria > Planctomycetota > SZUA-567 > SZUA-567 > SZUA-567 > CAYMGG01. Next base: position 7,788 of record CAYMGG010000035.1, read on the forward strand.
CGAGCGCCTCGGGGGTGTGGATCTGCTTCACATTGATGGCGACCACAGCATGAAGGGGTGCCTGGAGGATTGGGAGAACTACCGTGGGCTGGTCCGGCCGGGCGGCCTTGTGATCTTCCACGACATATGCAATCCTGAGGAGCCGGGCGTTCGGTCGGTCTTTGGTGCCGTGCAGGCCAAGGGCGATGCCGAGTGCGTGTGGGAGATCCGAGGGCTGGGAGGCAGTCCCAAAGGGCGCGGAATCGGCATGATTCGGGTCCCGGCGGGGGCATTTCCGGCATCCGTTGTTTCTGCCTCGAAACGTGAGGAAGCCTTCATCCCATAACAGTTGACGGAGGGGCGCGATATCCTGCAAGCGATTGCCGATAAGCGGGTTGCTGCCATTCTAAGGTCAAGCGCTTCCGCAACAGAAGTGCCGTTATCGGACTGCCACAATACCGCTTAAGCTGGCAGGGCCGCGTCATGTGTGCCAATCACATGCTGGCAGTAGCCCGGCCTCACCAGCCCGCCGCGCTCCGTGATGCTTCGGAAGACCTTGAGTGGAACCGGCTTCAAGTGGCAGGATACAACAAAGCCGAACTGCTGAATCTCTGTAAAGACGGCGCCATAGTCTACTCCTGTCTTATGGGATCATGGCGAGGATGTATGTCGCAGTTGTCTATTACAAGCCCATCCAGACGAACAGCAGTCACTGTCATTGTTCTGGTCGTCGCGTTTACCCGCAGGTAATGGTGCTGTGATTGGAAGGCCACTGAGAAAGGATTGTGGGTCACCGCATTTTCGTCCCGCTCATGCAACGGCGCTCCTGCGCCGCCCGAGGTGAGGACAACCAATCCGCTTGGGAGTACGCACCGCTCATAGGCGTGAACGTGTCCGGCAAAAAGCGCCGAGACGTGGTGGCGCTCAAGGATTGGCAGAACATCCGCGCGGCATTTGTCGACCAGCAGATTCATGGGATCATCGTTGCGATCCGGACGGCCGTAGGCGGTGGACGCATAGGGCGGCGCATGGAGCGCGACCAGTGAATAGGGCGCAGTCGACTCACCCAGAACCGACTCCAGCCACACAACATTATGGCTCTCCTTGCTCCAGTCATCCATCAGATTAATGCCGATCAGCAGGATCGGCCCGATCCGCTGCGACCAGTTCTCCGTATCGTTCGGCGACTGGAAGAGGCGCATCCACCGCTCTCCGCCTTCGTCATGGTCGCCCTTGGCGATATATTGGGGAATGGAAGCGAAGAATGCGGCTGCCGGATCAAAGAAATTGGTACGCCATTCTCGCTTGTCTGCGCCGGTGCGTACCAGGTCGCCCAAAGCCAAAGCAAAGTCGGGCCTCTCCTTCAGCATAGCGGCGGCGGTTTGCGTCCAAACCTTCGGTTGCGTGCGCAGATCGCCATACACGCAGAACCGAATCGGCTGATCCGGCGCTGGAAACGTTTTCGCACGATACCATGCCGACTGAAAGTGGCGTTCCTCATCTTCAGTCTCCTGGATATCGAAGCGGTAGCGGTAGTCTGTCTTCGCTCTCAGCCCCGTGATGTGGAAACGGTGGTATTTCGGTTCCGGCGAGACGAAACGGCGATTATCGATCTCCAGTGTGACACGTGCGTCTTCGTCGGTTTTCAGTCCGATGGTCAGTTCCGTTGGGCTGGCAAAGCCGAGGACAGGACCGCATTCGATTACGTGGTCCGGAAGATCTTTCAGGAACGGATTCTGGTTGCGCAGGGCGCGTAGGTTCGCGAGTTTACGGCATCCTGTTGTGAGGCCGAACAGCGGAAGAAGAACCAGCAGAATGATAGCGCGGCGACATTTCATTGAGCTACCTTCTCCATTTGCTATTTTGATGTATTTGGCAGCAATTGTGCATTCTTCGCCTGGCGCAGCAATGCGGTGATGTTGCCAAGCAACGGGATTTCCGACACCTCCAGTTTAAGCGGTATACCGCTTTCTTGGTCAACCCAAAAGGAAAAATCTCCTTCCGCCAGAGAGAATTCGACCTTCTCGGTTACTTCGGACCCTTCCGGCGGGGGGCAATCAAGCAGAACCGCCTTGAAGTCTCCGAGTCCAGGGATATCCAGGTTCGCCAATTTTGAGGACCGAATCGCAACAGGAGTGACTCCCTTGCGGCCACCAACCCGAAAGAGTCTCGATTCGCCTACATCGGGAAGCTTTCTCCGTAAGTGATAGAGGAGCGAAAGGGGGTCTTGAACCGGTGCGGTCAGCGGCCGGGGAGCCTTGCTTTGCGTCCGCCCGTTTCCATCTTTATCAAATTTGGTCTTTTGGTAGCGCAGCTCATTGCGTTCGCAATCAAAATCGACTCTGTCGTCCGTTTTGTAAACGTTCCAGGTTCCTTCTCTGATGTGACGATCAAAACGAAGGCTGTGGCCCGTCTCGGCATCGATAAAGCTATCAACCCGGTCGTGGACTGCATAGACGGCTTCAAGGAGGCCCGTACTGTCGCCGCACATTCGTATATGGTATGCCGTCCGTCCTTCGACAGGAACAGTGTCAATGACCGTAAATGTGATATCGCCCGCGAGCATCTCCCTCCACATGATGACGTAGTGGAGTTGTTCGCCAACCGTGAGCCAGTTGCTGTTGTCGATAAATCCTCGGGCAGACGATCTCTCCGAAGGCATGAACCAGGCGAAGCGATCCTTGTCGTTCGGATTGGCTTCGACGATTCGGCGCAGTCCTGCTTTCAGATCCTTCGGCAATTCTTCATAGTCGTCTTCAGAGATGGCCAACACGCTGTTGCCGGATGCGGAAGCAAAAAGGAAATCGCGCAACGCTTCCCTGGAGTTGAACTCGCCGACGCCCCGGTGCATATAGAATATCAATAACGGTATGCCCCGGTAATCGTATGCGTAGGCACGTGTGTTGGGAGCGATATCGACGCGCTTGAATAGCCGTTCGCAAAGTTGGTGAGTGCCTTTGTGCCGATTGGTGGCCGGCAGCATGGCGATGTAGACGCCCGCGAAGAAAATGACGCTGGTTACAACCGTAATTGCCACGCGGCGGGGAAAATCATGGCGCGCACTCATCCAGAGGAAGTAGCCCATGCCGCCCGCAATCAGCGCCAATGCAAATACCTGAAGGCCGCAACCCGCGAAATCCGCGTGCTTACCTCCGGGCTGCACAAAGTGCAGATAGGCCGGTATGGCGGCAATCCCCAGAACCACAAGCAATGCGGCTGCAACCAGGTGATAGCCTCGGAGTACGTTTGCCGCACGCGAGGACAATTCTCCGCTCCGCCATTGTTCCAGCGTCCAGGACGCGCACAAGGCAAGCGCCGGATACATGGGCAGGATGTAATAGGATTTCTTGTCAGTAGGAACAGAGAAGAAGAGCAAGGTCAAACCGGCCCACGCCACAGGGAAGAGCCAGCTTGCCCGATCCGCTGTCTCCTTGGGACGAAGAAAAAAGGCCATGACTGCGAAAATCAGCCAAGGCTGGGCACCACCGGCCAGCACGCCAAGGAAGTAGACAGGCGAGTGGGGATGGGCAAAGCCTTCATAGCGATCCGCCGACTGGTGGAGCCAGATATCCATGGCCTCGGGAACCCGTTGCATCACCGCCACGTACCACGGCAAGGCTATGACCGCAAAGAGAACCATCCCGAGCAGGTGCCATGCGAATCGAGGCCGCTTCAAAAGTGTCCCCGCGGCCGTGCGGTAGGCGATGATAATGCCGAATATCAGCAGCGGGCCGACTGGTCCCTTGTCCAGAAAACTGAAGGCCAGCGTCACATAGGCAAGAATGAGCCACCCCCCGGATGCAGGGAGCTCTTCCGTGGGCTCGATGTTGTCGTTCACCTTGGGCTGGGCATAGCGGAACCAGGCGTAGAGCGTCAGTATATTCAGAAAAAGGAGGTGCATTTCGATGCCGGTGTTGCGGGCTTCTGACCAGAATCCCATTGTCGTCGCCAGCATCAGCGCCGCCCACACGCCCACGCGTGGGCTCCATAGCTTTCGGCCAAAGAGATAGGTCAATACCAGTACGCCAAGGGCGGCCAGCAGGCTGGGCAGGCGCGAGTTGAACGCCGTCACGTCATCGAAGGGCAGGCTCGCAGCAGCGACCAGCCAGTATGCGAGTGGGGGTTTTTCCAGGCGCAGCTCGCCGCCGATGCGCGGGACAATCCAGTCGCCGCTTTCGCGCATCTCCCGCGCCGCCTGCGCCACGCGAGCCTCGCCCGAAGTCCAGAGGTCGCGCGTGCCGAGGAAGGGGCAAAATACCAGCAGCCCAAACCCGAGAATCAACAGTAGATCACGACGCATAACATACTTTCCCGTTTGTTTGAAAGAAGGTTGCCGGTGTCAGAATGTCCCGGCCTTCCGAAAGGTCAGTACGAAGACCGCACCGGCTTTGCCGTCTTGCCGCTCCGTGCAGGAAATATCACCGGCAAAAGCGCGGAGGGTATTGCGGGCAATTGCCAGTCCAAGTCCGAAGCCTGCGCCGTTGTCGAGGGTACGGGCGCCGTCAAGACGAACCAGAGGATCGAAGATGCGCTCCCGGTCGGCCGGTGAAATACCGGGGCCGTGGTCGGCAATCAACAACTGGATGGTCGTATCGGATCCGCGAAACGATATTTCGGGCGACTGTTTAGGCGCGTATTGTCTTGCATTTTCCAACACATTCTGGATGGCGGCGCGGATCAGGTTTTCCTCGCCTACAACCTGCAGCGTGTCTACTTGCGGAAGCTCTGGATGTAAGTCCCGGCATGACTTGGCGATGATGGCCTTGAGCGATGTTGTGTGATTTCGGATCGACCGAGGCGAAACCATGCGCGTCAGCAATAGCAGCCCGGCAATCATCTTCTCCAGACGCTCGATATCCTCGACCATCTCCCCCAGCGCCTCCCGGTATTCCTCAGCCGTTCGGGGGTGCCGCAGAGCGATTTCTGCCTGGGTTCGCAACTGCGCCAGGGGGGTGCGTAAATCATGAGCGGCTGCTTGTGCGAAGTTGCGTTCCCTGGCAATCCCGTCGGCCATGCGGCTGACCATGTCGTTGATGGCCGCGCGCAAGCGCGTACATTCGGCGCTCGTGCCTGCGTCTCCAATCCGACGGGAAAGGTCATCCGGTCCAATGTGCCCGGATTCTTCCGCCATACGTGTCAAGGGTCCCAGTTGCCAACGCACCAGAAGGATCAGAATTATGCCAAGAACAAGAACAGCAACGGGAATACCGATAGCTAGAGAGTCCCTCAGGCGCTGGAGTTCCGCCTGCATCTCCCGCGTGGACGAGGCGCTAGAGAGCACCAGATCAATGCGGGGGTGGTCTTCGCTGAACCAATACACGGTTGGGCTTCGTTCCTGGCCGCGATCCTGCCGCCATTCATCATCCGAGTCGTCTTCCTCATTATCCTGCCCCTTTTGCAGGGCTGAACTTGGGATAACCTTCCAAGTATCCTCGCCAAAGATCAGATCGCGACTCGAATGGGCCAGCGGCTCATCGGTGGGGGGACGGGCGGATGACCAGAGCACCCGCCCGTCCCTGGTAGAGATGGACCAGTAGGGGGCCATTCCTGGGGGCGTGCCTCGGGCTTCAAGTTCGACCTTCTTGTCTTCGTAGTCTACGTCCAGCGCCGATTCCATCCACGCCATTCGCGCGTTCAATTGGCCGTCAATGGTCTTTTGCTGCGCTTCCTCCACGATTCGGCTGAGAAGAATGCCTGCCCCGCCCAAACCGGCGGAAAGAACGAATACAACAAGCAAGGCTATGCGCGTGGATAACGACATCTTATAGACAATCCTCTTCCGGGAAGCCGAAACGATAGCCTTGGCCGCGAATCGTCTGGACTAGGCGCGAATGGCCTCCCTCTTCCAGTTTATTGCGCAGATAGTTGACATAGACATCGAGACGGTTCGAGGTGCCGTCATACTCGCTCTGCCATGCTGCCATTTCGAGCGCCTCCCGGCTTAATGTTTCGTCCGGGTGCTGCAAAAAGGCGCGCAGCAGATCGAACTCCTTGGGTGTCAGCGGTAAGGCATTACCGTCGCGAAAGGCCTTGCCCAGAGCGAAGTCGAGCGTAATATCGTCATAGGTAAGCGGCGGCACGTCGCGCGATCCCGGGCGCCGCATGACTGCACGTATCCGGGCTAAAAGCTCCTCGAATGCAAAAGGCTTGACTAGGTAATCGTCCGCGCCGCCATCGAGTCCGGCAATACGATCCTCCGTGCTGTCGCGGGCAGTGACCATGATGACAGGCACATCGGATCGGGATTCCCGCAAAGCCGCGATCAACTCGAACCCGTCCATCTTGGGCAGATTGATGTCGAGCAGGATCAGATCGAAGTCGCCGGTCCGGGCGGCAGCAAGTCCCGCCTCCCCATCCCGGGCGACCTCGACCCGGTATCCTTCTTCCGACAGTCCCTTTTTGAGAAGATTCGCCATCTTCGGCGCATCTTCCACCACCAGAATCTTCAGCATGCCGGTTCCCTGCTCTTTCACTTAATGGTATACTCTTTTTCGACAACGACAATGTTGCCATTTTTACCGATTGCAGCCAAGCCAAGCTGGTAAGATCCCGGGCTATGAAACGCTTTCGGAATAGTAAAGGATGCTGCATCGGCAGGCAAATCCATCGTCAATTTCGCAGTATCCTCCCCATTCTCCTCTCGTTCAACTTCAATGCGATACCCTTCCAGCCTCGCATCCGGTTCCCATGACACCTTATTCGTGGCGGCAACGAAGTGGGCCGAGGGGGCTGTGGGCAATGCATGCGAGAGGGTAGCGTTTCCACTCAAGCGTTGACCGTGCTGGGTCATACCATCGAACCGGTAGACCCCCTCAGGGTAGGCAATGCGAACCTTGCCTATTTCGGGCTCGGCTGTTTCAAGAGAGAATTCGCGTAAGCCGACCACCTTCTCTTTGCTGGAAACCCTGAGTATTTCCACTCCATTGGGTGCCGTAACCCTCAGCATGCCAAGTCCATCATCCCCGCCTTTAACAAAGACTACAATTTCTCCGTCGCCATCAATGCTGTTGTGTTCCAGTATGATGCTTGTCTCAGTGAAGGACAACACCTGTCGACCTTGTTGCCCTTCGCATCCAGTCAGGAGGGCTATTCCCAGAAAAATTGCCATCCCCAACAGGCTCGTACGGAAATGGATAAATGTCAGAGGGTAGCAAGCCCAGAGCTCTGTTTTCTTACTCATCGTCATCATCGTCCCCATCATCTTCGTCAACATCCACTTTGTGGCGGAGCACCTTGCCATCGGCATCCAGAACCACCTCGATGGTTTCGCCGTCGGCATCCAATTCCACTTCATAGATCGGTTTATCGCCAGCCAGCACCTTTTCGACTTCCGTTACCTTCGCTCTCGGGTAGGTTTTCTTCAGGGAATCGGAAATCGCGGTCGGCAATTTGCCGGGTTCAAGATGTTCCTTGATCTCGGAGACCGCGCCTTTTTCGTCAACCTTGGCTTCAAGCTGCCGATTCTGATGTTCGAATTTCACTTCGTACAATGCCGAGGCGGCCTCTTCTTCATCATCGTCCTCGGTCTCCAGCTTGGCCGAGGTCAGGCGCGATCCGCTGAATTGAGACTGAATGGCATTGGTCACGGCTGACGGCAGGGATTCCACGGCCACGGCTTCCTCGTCATCATCCTCGCCGTCATCACGATCATTGTCCTCGTCGTGGTCGAGGTTGCGCGCTGACTTTCCGCTTTCATCAAGGATCAGGCTTTTGCGCCGACTGCCATCCTTATACTTTACGTCGTAGAAAATCACCGGCGACGAAAGCGGCACCCACGAGCCCGACTTTGCCGACGCGCGCCGCTCATGACGCTCGACCTTGACAATGGTCTTGTCCTTGAGCTGGCGGGCAATGGCTTCCTGAATCGCGGCCGGCACATCCTTGCCATCGACCACGCTCTCCACCTCGCCAATCACTCCATCAGGCGATACTTCTACCTCCAGTCGCCTGCCGTTCACAGTGATTTCAGCCCCGTAATACCGCGCGCCGAACTCTTTCTCCCGTTCGACATCCCGAACCTGGACTCCGGGGAAGGCCTTCTCCAGTGCGGCCTGCGCCTTGTCGGGCAACTCCGAGGCCCGCGCTCCGACGCCTATCCCAATGACCAGCAGCATCGTTCCCGCAATACTAGCCAATACGCGCCTTCCATTAGCCATACTCATCGTGCTCTCCTTTCCAGAACCAATACGTCAGTCCAGCCAAAGTTCCTCTGCAATATATTGTGCGTCATGGATCTGGAATCACCATCCATATTAGCACGCTTTAACATTAGGTGCCACTAATCAAAGAGGTTAGCACCTCTTCATTTGACCTTTTCGGAAATCGCAGTTCCCGACATGGAACCTGCGACATGCGCCAATCCTGAATCACGTTTGTCCATGCCATCCAAAAGCAACAGCAATGATTCCAGTGAAGACTGACAGGAAGGTGCTTCGGGACGTCTCGCACGCAACCGATCCAACGATTCATCAATCGAATCGTCCACCTCCGTCCATGCGTCTCGGTTCATCGCCCGCAAACGTCCTTCCGCGTTATCCCACGCATACTCCAAATCGGCTATACGCGTTTTTGCTTCCGGGAGTTTGCCCGATACGACAAGCGCCAAAGTATCCTTTGTGATCTGTCTGAATTCGGACAAATCACCCAATGGCGCATCTGCGGAGGCGTGACGTTGGGCTTCGCGCTGCAATTGAAGACTGCGCCAATAATAACCTCCCCCGGCCGCAATCATGAGCACAAGAATCGTTACCGCGACCTGCCATACGGCCGACCCACCTGTTTGCTCAGTATCGATGTTGGCTTCAGAAAGCGCGATACGGTCGCGTTTTGTCAAGCTCAGGAATACGACCACCGAAATGATCGCCAGAATAAATACGGCACTGGTGCCGGTCGCCCCCAAGCCCAAGCCCCCATTCTCGTGTGACTGGGAGAGATAGTCCCCCAATGAAGCGCCAAGGGGACGGGTCAAGATATAGGCGATCCAGAAGGAAAGAACTGCATTCAGCCCATAATTCCAGGCCAGCACAACTACGGAGATACAGCCCGCAACAATAAGGCCCGTGACCAGATAGCCCAAACCCAGACGCTCCGCCATCAGATCCCCGGCGGCGGTTCCGAGAGCGAAGGTAAAGAGAATGGCCAGCCAGTAAAAGGCTTCTCGTTGACGGGTGAAAATAGAATGGATGGAAAGCGTGCCTTCCCGTGCATACCAGACGATAAAGGTCAACCCGAGGGCCATGCTGATGACAATCGTGCTCGCTTCCAGGGGCACATTCATGCTATCGGTCAGAATATCCGTGACCAGAGTGCCGAAAACGCTGATCAGAACGACGGCAAGCCAATAAAGAGCCGGGATATACTTTTCAGCTTTCATTTGCATAAACAACGCAACCGCAAGAAAAGCGCCCATGACCACAGACGTAACGATCAGACCGAAGCCAAGATCAATACTCAAAAAGTCCGACGCCGTCTCGCCAACGGTTGTGCAGAGAACCTTGATGATCCAGAAATAGATGGTTACTTCCGGAACCTTGCTCAGCAATTCACGGTAATTGGATTCGCCGGGAATACTCCCGTGCAGCGCGCCATCAGTGTTCATATCGATGCTCCTCGCAATCTAAACAAGTGTCGGCATGACTTTCCTGAATATATGTTCCCCCACTCCAAAGCGTTTGTAGGGGAAATTAGAAGGGCTTAACATTAGTCCGATCTAATCGTCAGCGGTTCGCACTTGTTGTCTTTCCAGACATGGCAAATTGCTTGAATGATCAACCAGGCCCACAACATTGTGACGGGCGTATGGCTGAAGAAATGCTGCCCGTTCAGGGTTTGATACATGCCCATGATCCAGCCAGCCGTGATCCCCAGGAATAAGCCCAACTGCCGAGCACGTTTATCGCACAGAGCAAAGTAGAGCATCATGAGCGCAAAGCCGCCTGACGCATGGCTTGCGGGAAACCCTCTTCCCGGCTTGTCCGGGTCCTTCAACGGGCGATTCCACTCAAAGGGTTTGCGGTAGTTGTGGTTCCCACCGTAGCGGCGTACCTGGTTTGGCGTATAGACGTTGGAAACATGCTTTATGAGCGTCACGCTCGACGGCACCACGATCATCGACAGGCACATCAAGATTGCACTGCGACGATAGGGACGAAGCCGCTCGTACCGCAGGCTCAGCAGGGCAGCAAACAGGCATGCGCCACCGAACAGCCCCAGCGCCACCTTCGGCCCGGAATAAAAAATCCAGTTCTTTACCGATTCATCCTTGTCGATCAGCCAACTATGGCCTGGTGTGTAGAGGCAATCCTGAATAGCGAGATCCCAATTCGTCCAATGGAAAGCCATAAACACCACCAGAAGCAAGCATCCTGTCGCCACCAGCCCGCGCATCAGGGCGTCTCGCGGTAAAGCCCCGCCTCCAGAAGATAGGCGGCGGCCTGATAGTAACTGATGGTACGCAGGAGCGCCTCTGGGTCGTCATCTACTTCCGTTTCGATACGTCCCGAGTCGTTGACAAGGTAGCTGATGGTTTCGCGACGCGGCAGAAGCGCGGTGAGACGGTCCCGCGCATAAAGTCCGAGCCGTTGGTAATTGCCAATCAGCGCACGCTGCGGATGTTCCGGGGTCAAAATATCCTGTCCGAAGAAATGGCTTTCATATTGAAAGTGAAGCAGCGCCATGATCGTCGGGCCGATGTCGATCTGACTGCACAGTTTGTCGATTTTGGCCGGTTTGACAAAGCCGGGCGCGTAGATGAAGAGCGGAATGTGGTATTTCCGCACCGGCAGTTTTGATTTCCCGGCACTGCTGGCACAATGGTCTGCGACGATCACGAAGATGGTATTGGCAAACCAGGGCTTATGGCGTACCTTGTCCAGAAATTCGCCAATCGCATAATCCGTGTATTTCACCGCGCCTCCGCGCCCATCGCCGGAGGGGATGTCAATCACTTGCGGGTAGGTGTACGGGCGATGATTCGAGGTGGTCATCAGGAATGAAAAGAACGGCTTGCCCGTCGCAAAGGTCTTGTCGCACTCCGTGAGTGTTTTGTTGAAAAGATCCTGATCACAAGCGCCCCATATGTTGCTGAAGGTGATTTCATTGGCGTCGAATGACGTGCGATCCACGATGCGGAATCCGTTGCCGCTGAAGAAGGCATTCATGTTGTCGAAATAGCCATATCCCGAATAGAAAAACGTGGTCTCATATCCTCTTTGCCGGAAAATGGTGCCAATATTGAAGAGATGGGCATTGTCCGGTCGCTTGACAACCGACCGTCCCGGAGTGGGAGGCAGGGATAATGTGACTGCCTCCAGCCCGCGACAGGTTCGTGTTCCCGTTGCATAAAGATTCCGAAAGAAGAGCGAGTCCTCGGCCAGTTTATCCAGATTCGGCGTGATGTCTTCATGATTGCCAAAGGCACCCAAAAATTGGACCGAAAGGCTTTCCACCATAATCAGAACGACATTCTTTTTCTCTTCCGGAGCGGATGATTCCACTCTCCGAGAGACGTTGCGAATCGATCCATCTGTCGAAGCCGCAATTTCCGGGCACTTCAGTTCTTTCCTCAGGTTGGAAAAAGCGACATCCAGATCCTCCTGGCGATAAAACCGATCATAGCGGATCTCGTTGTCGCCGAATGCTTCGATCAGACTGTACAACCCGTTTTTGGCCAATTCGTTGCTGTATTCGTTATCGTTGCTTTCATTGTGGGACTGGTCAACAAACAGAAATGCCAGGCAGAGTGCAAGCGCCCATCCCGCAACAACGCCGAAGCGCAGATGTGTCGGCGTCTCTGTCAGAAGGCCCCGATCAAACTGCCGATAGGTCAACAGGAAGAGAATTACGGAAATCATCATCGGCAGGCCAAGATAAAGTAGTGCGGGAAATGACTCCCAGATCATCCCGATTACCTCATGGGTATAGACCAGGTAATCTACTGCGATGAAATTGTAGCGCACGCCAAATTCGCGCCAGAATATCCATTCCGCGATTATATCAAAAACGAGAGCTAAGAGTGCAAGGAAGTATGCGGTTCCCAGGAGATAGCGAATGTACCGCGAACGCAGCCACCGGTCGCGGCACAGACTAAGGCCGGTAACGGGAAGCGCAGCAATATAGATGAAGGTCACGGCGTCGTGGAATAACCCGAGGCCGTACATCTCCAGCGTTTCGAACAAGCCGCTATTGACCGACCATCCGCTGCGAATGTGGAGCGCAACCCGCAGAAGGAACATTGCTGTCAGGTAAATAGCCCCGAATATAGTCAGGCCGAGATAGCGGGATTTTAAGAACCAGGTACTCAACGTCGCCTCCCCGAAATCAATTCTGGAACATTCGCAGGCGTACCCCACGTCTGCGGCCTGCCCCTGGGTCAGGCAGGTTCCTATTCTGATTTCGGGAGCGAAAACCTCCATGTATATTAGGTGGGTCTAATGTCTTGGCTGATTGCGAAGGATTGAATGGGGAGGATGACATCTCACTAATCAACCCCGCCTTAGCCAGCTTGCGCACCCTTCAATGCAACTTGCTGACGGGTATGGACATGCAGTGGATGCTGCTGAATCAGTTGGTTTTCACAGCAGGTACATATTCTTCAGCTTTTTCCAGTTGGCTATTGCCTCAATGTGGCTGTTCTGCGAAGCCAACGCCGGCGCCGAGATAGTCTCTCAACTCTTGCGACACTTTCGGTGCACACACCTTTATGCTCTTCTTTGTAACGCGAAGCATGATGGAGCGATAAAGAAGCAGGTTTGAAAACCGAGGCCATTGCACAGCCTGATTCGATAGGCTCAAAAACTGCGCATCGACGACCTCGGGTAACTCCTAATCTGCAAGAGCTTACGTGTTCTCAAAAAGAGAGATAGGTTCGTTTTTCGGGTTCACCGGCAGTACCAGTTTTGGCCCACGTCAACATTTTCCCTGGAATCTGTTGGCGTTTTTTTATGGAACACTCGCACGAATTCGAGTTGTGCAACTCTTATCGACTGAAAACGTAGGCCGGGTGCAACCCGGCAAAAAAGCGCTCGAACGATCCGTGTCGGGTTGCACCCGGCCTGCCTCTACTCACTCTAACCATCAAGCCGGAACTTTGAGTGGATCGATATTTCTTAACCGGTGTCCGCGTTTGGCGACGGCCAACTCGTAGAGCGCCTGCAGATTCATCCAGGATTCTGCCGAAACACCAAAGGCTTGGCCCAAAAGCCAGGCCGTTTCGGCGGTGATACCGCGTTTCCCGCGGCAAATTTCATTGATTCTTCGTACCGGGACGCCCAGATGCGCGGCCAGGGCCACTTGGGTAATGCCCAGCGGTTCCATGAACTCCTGGCGCAAAATCTCTCCAGGATGCAGCGGCACGGCCGGTATGTTGGCTTCATTCATGATCTTGTCCGTCGTCAAAATTTCGGATCACAAAAATCTCCCCAGTATTTTACAGTATACCAGATAGTGGAAAATGATCAAAACTTATCCGATCCTGTTGTCCGAATATCCGGCAAACCATGGACAGGCACGCCCGCGCCTGTTACAGTATTCTTGTCGGGCACAAAAATTCCGATTCGCCGGGAGTGCGTTTGTCATGAACATCCTGCTCGTGGATGACGAGGAAAGCACCCTGGAAATCCTCTGCGACGTGGTCACCGACCAGGGCCACACGCCGCATCCCTGCCTTTGCGCCCACGCCGCGCTGGATGCTTGCGAAAACGGCTATTACCCTCTGGTCATCACCGATATCTGCATGCCCGACATGAACGGACTGGACCTGCTGGGGGCGCTGAAATCCTCCGACCGCATGAGGTGGAGCGACATCGTGATCTGTACGGGGCACGGCGACATGGAGACCGCCATCACCGCTCTCCGGCGCGGGGCCTATGATTTTCTGAATAAACCCGTGGACAGCCGGGAACTCGCCGCCCTGATCGAGCGCGCCGCCGAACATCAAGCGCTGCTGCGGGAAAACAAGGACTTTCGCGAACGGTTCGACCAGAAGGTCCGGGAAGCCACACACGTTCTGCGAAAAGACCTGGATACCGCGCGGCAACAACTGCGGAGCATTGCCGGGGTGGGCGACATCGTTGTGGAATCCGAATCCATGCGCCGCCTGCTGGAGGATGCGCGCACCTATCACACGCGCCCGGAATCGCCGGTGCTGATCGAGGGCGAAACCGGCGTGGGTTCAAACGAACAAATTGAGATTTCCAAAGTTATCAAAATGGTGCTAATTCATGATATCGTCGAGATTGATGCCGGGGATGTAATCGTATATGATACCCAAAATAGGGCTCTCGCCCGGGAAAAGGAGCATCTGGCGGCCGAAAGAATATTTGGGGTATTACCTGAAGACCAAAAAAAGGAATTCATTGATTTATGGAACGAATTTGAGGAGCGGAAAACTCCTGAGTCAAAATTCGCTGCTGCAATCGACCGGTTTGAACCGATATTGCAAAATCACTTAACTGATTATTATACTTGGAAAACCCACGGAATCACACATACTCAGTTACATGATAAAAACCAGCATATCCAAGATGGTTCAAGAATAATTTGGGATGTTGTTGGGCGGATATTTAACGAGGCCCAAGAAAAAGGAGGATGTTGAGAAAGAACTGGAGATTTTAACAGATTTTTCTTAAAGGAAGCACCCGCCGCCATTATTAGATAATGAATTATTTATATGAAAGGATTGATTTTATGCAGCTATCAACGCCAAAAATATTAGGAATTGTAAATATCACCGAAGATAGCTTTTCTGATGGAGGCCTTTATATAAATGATGACCAAGCTTTAAAAAAATCCCTCCAGCTTGTGGAAGATGGCGCTGATATTATTGACTTGGGGGCTGCCTCCAGTAATCCCGCCACCCAGGCAGTTAAACCCCCAGACGAAATAGCCCGGTTAAAACCGGTAATTGACTGCTTGCGTTCCAAAAATATTCCAGTTTCGATCGATTCCTTCAAACCTGAAGTTCAACGCTATGCCATAAAAAGTAACGTCCAATATTTGAATGATATTCAAGGATTCCCATATCCAGAAATATATCCTGAATTGGCGGAATCGAATTGTAAACTGATTGTGATGCATTCCGTCCAGCGTTTAGGTCCGGCCACTGTTATCGAGACAAAGCCCGAAAAAGTATACGATGAAATGATCGAGTTCTTTTTACAGCGCGTTAAATTACTACAAAATTCAGGGGTTTCACCGGAACGGCTAATATTAGATCCGGGAATGGGGTTTTTCTTGGGCTCCAATCCGGAATCTTCAATTCACGTTTTAAAAAATATCTCCCGCCTAAAAGAATCCTTCAATTTGCCAATACTTGTTTCGGTTTCCCGGAAATCGTTTTTGGGAACCATCACCGGGCGCGGAGTCAATGAGCGAAGCCCGGCTACCTTGGCGGCGGAAATTTATTCAAGTTACATGGGCGTGGATTATATTCGCACTCATGATGCGCGAGCTTTGAACGATGCCCTAAAAGTGTTCACAACGTTAATTTAAGTGAATGATTTTAATTTATTTTGATAATAAATTTTTTATTAAATGTTACAAATACCAGGAAATATGCCCATACTACCTTGGGGCTAACTAAAAATATCCGGACAAAGGACTCTGCTTTTACGAGTCATAATAATGGATTGCGAAAATGGCAAAATCGAACTAATAACCCTGAAATACTGGTAATGAAGGGCAAATCAAAAAGATACTTATTTTTAGATTTTCATCCTGTGAAATACAATAACTACTGATAGGAATTTTGATTTCCATCACCGAAGGAAGCCTACCCGCCCAAGATCAACCCGTCAAGCTGTAATCAACCCTTACGAGGGGAGGCGGAGGGGGTGTAGGGTACCCTACACCCCCTCGGCGCGAGGCGATTTTCAGGCAGATTTTGCCGGATTCATGTGGTGAAGAAACGAGTGCCCTGTCCGAGTCAGTCAGAACTCAGCAAGGAAGGTGTCGATATCCACATACTCAACCTCGCCGGCTTCATCCGTATCCGGGGTGAAGCCGTCCAGACCGGGAGGGGCTCGTTCGGGCGGTTCTTCCCAGAGGCCGCAGTGCTTGAGGATCTTCTGGATGATCTCTTCCTGAGGCGGGTCGATGAAGGCGACAACCTTCATCTGAGTTGAGCACTGTGGACAGGCCATGGGATCGACTTCGTAGATGCGTTGAATGAGCATGGCCCATCGCTTCCGGCAAGCCTTCCTGAATTCTGTATCGTTATCAGCAGGGGCAGGTTCATCTGAGGCGACCGCCTTCTTCCGCATACCCCGCGCCTTGTTTGAGTACCATCCATAGTAGCGTATCAAATGAGAGCCCTTGGCAGGGATGTGCTGCGTGAACTCGGCCAGGAAGTCCAGTACAGGCAGGATCTGAAAGTTGCGGCTCGTGCCCTGCTTGAGCGACGGGCTCTTGAGATCCGGGAAAGGGCGGCACTGCTGCTTTTCCGACTTGTAGACGACTGTACCCTCGTCAGTGACCTTCATGACCCGGGAGAGACTGAACGGGCACCGCACCATGTACTGGACCAGGCGCTCGATACCCTTGCGGTCGCCGGACGGCAGGTGGACCGACTGGTCAAAGCCGAAGCCCGTGTGATCCCATGAGCGCATCTGGTCAACAACATCCGCAGTGACCAGGTCCTCCGCCGTGAGCAGTTTGAAAATGCGGTCCTCCCACATGGCGAGCATCTGGTCCTCATCGAACTCAGGCACGTCCAGGGACGTGCCGTCTTCCGTAAAAGCGCCACAGGTCACCAGAGCATGTATATGGGGGTGCCAATGCAGAAGCTCCCCGTGAGTCTGCATGGCGGCGATCATGCCCGGTACAGCATCCTTGCGGCCGAGTGCCTCATTGACATACTGGCGGACGCAGAGCCAGGCTTCACGAGTCATGCGACCGAGGAGTTTTCTGTCGTAACGGCAGTACAGCCGGAACCGTTTGGGTATCGTGAACACGAGCTGCCTGTGCGGGACGCTGGCACAGACATCCTCCTCGACATGCATGGCCGTGACGAGAGCACGCTTCTGGTGGCATGATGGGCAAGCGCATCGCTGTTTGCAACTGTAGGCGACAAACATTTCGTGCTTGCATTGCGGGCACCGGACGCGCGCAAAGCCCTCGTGCAGGTCGCCGCACTTGAGGTAGGCGTCTACCGACTTGCGGATCTGCGGGCGCCAGAAGCCGTACTTGGCGGCAAACCGGTCGTCATAGACCCGCTCGAACTCGTCGAAATGCCGGTCCAGGAGCTGCCACAGGGGCGACGCCGTGTGGTCGCGCGGACGGTACAGAGGCCGTGGCTGAAGGCGTGGCGCACCCATAGGCCGGTATCCTGAAGACCATGCCTGCCCGATGCAGGCGAGGTGACTCCAGAATACTGTACATATGCGCAGTATGGCAAATATGAAAAGACCGCGCACGCAGGTATGGCGTGGCGCGGCAACGGTTTGCCAATGCGACTGCTTGCAGAACCTGGTTCAACAGGCTCAAAAAACGCCGAGGGGTGGACCTCGAGTGAAGCTCTTGCGCTGCAACGCCTTGCGCCCAACAAAGAAACCGAGACCGGTTCGTAATCCAGGTGCACCAGCAGTACCAAAAACCAAGCGGAAAACCTTCTCCGCTTACGAATCGCCCCTCGGTCCTAGCCGAGGGGCTTTTTGTTGACTATCCGTATATCTTGTGCCGCCAAAGAGTTTTGCGAGCTGACGATCTGGTGGCCGAAAAAAGTATTGAGCCGCCATCCTTGGTCGAGTTCCCCGGAGAGCGCCCCAAAAAAGTCTTTTTTCTTCTCCGTTTCTCCAAAATCCTTGGTCCACCCCCGTAGCTGGACCAAGGACAGAGAATCTTTGGTATGCATAGGCTTATAGTTTTTTATTCAACCTTTCCCGGAATTTCGCTGCTGGTCCTTGGTCCTCGCCAGGGGTGGCAAGCTTGTCTGGCTGCAAAAATATTCACCGCTAACGGACATTTCAATCCCACGATATGAATTAATTTTTATTTGCGCGAACAATTCTCCCATCAGAATTGTGTAGCGTTGCGTAATTCGGCGAAGAAAAATTGATTAAACGGGTAGCGGA